>JAFMKU010000009.1 GCA_017852795.1 Candidatus Neomicrothrix sp.
GCTGCGACTGCAGGAGTTTGACGTTTTTTGGTTCATGGGTTCGGCTATTGCGGTGTCGGCGCCGTTGCTGTGGTGGCTTGAACGGCGAGGGTTGGTCACGCCGCTGGGCGGCGCCCTCACCCTTTCGCGGTCTCGACCTGAACGCCACCATGTGGTCGGCGGTGCACTGTTCGGAATTGGCTGGGCGGTGGCCGGGACTTGTCCCGCCCCGGCGCTGGTCATGATCTCTTCGGGAGCAGCGCTCGGGCTGGTGGCGTTGGCCGGGATCTTCCTCGGACTCTGGGTCCATGGCCGGGCGACCAACAGCGACACCCACGTCGGCGACGGCGAACACCGAACCACCAGCGTCTAGCGACTGGGTGCGCTGAGGGTTAGGTTTCGCAAACGAAGTTGGCCTGCGCCGTCATGGCGAGGCCACCGGTCGAGTTCGCGGCCCACAGATCCATGCAGTGGCCATCTTGGCGTCCCGCCACCGTGAATGGCTGGTCGCTCAGCAGCGGCGATACCCCACGGAACGAAAACGATCCCAGCCGGTGGCCGTCCGGGGTGTGGCGAGCGGCCAGATCGGCGAGCAGGGTCGCAGTAAGTGGACCGTGCACTACCAGCCCCCGATACCCCTCCACCTGTTGGGCATAGTCAAGGTCGTAGTGGATGCGATGCCCGTTGAACGTCAGCGCCGAATAGCGGAACAGCAGCACGCTGTCCGGGTGGATCGTTTCGTGAAAATCAGCGGGTTCGGGGGCGATATCGGGTTCGCGAACCGGCTGCGACGGGTCAGGGTCGTTTCGGTAGACGAGATCCTGCGTTTCGGTTAGGCAGGGGTGGCCATCTGCGGTGAGTTCGTGGCGGACCGTCACAAAACAGAGCAGACCGCTTGACCCTTCTTTCAGCGCGACCGTTTCGATGGTGGAGGTTCGTTGCGCAACCGACCCAATTCGGATCGGGGCAAGGAACTCAACCCGACTCTGGGCCCACATCCGGCGGGGGAGTGCTACTGGAGGGAGAAACCCAACACGCGGCGGGTGGCCGTCGCGGCTCAAGTGTTGGGTCGGGGCCACATCTGCGAAGAATAAAAAGTGCCAGAGGGGAGGGAGCGGGTCACCAACCTCCAGCGTTGGTTCACGGTCAAGGGTCAGCTCCAGCCGGCGAACCACCGGGTGGGCGATCACGTCGTCGCTTTGTTGCTGCCGGCCAACCCATTGGGTCAGCACGTCGAGGTCGTTGGTTGGTTCGGGCAAGGCGGGTACTCCGGTCGAACCCCACACGGGGCAGCAGCGAGTTGATCAGTTCTCCGACGAGTCTGCCAGCCAAGCGGTGCGGGCGGTCTGAAGTTCCTCCCGATACTGGGCAAGGTTGGCCAACTTCACCGGACCAAAACCGCGGACCCGGTCAATCAGCGAGGCCAGCGCCACCGCGTCGTCGTAGCGTTCCGCTCGCAGCCCAGTCAGGATCTCATCAACCAGCGTCTCGTACTCGCCGATCAGTTCGCGCTCACGTCGCCGTTCTTCGGTGTGCCCGAACGGGTCGAGTCTGCGGCCGCGCAGCCACCGAAAACGTTCCAGCGTGGCAAACATCACCGCACCGGTCCGGCGACCAATCGCGATCTTGCGGTCGAGCCCAACCAAACCCAGCGTGGGTGGTTTGAGCTGGTAGGCGACTTTGCTTTCGGGACCGAACCGCTGGCGGATCCCTTGAAGCACGGCCGGGTCACGGTGGAGGCGAGCGACCTCGTATTCGTCTTTGTAGAGCATCACCCGGCTCAGATGGTGGGCGACCACTAACCGCAGGTCCTGGCGGGAGGTGACCGCAGTTTCGGCTTCGCACACTCGCTCGATCGTGTCGAGGTACCGTTCGGCCCACGGCCGGCCGCCGAAGGCCAGCAGCTGAGGCAGGCGCCACCGCAGCGCCTCGTCAAGGACTTCGCCGCCGTCGACACGGTCCAACAACCGCGCGATTTCGGGGGTGGGAACCGGCGCCGACTCGGCGGATTCATCGGTAATGAACGAGGCGAAACGCTCCGGGTCAACCGCCCATACCCGACCCGCCAGAAAGGCCCGACGGTTGGTGTCAACCGCGACACCGTTGAGTTCGATGGCCTGATCGATTGCTTGGCTACTCACCGGCAGCAAACCTTGCTGGTAGGCGACACCTAGGAGCAGGAGGTTGGCCGCCGGCTGCGACCGAAACAATGCCCGGGCCAAACCTTCCGCGTCGACCCAGACGTTCGCTTCGGCGTGGGTCGCGGAATCGATCAGGCTCCGAATCTGGGTGTGCTCAGGGAACGCCTCGTGTTCCCGATTGGCCACCATCTGCCCGGTGGGGACCTGCGAGGTTGACACCACCGCCACGGTGTGGCCCGACCCGGCCCGACTCAGGTTGGCTTCGGCCACACCGGCCAGCATGTCGAACACCAGATAGGTGTCTGCGGAGGCGTTGCTGATCCGGTTCGCTCCAGTGGGAAGTGACGGTCCGATCCGCAGGTGGCTCACCACCGCCCCGCCCTTCTGGGCTAGGCCGATCTGATCAAGGCTGTCGGCTTGGTTGCCATCAAGAAGCGCCGCGGTGGTGAGCAGTTGGTTGACCGTCACCACGCCGGTCCCACCGATCCCAACCGTGAGAATCGACGCCTGCTCGGGCCGGTCCGGCTCGGGTGGTACGGGTAGGTCCACGTCAGGAAGCGGCGCATCCACCGACTCGCCGTCGGTAACCGTCACCGAAATGAACGCCGGGCATTCACCTTCAAGGCAGCTCAGGTCAATGTTGCAGGACTCCTGATGGATGCGGGTCTTGCGTCCCAACGGGGTGGCCACCGGATGCACGCTCATGCAGTTTGAGATTTCGCCGCAATGGCCACAACCGTCACAGACCGCTTCGTTGATCACCACCCGGGTAGTGGGCGTTGGGGACAAGCGACGTTTGCGGGCCCGGCGTAGCTCAGCGGCACAACCCTGGTCGTAGATCAGCACGCTCGTCCCTGGGGTGTCGCGCAGGCGACGCTGCACCTCGTCGAGGTGACGCCGGTCGGTGAGTTCCACCCCGTCGGCGAACCGGTCGTGGGCCGGATACTGCTTGTCGTTGTCTCGAACCACCACGATGGTTGTCACGCCTTCGGCGTCTAACAGGCGAGTCATTGACGGCACGGTCAACGCGCCGGCCGCGTCCTGACCACCGGTCATCGCTACCGTGCCGTTGTAAAGCACTTTGAAGGTGATGTTGGTGCCAGCGGCCACCGCCTGTCGGATGGCGAGACTCCCCGAATGGG
Source organism: Candidatus Neomicrothrix sp. (assembly GCA_017852795.1). Classification (GTDB taxonomy): domain Bacteria; phylum Actinomycetota; class Acidimicrobiia; order Acidimicrobiales; family Aldehydirespiratoraceae; genus UBA11606. Next base: position 3,263 of record JAFMKU010000009.1, read on the forward strand.
TAAACGTTCCGTCTCCGATGTTTTGGAAGCGATGACCTTCGTGCACAAACGGAGCCATCCCGACCCACTGAGCACCTTCAGACCCCATCGAAGTAACCCCAACCCCGCGGGGATCCTCAAAGGTGAGGACCATGGTGTGGCAGCCGATCCCACCCCCGGCAACCGACCCTTCCGGCACGACCGTTGAGCGGTTATGCGGGCAGCCGCTACAGAAATACGGGGCCCGATTGAGCAGCGGTTCGGTGGCGGTAACGGTGAAACGTTCGCGCGGACGACCAAGACGTTCCTCGGGGAGATGGCGGCTCAACACTCGGCGCAGCGGCGCAACGAGGGTGTTGGCTTCCAACGCTCCGGCCGAAGGGATGAGCGGTAGGCCCTGTTCATCGGTCTTGCCCACAATGAGCGGTTGGTGGGGTTGCCCGTAGAGAATCCCGGTCGCCTGTTGCTCTAGGAAGGGTCGTTTGTCCTCAACCACTAGCAGGGTGGTGATCCCGGCGGTGAACGCCAGCAGTGGGTCTCGGGCCAGCGGCCAGACCAGACCGGGTTTATGAATGCTGATCCCGGCATCTCGCAGGTCGTCGTCGCTAATGATGCCGAAACTTTGCAGCGCCTCTCGCACGTCGTAGTAGGCCTTGCCGGCGGCGAGAATGCCGAGTTCGGCTTGGCTGGCTCCCACAGTCAGGTGCAACTGGTTGACGGTGGCGAAATGTGCGGCGGCTAGCGGACGAAGTTGGTGCGATTCGGCTTCGAGTTCCAAGGCACGGTGCAACAGCACGTTGTCGTCCGACTGGGGATGCCAGGGTTGGCCGTCGCGCATAAACGGTGTGTGGTTGATGGAAAGCCGGTCGGCATCGACATGCACCGTGGCGGTTCCATCGGCAATGTCGTTGTGCATCTTGATGCCGATCCAGGCCCCGCAGGCTCGGGACATCTCGTAACCAAACCGTCCGAAGTCGAGCACGTCCTGAATGGACCCCGGGTAGAGAAACGGAACGGCCAGATCGGTGAGCGAACCTTCCGAAGCCGAAGGAATGCTGGATGACTTGTTGGCCGGGTCGTCACCGACGGCCAGAAGCACCCCGCTGTGGGGGCTCACTCCCGCAAGGTTGGCGTGCCGGATCGCGTCACCAGCCCGATCCAGACCCGGGCCTTTGGCAAACCACAGTCCAACGACACCGGCGTGAGTGCTGGCCGGGTTTCGTTCGGCTTGTTGGCTTCCCCAGATCATGGTGGCCGCCAACTCCTCGTTGACCGCAGGGTTGAAGCGGATGTCGTGGTCGGTAAAGAGCTGGCGGTTGCGGTCATAGACCGCTTCGACCGAGGACAGCGGCGAACCTTGATAGCCGGAGATGAGACCGGCGGTCCGTTGGCCGCGTTTGGCGTCGCTGCGAACCTGATCGAGAGGGGCTCGCACCAGTGCCTGCACTCCGGACAGCACCACACGGCCTCGTTCGGCGGCGAATTGGGCTTCAAGGCGGTAGTCAAGGCTGGTCATGATTAGGCCCATGGTTCACCCGGAAGAGATGAATGTCAACGCCCCCCTAGGCGGGTGGGTAGAGGACTAGAGTGAGCGAGCAACGCAGCCAACCACCGGACTTCCGGCATTTCGGCGCTGGCCACGGCAAGGAGTGACATCATGAACGAAGAAATGCTCAACAAAATGGGCTCGGCCAGTGGCTTCATTGCTGCCTTAGATCAGAGCGGTGGGAGCACTCCGAAAGCGCTGGCGCTGTACGGGATCGGCGAGGATCAGTACGGCTCCGACCAGGAAATGTTCGACCACATTCACGCCATGCGCAGCCGTATCTGCATGAGCCCGGCCTTCGGGGGTGATCGAGTGTTGGGGGCGATCCTGTTCGAAATGACCATGGATCGTGACATCGGTGGCATTGCGGCCCCGAGTTACCTCTGGGATGTCAAAGGGGTCGTGCCGTTTCTCAAATGCGACAAGGGTCTAGCCGACGAAGCCGATGACGCTCAGATTCTCAAACCAATCCCGGACCTGTCTGAACTGTTGACCCGAGCAGTGGCCAAAGGCGTTTTCGGAACCAAGATGCGTTCGGTGATCAAAGCCGACAATCCGGTCGGGGTCGCGGCGGTCGTTGATCAGCAGTTCGCGATCGGACGGGAAATTCTCGACCACGGGTTGATGCCGATTATCGAACCCGAAGTGGACATTCACAGCCCGACCAAAGCCGCGGCTGAAGTGCTGCTCAAGGCCGCCATCGTCGACAACTTGGCATCGTTGCCTGACGGGGCGCAGATCATGTTGAAATTGTCGTTGCCGAGCGTCGATGGTTTCTACCGGGAACTGATTGACCACCCGAAAGTGCTGCGGGTAGTGGCGCTTTCCGGCGGGTACAGCCGGGCCGAGTCGAACGAGATCTTGAGCCGGCAGCACGGCATGATCGCCAGTTTCTCCCGAGCGTTGACCGAAGGGCTCTCAGCCCAGCAGAGCGACGCCGAGTTCGATGCCACCCTTGACGCGACGATCGCGTCGATCGCGGCGGCCAGCGCCACCTGACCCACGGTCATTTACAGTTTGTAAAGACTTCCGGTAGCTTCGCGGGGTGGATGAGACCGCTCCGCTGACCCCGATGTCGCTCGGAACCCTGCTGGGACGAGTGGAGCATGAGTGGGAAACTCGTGGCCGAATCTTTGACCTGCCCACCGGGCGGGTCTGGCGTCGCGATCCTGCCGTTGATCTCGGGTTTTCGTTTCTCGGTCGGCCCTGCGCCACACCGCTCGGTCCGGCAGCGGGCCCGCACTCCCAGTTGGCGCAAAACATCGTGCTGTCCTGGCTTGGCGGATCTCGGCTGTTTGAACTCAAGACGGTGCAGATCCTGGACCAGTTAGAGATCAACCGCCCCTGCATTGATATGCAGACTGTTGGATACAACATCGAGTGGAGTCAGGAACTAACGGTGGCGCAAAGCACCACCGAATACGTCAAAGCCGCGATGTTGATCGAACTGCTGCGGCGCTGGGAGCCGGTAGCAGCGTTGGTCGGTCCTGACCCGGGACCGCACGTCTTTGACATGAGTGTCGGCTATGACCTCGCCGGAATCAGCAGCCCCAAAGTTGCGGGTTTCCTCCGTTCGATGCGAAACGCCAGCGCCGAGATCGAACGGCTCCGTCCCGAAATCGGTGGTGCGTTCGCTCCGTTCGCCGACCTCGACATTGATCCCTGCCTTGCCGACACCCTCACCCTCTCGACCTTTCACGGCTGCCCACCCGAAGAAATTGAATCCATCACCAAACACCTCATTGACGAGCACGAACTCGACGTGATCGTCAAGCTCAACCCCACCCTGCTCGGTTACGAAACGGTGGCCGGGATCGTCAACGACCAACTGGGCTACACCGACATTTCGGTCAAGGAGCAGGCATTTGCCGAAGACCTCCACTTTGGGCGCGGCATCGAGTTGATCGCTGAGCTCAACCAGTACGCCAAAGACCGCGGTCGTCGGTTTGGGATCAAGCTCACCAACACCCTGGTCGTGGACAACACCAAAGGCTGGATGCCTGACGAGACCATGTACCTGTCCGGACCACCGCTGCATGTGTTGGCCTGCACGCTGTTGGACCGACTCGCGGATGCCCTTCCCGGCACGTTCGCTCTCCCCGGTCACGACGGCGATGTCATGGTCAGTTTCTCGGCCGGCATCACCAAAGAAAATTTGGCCGCAACCTTGGCCACCGGAGTCAACCCGACCACGGTCTGCTCGGACCTGCTCAAACCTGGAGGGTACGGGCGGCTCGCCCCGATGCTCAAAGCGCTAACCAGCGAAATCGTCGCCGCGGAGTGCACCGACCTCGCCAGTTGGCGCGCCGATCGTCAGCGGCAAGCCGAAGCGGGTGGGTGGACGTCAACCGCGGCCCAGTATGCGGCCTCGTTACAGGCCGAAGGAGCCAACCCGTACCGGGCCGAGAACAACAGCAAACTGCCGCGGGAAGTCGACCACGATCTCGACATGTTCGGATGCGTAGCCTGCAACTTCTGCGTGACCGTCTGCCCCAACGACGCCTTCACCAGCATTAAGAGCCTCGACGGTATGGCCGACCGTCAGCAGTACCTGGTGTTTGCCGAATTGTGTAACGAATGCGGCAACTGCATGACGTTTTGTCCCGAGACCGGTGACCCGGCAATGATCAAACCGCGTTTGTTCCTCGACCCGGACCGGTATGCGGCTTCCCAAGGACCGGCATTCCTGCTCGCCAACGGCCAGATCACCGCCACACGCAGCGACGAGGACACAACCACGCTGGTGCAACGCCTACTTGACCGAACCGACGGCAACCCACTTGGAGTGGACCAATGACCGAAGGGTTCGCAGCGTCTCGCGAACGCGAACTCCTCGCCGAATCAGAAACGTGGGAATTGTCCCGGCAACGGGCCGCAACCGAGGAGGAACTCCCCACGGTTGACATCGGGAACTGGTTGACCGACCGAGACCCCCAAGAGCTCGAACGACTCGCCGATAAGGTCCGCGTCATTGGTGAACAGGTCGGTTTTCATCTGTTGGTCGGTCATGGGATTGCCTCGGACCTCATCGAAGAAGCCTTCGCGGTCGCCCGACAGTTTTTCGCGCTTCCCGATGAACACAAGCTGGGTCTGGCCACCGACACGGAACAGACCAAAGTTCCGGGGGCCGGCTATCTGCCGGTTGGCACCCGCAAACTTCCTCGCCGAGCCAAAGGCAACCTGAACGAGGCGTTGATCTTCAAACGGGACGTTGGCCTTGGCCTCGACGACGCCGCCTGGCCCGACCCGGAACAGTTGCCCGAGTTCCGTCCGGTGATCGAACAGTACGCAACCGAAATCGAACGGGTGGCGCAGGAACTGGTGCCGATCTACGCCCGAGCCCTTGATCTGCCCGCCGACTTTTTCGCGGCGGCAATGGAGCAGCCGTTCTCCCGGCTTCGTTTCTCGAGGTACGAACCCGTAGCTGAGGCCGACGCCGACGAGTTCGGGATCGCACCGCATGTTGACACCACGTTCTTTACCTTGCTGGCTCAAGATCGTCCCGGGTTGATGATTCGCGGCGAACGAACCGGTGAATGGCTTGCCGTGCCCGCAGTGAGCGACGCGCTGGTCGTCAACACCGGTGAACTTCTCAAGCAGTGGTCCAACGACCGGTTCACCTCGGTGAAACACTTCGTTCCTCCCAACTTCGGACCCGACGATCGCTATTCGATCCCGTTCTTTTTCAACGCCAACGCGGACACCCCAATGACCTGCCTGCCGACCTGCACCGGACCGGGGAACCCTCCCCGTTACCCACCGGTGAGCTATCGGGAAAGCCAGGCCGCAGCGCAGGGCGAGTAAGGTTCGCCGGGGAGGGAATATGTCTGTTGACCATCGTTGCCGTCGCCATCAGGACGTGGTTGACCTCACGGTCGACGCGGCCTTCGACGAGTATCTTCCCCACGCCTGGCGTGAGCACGGTTCGTTGGCGGGACGTGGGGTAGCGGCTAAACAACTCCCCAATCTGGGTCTCCGAGTAGCGGGACGGGCCCTGACCCTGGCCGCCAACGGAACCAAGCTGGAGCTCCACGACGGGGTTAGTCAGGCCGACGTAATCGCCGAAATGGCCGAAGACGCCTTGTCCGATGTGCTTCAGGATCGGCAATCAACCATGGGCCTCGCTATGACTTCCCGGGTGGTGATTAGCAAAGGGTCGCTCAACGACTGGATCTGCTGGGAACCGGCGTTGCGGGCGCTGCTGGACGGCCGACCGGTGCACGAACCAGGCGACGTCACCATGGTTGACCCGGTTGGTCAACCCCTCGACCTCGACCGGCGCTTTCGGCTCGATGACGACCGGTCGGAGATGGCTCACTTCCTTCGCGAAGCCGGCTTTCTCCACCTCACCGGAGTGTTTGACCCAGCCGAGATGGCGCTGATCGAAACCGATATCGACGCCTCGATCGCCGGTGCCCGCAACGCCGATCCCGAGTTCTGGTGGTGCACCCTCGACAACGGCGACGAAGTCGCGGTCCGTTCCCTGAACTTCCACGAAAAATCGGCAGCCGCACAGTCGGCCATCGGCGACCAACGTTTGGCCTGGCTGGCCGACTTGACCGGCGACAGCCATCAACGACCAGCAACCTGCGAAGGACTGGTCAAACCGTTGGGAGTGGTGAATGGGCTTTCGGATCTTCCCTGGCACAAAGACTGTGGGCAGGGGCTCCACAGCTACATGTGCAACAGCCTGACGGTCGGCATTTCGGTCACTGGCGCCGACCGGATCAGCGGGGCCCTTGGGGTGATACCTGGGTCGCATCGGGCTAACACCACCGCGTCGTTTCGAGATCCCGAACTGGATCTTCCCAGCCGCCTGCTCGAAACCGTGACCGGTGACGTCACCGTTCACTGCAGCGACACCTTGCACCGTGCCTACCCGCCAACCGCGCATCCCCGCAAGGTCGTCTACACCAGCATGCGGCTAGCCCCGCAGGCCGGCGATGAGGTCAAACCCAACCCGCGTTACAGCCGTGAAGCGCGCGGAGAACTGTCGTCGGTGCAAGGCCGGATCGCTAGCGTCGCGCAAAGCTGACGCTCTCCAAGGGCAACGTCGCGTCGCTTGGCGACCCGTCGGTTGGCTAGTTCTCGTTGCGGGCGAACACCTGAGTGTCGTCGGTGAACGCCTTGAATTCGAGGGCGTTGCCTGCGGGATCAACGAAAAACATGGTGTGTTGTTCGCCGACACTGCCCGCGAAACGCACGTGGGGTTCGATCACAAACGGCATCTGCGCCGCGGTGAGCCGATCGGCAAAATCCTGGAAATCTTCCGGTGACAACAAGACCCCGAAATGGGGGACCGGCACCGCGTCGCCATCGACCGGGTTTCGACCCGCCACACCACCACCGTCCGGCACCTGATGAATGACCAACTGGTGGTCGAACATGTCAAAGTCAACCCAGTGGTCAGCCGAGCGACCTTCCGGGAACCCGAGCACATCCCGGTAGAAGGTACGGCACTGGTCGAGATCGTCGACCGGGATGGCAAGGTGAAAACGGGGTCGGGACACGCCCTATGTGTAGAGCGCGCTGGGCGTCGACGCAAGACCGAATCAGCACCGATCCTCTCCGGCCATTCGGCGAGGGTGTCGGTGTCAGAGTCAGGGCCAAAGGGCGGTCAGCGCCTAGGGTTTGAGCAGTAGCACGCAGCAACGCTCCCCGGTCGACAACGGAGGCCCCGGTGACCACCATCGTTTATCCAGCTCGACTGATCCGCACCATGGGACGAACCAACCCCACTGCGGAAGCGGTCGCGGTTCGCGACGGCAAGGTGGTGGGGGTGGGAACGGTCGCTGAACTCGAACACCTGCCCGGAGCGGTCGTTGATCGACAGTTCGCGAACCAGGTGCTGGTGCCGGGTTTTGTCGAAGCCCACAGTCACGTGTTCGGAGGTGGGGTATGGACCCACACCTACGTCGGGTATTTCGGCCGAACTGATCCGTCCGGTGGCTACTGGCCCGGGTGTAGCACCATTGACGAGGTTCTGAGTCGACTCGCCCGCGCCGAAGAGGCGCTACCGGCCGGAGCGCCGTTGATGGCTTGGGGTCTCGACCCGATCTATCTGAGCGGTGAACGTCTGGTGGGACGGCACCTCGACACGGTGTCTGAGACACGACCGATCTTTGTGATGCACGCCAGCAGCCATCTGGCCACCGTCAACGCTGCGTTGCGTCGCAGCGAGGGAATTACTGCGGCCAGCACCACCCCAGGGGTGGTACGCGATGAGCACGGCGAACCCAACGGCGAATTGCAGGAACCGGCGGCGATCAGTCTGGCCGGGGACGTTTGGAAACGTTTCGTGGGGGAGTTCGGAACCGACGAAGCGAAATGGAGCTTCGCTCGAGACGGGTGCAACAACGGGCACACGCTGCTGGCTGATCTGGGAGCGAGTGGGTTTACCGAACGTCAACTGGATTCTTGGCGCCGGGTCACTGAAGATCCGGCGTTTCCGGCCCGGATTTTGGTGGCCGCGTCACCGTTTGGATCTGCGGGGTCGGTCGAGGAGTTGGCGGCCCAGGTCGTTTCGCTTCGTGACCAGTCCACGGAACGGCTGCATTTTGGGGTGATCAAGTTGATCCTTGACGGATCCATCCAAGGTTTCACCGCTCGCCTGAACTGGCCGTTCTATTTCGATCCCCCGGCCGGAGCTGACCCCAACGGGCTCTGGCTGATCCCGCCGGAACAAATGCCCGAACTCGTTTCGGTGTTTCATCGCGCCGGACTCACCGTCCACTGCCATTGCAACGGTGATCAGGCCGTCGATGTCTTCCTTGACGCAGTGGAGGCGGCGTTAGCCACGCACCCCCGGGCCGATCACCGTCACACCGTCCAACACTGTCAACTGACCACCGCAGCGCAGTACCGACGAATGGCGGCCCTTGGCATGTGCGCCAACATTTTCAGCAACCACATCTTTTACTGGGGTGATCAGCATCGGCAGTTCACGGTCGGACCAGAGCGGGCTGCGGCGATGGATGCCTGCGGGACCGCCGAGGCGCTCGGGATCTCGTATTCGTTCCATTCGGATTCGCCGGTGACCCCGCTTGGGCATCTTCAGGTGATGTGGTGCGCGGTCAACCGGCAGACGGCCAGCGGATTCGAGTTGGGAGCTGAGGAACGGATCAGTGCGGCGTCAGCGCTGTACGCGGCCACGCTGGGCGCGGCTCACCAACTCAAGTTGGATCATCTGGTCGGTTCGATCGAGGTCGGAAAGTACGCCGATTTCGCGGTGCTCGATGACGATCCGTTGACGGTTGACCCTAGCCAGCTTCGAGACATTGGGGTGTGGGGAACCGTGCTTTCAGGGGTTCCGCAGCCGGCTGGCGCCAATCAGTGAGTTTCGCAGTGTCGGCTGAACCAGAACCGGGTGCCGGGGCCGTTGTTCCCGGTGCAGGGATGCCGTTGATCGAGACGGTGGTGCTCGGCGGGTACCTCGGGGCGGGTAAGACCACGCTGCTAAACGACATCATTCGCGGCGCCGATCATCGCACGGCCGTGATCGTCAACGACTTCGGCGCACTCGGGATCGATCAGCACCTGATCGAACGCTTCGACGGCACCACCGTGACGTTGGCCAACGGATGCATCTGCTGCTCGGTAGCCGACGGGCTCGCGGCTGCGCTCGCCGACCTCAACGAGGTACGACCCCGCCCGAGCCGGTTGCTGATCGAGGCCAGCGGGGTTGCTGATCCTAGTTCGGTAGCGGCGTACGCTCATCGGCCCGGGTTTCATCTCGACCTGGTGGTGGTGCTGGTGGACGGTGAACGGTTCGCAGCTCAGGTCAACGATCCGCTGGTCGGTGACGCAGTCGTTGGTCAACTACGGGCCGCGGATGTGGTGGTGATCAACAAGATCGATCTCATCGGACCCGCTCAACGTGACGCGGTTGAGGCGCAGGTGCGAACGCTGGTCGCGGATCGTCCGGTGATCATGGCTGAGCACGGACGAGTTCCGGTCGAACTGTTCGATCTTCCCGACCGTTTCACCGCCACCCCCGCGCAACCGGAACCGGGGGAGGGAACGGCGCTGCTGGTTCATGGCCTCGAATCGTGGCATCAGCAATGGTCGGGACCGATCGGGCTTGAAGCGCTCACCCGCCACGTAAACCACCTTGACTCGGGAGTGATCCGGCTCAAAGGGATTGTCGAAACCGACCAGGGATGGGTGGTGGTGCATCGGGTCGGGGAACGCACGACGCTCAGCGATGCCCGACCGGTTGAGGCGTCGTGTCTGGTAGCGATCGGCCATCCGGGGGCCATCACCGAAACAGCGCTGCTACCGGAGCGACGATGACCACCACCGTGGTTTCGCCGCGAACCCTGATCACCACCGCAGTGGTGGCGACGGTGGCCTGCGTCTATCCGGGGTTTTTGTTTGGTGCGGTCGCGGTGCAGGTGCGCGAAGAGTTCTCGGTTTCGGCCGGTCGGTATGGCTGGGGTACGGCGGCCTATTTCCTCGCAGCCAGCGCCAGTTCGGTGCTAACCGGGCGGGTTGTGCAACGGGTCGGGCCGCGGCGCCAGTTGGTGGCCTGCCTGATCGCCACCATCGTGCTGCAGTTGATGATCGCCGGGTTGTCAACCTCGTTTACGGTCATCGTCGCGCTGCTGGCGGCCTGTGGGGTTGTCAACGCCGCCAACCAGACCGCGGTGAACTTGGTGCTGGCCCGGGCCCGACTACCCCGGCTCGGTCTGGCCCTCGCGATCAAACAGTCGGGGATGCCGTCGGCGTCGATGGTCAGCGGAATCGCCGTCCCGTTGCTGGCGGTCACGTTTGGTTGGCGCTGGTCGCTTGCGCTTGGGGTGTCTCTGGCCGTGATCGGGTTGGTGCTGGTGGTGCGGTTCGTAGATGGAACCGGGAGTGGGGAACTGCGTTCGGCTCGTCCGCGTTCGTCGATGCGGGCGCTGCTTTCGGCGCTGGTCGTTGGTTCGTTCCTGGCGTTCGCGGCCGGTGGGTTGACCTCGTGGACGGTGTCGTCGGGGGTCGATGCGGGGCTTTCGGAGTCAGTGGCTGGTTGGATGCTCAGCCTCGGCGCTGGTTGTGGGATCGCCATGCGTCTGCTGATTGGACTTCGGCTCGACCGCATGTCGGCCCGGCCGTACGCCGCGGTTGCGGCCGTTACCAGTATCGGGGCGGTGGCCATGGTTGGGCTGTCGTACCGCTCGGCCCCGAGCCACATGGTTGCCACGGTGTTGGCGTTCGGCGCGGGTTGGGTGTGGCCAGTGTTCAGCAACTTCGGGATCATGCGAGCCAACGGCGACGCTTCGGGGGCGGCGTCGGGAATTACGCAGATGGGGATCTATCTCGGGGTGTTCGCAGCACCGATCGTTACCGGCGCGGTGATCGACGCTCACGGGTATGGCCCAATGTGGCTGCTGGTAGCTGCAGTTGCCCTGGTCGGTTCGTTGCTGGCCTATGCCATACGCGACGAGTTCTGAGCCTCGGCGGGTCCGACCCCAATCGGGTCGGTTGGGTGGAATGGGTTAGGCAGGCCCAGGGTTGGTCCGGTACGCCGAGTAGCAGCGGCTCAACTGTTGTCGGAGTTCGTCGGAGGTAACACCGTCACCGGCGAGTTCTTCTGGTTCCGGCCGTTGGGCGAGATCGGCGGCGAAACGTTCGAGGGCTTCGGCGACGTCAACGCCGTTCTCTCCGGCGTCGGCTAGGGCCTTTTCGTGCTCGTCTCGGTACACCTTGGCTTTCCACGACACCGAAAGCCGAACCTCGCGATCGCTGAAACGACCCAAAACGGTGCCGTGGTCGGTGATCTGCCAGTCGGTTCCGTCACACTCAAGTTCAGAGTCAAGCGTCATCCCGGCTGGACCGGATGAACCGCGGGGTCCGATCCGGGTCACTTCGTGGGGCATGAAATCGTTGTCGCCGACGATGGCGGTGTTCCATACATCGTCGTGCAACAACGACGGTCCGTCTGGTCCTTCGGGCCAGTAACGAAACCCTCCGGCCTCGCCCTGATAAAACCAGGCCACCGCGGTCACGATATGCATCCGTTCGGCTTCAAACAGTCGACTGACCCCCATGGCGGTCAACAGCCAGGCGGGAGCGGTCAGCCGGTTCAAGCCTCGAAACTCGGGGATGTCGGTGTGACTAAACCCTTGCCGACCACAGGGGGTGGAAAGGTTGACGTAGACCTGTTCGGGGACCACCACGTCGGTTTGGTACATCTCGCGGGCAGCTTGGGCGAACCCAGGATGGTTCAGTAACGGTTCGGCTCCGGCAATGCTCGGTTCGCCGAACGCCCACTGGCCGCGAAATGTGGGGCCGATCATGGCGTCGGTAAACACTTTCTCGCTGCCGTCTTTACGGTTTTCGGCGACCTGGCGAGCGCTTCCTGAAGTGGCAAGCATGCGCCCCGGTTGCCAGTAGGGGCCGTTGGCTCGAGCCATGGCCCGGATCGCTTCAGGATCATCAACCACGTGGGTCATCACGATCGGAGCTTTAGGCGGTCGCACAGGTGCCAGCATGTCCGAAGCGTAGTGCGGGCTGAAGGAACGCAAAAAGTGGGGGGTTGTTGGGACCGCGGTGGATGATCGGTCGCTTCGGCTCAACGGCCTACCCTGTGGGTATGCCCGGAGTGTTTTCGCTACCCAAGCCAACCGTGGGGGACCTGATCGCCGGGATCTCGGTTGGGTTGGTGGCGCTTCCGCAGGCCTTGGCCTACGCGGAGATCGCCGGGATGCCACCGCAGTACGGCCTTTTCGCCTCCGCGCTTCCGCCGATTATCGCTGCCTTGTTTGTGTCGTCGAAGTATCTCCAAACCGGTGCGGTAGCCCTGACCGCGATTCTCACCTACGGCGCGCTCGAACCGTTGGCCACACCGCGCACCACCGACTACATCGGGTTAGCGACCTTGCTGGCGCTGCTGGTCGGCGTGTTCCGCATCGGTCTGGGGCTTTTTCGCCTTGGTGGTGTGGCCTACCTCGTGTCCGAACCGGTGCTGGCCGGGTTTACGGCGGGTGCGGCGGTACTGATCACCGCCAGTCAGTTACCCAAACTCTTCGATGTCACCACCGACGGAAACGGGGTGCTGGCCGACGCGGCTCAAGCACTTGGGTCTCCCGGGGAGTGGCAGTTGGCCGCCCTCGGGTTTTCGGCGCTGACCATCTTTTGCATGTACGGCGGACCGCGTCTGCACCGGTTGTTTCCCGGCATTTTGTTGGCGGTGGTGCTTGGTGGGGTGATTTCGTCAACGACCGACTATTCAGGTTCGACGATCGGTCACCTCGAAGGTGGTTTTGTGGAGTTCACCATCGACTTTCCGTGGGACTCGCTTGGCGAACTCTGGTTGCCCGCGATGGTTATTGCCCTGGTTGGGTTTGCTGAACCGTCGTCGATTGCTCGCACGTTCGCGGCTCAGGAACGGACCCGCTGGGATGCCAACCGTGAACTGATCAGCCAGGGTGTGGCCAACGTGGCGTCGGCGTTTTCGGGGGCGTTTCCGGTTGGTGGCTCGTTCAGCCGCAGCGCACTGAGTCGTCTCGCCGGGGCCCGAACGGCGTGGGCTGGGGCGATCAACGGTGCGTTCGTGTTGATCGCCGTACCGTTCATCCCCGTGCTTGAGCCACTTCCGATGGCCATCTTGGGTGCCACCGTGGTGGGTGCCGTGATCAAACTGATCCGCATCGACCGTCTTTGGGCGCTGATCAACCAGAGCCGACCGCAGGCGCTGGTAGGGATCGGCACGTTCGTAGCCACGCTGGTGTCAGCGCCGCGGGTGGAGCGGGGTGTCATCGTCGGGGTGGTGCTGGCCTTGGGCGTGCATCTGTACCGAGAGTTGACCATCACCACCCCAAGTACTCGCCAAGGCGACACGCTTATCGTGGCGCCCGAAGGGGTGCTCTGGTTTGCCACCGTCCCGGGAGTCGACCGGATGATTCGCAGCGAGTTGGCCGAACACCGAGACCTGCGCCGGGTTGAACTAGACCTCGCCGGGGTTGGGCGGTTGGACCTCACCGCCGCCGCGGCGCTGCGGCGACTCCTCGACGAGTTGGCCTCGGTCGGGGTGGCTATCGAGATCGTCAACCTCCGGTCCGGGGTGTCTCACGGGGTTGCCAGCCTGCTTGAACTCGACTGATCGGCGGCTATTCGAACCTCGGTTCGTCCCACCAAGGAAACGTGGCCGGAAGGTCACGGCTTGGACGGTTCGGAAACTCCGGTGGTCGCTTGGCCAGAAAGCTGGTGACCCCTTCGGCAACATCGGCACCGGCTCCTAACTCGGCAATCAGCCGACTGTCGATCTTGTGGGCTTTCATTGGATGATCCGCCCCGAGCATCCTCCACAACAACTGTCGGCTGGTTGCCACCGACACCGCCGAGGTCGATTCGGTAAACGACCGGGCCACCGCATGGGCGGCATCAAGGAGGTCTCCGGCGGGGTGCACGCTGCGGACCAGGCCGCCGTCGGCAGCCTCGTTGGCATCAAGTAGGCGCCCACTGAACACCCAATCGAGTGCGGTACTTATCCCGACGACCCGGGGGAGAAACCAGCTTGATGCCGCCTCAGGGACCAATCCTCGGCGGGAGAAAACAAACCCGATACGGGCGGTGTCTGATGCGAGACGGATGTCCATCGGCAGGGTCATGGTGGCTCCGATCCCGACCGCGGGGCCGTTGATGGCGGCGATGACCGGTTTGAGCGAAGCGAAGATCCGCAGGGTAAGGATCCCACCCCCGTCGCGGTGCACCGAGCTACCCACCGCAGGGTCGGCTGTTCGCGGTTTGGCTCCCGGGTCGTCGCCGGTGCCGTGGTAATCAAACGTGCCCGCGCCGGCCGAAAGGTCAGCGCCGGCGCAGAACGCCCGACCCTCACCGGTCACGATCACCGCTCGTACGTCATCGTCGGCGTCGGTTTCGTCAAAGGCCGCGACCATTTCGGTCAGCATGGTGGCGGTGAAGGCGTTGAGCTTGTCGGGCCGGTTGAGGGTGATGGTGGCAACCCCCGCTTCTTTGGTCAGGCGGATCTCGGTAGGTGAGCTCACGGGTGCTCCTTTCGGCTGCGTTGAGCGTAGGCCAGTCATCGCACCGAGTTTTCACTCGTTGGGCAAAGGCCAAGGAGAGTTGCTCGCAACGCCGCCAGATGCGGTAAAACTTGCACATGAGAACTCTGCGTCAACGCTGGGCCGACGGTGAAAACACCACCGGTGGATGGCTTTCAATCCCCGCCACGCTTTCGGCTGAGGTGATGGCTCGGGCCGGGTTCGATTATGTCTGCGTCGACACCCAACACGGTGCGATTGACTATCAGGCTGCGGTGGAGTTGATCCGGGCCATCGAGCATGGGGGCTCGATTCCGATCGTGCGGGTTCCTTGGAACGAGCCAGGGATCATCGGCAAGATGCTTGACGCCGGGGCGCAAGGGGTCATCATCCCGATGGTGAACTCGGTGGCCGAAGCCGAAGCAGCCGTGTCGGCTTGCCGCTACGCCCCCGACGGTTCACGTTCCTACGGTCCGACCGTGAGCCGGATCCGCCGCGACGACTATCTGGAATGGGCCAGCGACAACGTGGCGGTGATCCCGATGATCGAAACCCGTCAGGCCGTGGACGCCATCGGTGACATTCTGAAGGTGCCCGGGATCGACGGTGTCTACGTCGGACCCGCTGATTTGTCGTTGACGCTCGGCCTGCCCCCCGGGAACAACGATGGCGAACCGGCCTTTGACACGGCTTACGAAACGATCGTTGCGGCTTGTCGAGCCGCGGGGGTTGCCGCGGGCTGTCACGCCACCGCGTCGCTCGTTGCGAGACGCAACCAGCAAGGGTTCCAGATGGTCACCGCCACGGCTGACCAGTTGGCGTTGGCCGAAGGAGCAGCCCTGGCGTTGGCCGAAGCCCGGGGTGACATCGAACGCAGCTCAGGCGGGTCGTTGTACTGACACCGGCCGGTCCTGGTTGCTACCCTCAACCCCATGGCCTACGAACGAATTCGGGTGGAACGCTCAGGTGCGGTAGTCACGGTGACGCTCGCCAACCCAGACCAGCGCAACGTTCTGGCCCGTGAGACGTTGGCCGAACTCACCGATGCGTTGCGAACGATCGGTGACTCTGATGCGCTTGGTGTGGTCATCGCCGCCGACGGTCCGGTGTTCTCCGCTGGCCACAACTTCGGTGACATGCTCGGGGCGAGCGAAGCAGAAGCTCGAGAACTGTTCGATCGCTGCGCCGAGATGATGTTGCTCATTCAGCAGCTGCCGCAGGTGGTGGTGGCCCGGGTTCACGCGCTCGCCACTGCCGCCGGCTGCCAACTGGTGTCGATGTGTGACCTTGCGGTTGCGGCCGAATCGGCGAGCTTTCAAGCCCCGGGCGGCAAAGGCGGTCTGTTCTGCCACACCCCGATGGTGGGCATCGCCCGTTCGGTCGGCCGGAAACGAGGGTTGGAACTGGCGCTCACGGGCGACCCGATTAGTGCCGAAACCGCAGCGGACTGGGGTCTGGTCAACCGGGTAGTTCCCGATGACGAACTCGTAGCCGCCACCGACGACCTTTTGGCTCGAGCCACGCGGGGGTCGGCAACCTCCAAAGCCATCGGCAAACAGGCCTACTACACGCAGGTTGATCTGCCCCAAGAAGAGGCCTACGCCTACACCTCGACGGTGATGGCAGCCGGGGTGGTAGCCCCCGACGGTCAAGAAGGAATCGACGCGTTCGTCAACAAGCGTCGAGCCGAGTTCGGCCCCCGTCAATAACCGAGAACCCCGGTCTGGACCCGAGAAGCAGGCGCCGGTTTAGGACCGCTTGGCGACTTCTTCGAGCATGACTTCGGTTGCGCCCCCGCCAATCGGCAGGATGCGGGCGTCTCGTTCCATCCGCTCGATCGCTGACTCGCGCATGTACCCCATGCCACCGTGGAACTGCATGCAGTCGTACATGATCTGGTTGACGACCTCACAGCCGAACGCTTTGACCCCGGACATTTCCCGAACGTTGTCCTGACCGGCGTCGTGGAGCCAGGCCGCGTGATACATCGAGGCGCGAACCGCATCGATCCGGGCCTGGTTCATGGCCATGCGCTGCCGGATCGCTCCCAGGTCGTAGAGCGTGGCCCCGAACGCGTTGCGGTTCTTGCAGTAGTCGTTGGTCATGTCGATGGCTTTCTGGGCGGCACCGATCCCCATGCCGACCAGAACCATGCGCTCGTTTTGGAAATTCTTCATGGTTTCGTAGAAGCCGCGGTGAAGCGTTCCGAGAATGTTCTCCGACGGGACCCAGACGTCGTCGAGCAGCAACTCGGCGGTGTCGGAACACCGCCAACCGTGCTTGTCGAGCTTGTTCGCCACGCTGAACCCCTCGGTGCCTTTGGGAACCAGAAACATGGTGATCCCGTATTTGTTGTCGGGGTCGGTGCGGGCGGCAACGATGGTCATGTCGCCGTACACGGCGTTGGTGATGTAGAGCTTGCGGCCGTTGATCCGCCAACCGTCCCCATCGGCAACGGCGGAGGTTCGGATACCTGCCACGTCAGAACCGGCGTCGGGTTCGCTCACCCCGATGGACAAGATGGCGTCGCCGCTGAGCATCCGGGGCACCCATTCGGCGAGCTGTTCGGGCGAACCCGAGTTGATGAGGTGAGGGCCAGCCATGTCGGTGTGGACCAGCACGGTCACGTCGAAACCGGCAAACGTTGACGCCCCCAACCCTTCGGAGAACACCGCCGAAGCCAGCATCCCAAGTCCCAGACCTCCGTGTTCGACCGGAACCCGAAGTCCGAACATCCCGAGGTCGCCCATGCGGCGCAGCACGTCACGGGGGACTTTGCCCGCTTCCTCCCAAGCATCACCGTGGGGGGTGACTTCGTGGGTAACGAAACTCACGGTCTGGTCGTAGATCGCTTCGAGTTCGTCGTTCATGTAGGCGTTACGCATTGGTTTCCTTTCTGAAAGTCACGAGGGTTTGGCCGGATTCGACTTGGTCACCGACCGTGACCCGCACCTCGTCAACGGTTCCGTTTCCACCCGCGGTGAGTGTGTGCAGCATCTTCATCGCTTCGATCACCACGATGGGTTCGTCCCCGCTGACGATCTGACCGGGCACGACCGGGACTTCGGCGATTACTGCCGGGAACGGCGCGGTGACCGCATTGGCCTCACCTCGGCCTGAGGTCACGTCGGGAGCCCACTGCTGCGAGCGACTCAACCGGGTGAAGGTGAACGACTGGCCCCGATAGTTGACCGTGATATCTGAACCGCGGACCGAGAAGTTCGCTGGCGGTTTGGGATGTGACGGGTCAGGGAGTTCGTGACCAACGCCGTGCTGGTCGACCAACATCACGGTTCGTGATGGACGGTGGGGGGTGAAGCGGCGATCGGTTCCGCCCCACGGGCCGGCGCCGATCGCGGTAGACACCTCGGCCGCCAAACCGGCCGCTTCAAAGGTGCCGTAGTCGTCAGGGAGCGAGGTTTCGTCGAGAAAGCGGGTGGTGATTTCGGCGGCAACAAAGTTGGGATGGTCGATCAGCCAGCGGTGGAACCCGGTGTTGGTGACAACTCCACCGATCAACAACTCGTCGAGCGCCGTTCGAAGCGCAGCGGTTGCCTCGGTCCGGGTCGGGCCATGCACGATGAGTTTGGCGATCATGGGGTCGTAGTGGGGGGTGATGGTTGAACCATCGGTGATAGCCGCGTCCCAGCGAGCTGACGGAACCCGCAGGCCGGTCACCGTCCCGGTTTGCGGGGTGAAACCGGTGGCCGGGTCTTCCGCGTTGATTCGGGCTTCGATGGCGTGGCCTTGGAACGCGACGTCGGCTTGGGTGATGGTCAACGGTCGGCCTTCGGCAACCAGCAACTGAAGTTCGACGAGGTCGAATCCGGTGATCTCCTCGGTCACCGGGTGTTCAACCTGAAGCCGAGTGTTCATCTCGAGAAAGAAAAACGATTCGTCGTTGGCGTCGACCACAAACTCGACGGTTCCCGTCGAGTCGTATCCGATGGATTCGGCGAGTCGCACCGCCGCCGCTCGGAGTTCGCGGTCCACGTTGGGGCTCAGGTTTGGCGCCGGTGCCTCCTCCAAGAGTTTCTGGTAGCGGCGCTGAACCGAACATTCACGGGTTCCCAAATCGAGGACGTGGCCGTGTTTGTCGCCCACCACTTGCACCTCAATGTGGCGGGGTCGAGTGATGAAACGCTCGACAATGACCCGACCGTCAGCAAACGACCGTTCGGCTTCGCTGACGGCTTCGCTGAGCGCGGCAGAAAACGCCTGCGGTTCGGCGGCGATACGAATCCCTTTGCCTCCACCACCCGCCGCGGCTTTGATCAGCACCGGATATCCGAGCTGTTGCGCGGCGGCGGCGAGGTCGTCGGGTTGTTGGCTGTCGGAGTAGCCGGGGATGGTCGGGACGCCAGCCTGATCCGCAAGTTGCCGGGCTTCGATCTTTGACCCCATGACCCGAATGGCGTGAGGGGAAGGACCAACCCAGATCAGACCGGCTGCGGTGACCGCCTCGGCGAAACCCGGGTTTTCTGACAGGAAGCCGTAGCCGGGATGGATGGCATCGGCGTTGGTTTCGTTGGCCACGGCCAGAATTCGTTCGACCGAAAGGTACGACTCGGCGAGCGACGCCGGTCCGAGCAGCACCGCTTCGGTGGCTTCGCGGGTGAACGGGGCATCACGGTCAGGCTCGGCGTAGACGGCGACGGTCTGATGACCAAGCCGTTGAGCCGTTGCGTTGATGCGGCGGGCGATCTCGCCCCGGTTAGCGATCAAGATTTTCATAGCCGGTTCACATCCGGTAGACGAGCCCGTTACCCCGAGCAGGTTCGTCTTGTCGAGCGGCGAGAGCTAGGCAGAGCCCGAGCGCGTCGCGGGTGTCGACCGGGTCGATGAGCCCATCGTCCCAGAGCCGAGCCGTGGCGTAGTACGGGTCGGATTGGGTTTCGTATTGGGAACGAACCTCGGCCCGGATCGCGTCGAGTTGTTCGTCGGTGGTTTCGTCGCCTTTCAGACCGGCTCGGCGGATGTCAACCAGCACCGTTTCGGCGGTGTCGGCGGCCATGGTGGCGATCCGCGAGTTGGGCCAGGCGAACAGCATTCGAGGGTTGAAACCGCGACCGCACATGCCGTAGTTGCCGGCCCCGTACGACCCGCCAATGAGCACCGTGTATTTGGCGACGGTGGCGTTGGCGACTGCAGCCACCATCTTGGCGCCGTGTTTGGCAATCCCGGCGATCTCGGAGTCTCGTCCCACCATGTACCCGGAGGTGTTTTGGAGGAACAACAGCGGAATTCGTCGTTGTTCGCAGAGTTCGATGAAGTGGGTGGCTTTGAGCGCAGCTTCGCTGAAAATGATGCCGTTGTTGGCGACGATCCCGACGAGGTGCCCCCAGATGCGGGCAAATCCGGTGATGATCGACGTTCCCCATTCGGGTTTGAATTCACCAAACTCGGAGCCGTCCACGATCCGGGCGATGATCTCGGTGGCATCGAAAGGAACCCGGTCATCGGCGGAGACGATCCCGTAGATTTCGGCAGGGTCATAGGCCGGTTCGGCTGGCTCGGACCAGTCCGCCCAAGGTTGCCGGTCGGTGATCCGACGCTGGTTGGTGGTCTGGCAGATCTCACGAAGGCGACCGTAGGCTTCGGCTTCGGTGGCAGCGCGGTAGTCGCTGACCCCGGAACGCTGCGTGTGAAGCGCCGCACCACCGAGGTCGTCGGGTTCGACAATCTCACCGAGCGCGGCTTTCACAATCGGCGGTCCGCCAAGGAAGATACGGCCGATGCCTTCGACCATGATGACCTCGTCGGACAACGCGGGGACGTAGGCGCCCCCCGCGGTGCAGCCACCAAGGACGACCGACAGTTGCGGGAGTCCAGCGGCCGAGAGACGAGCCTGCCGGTAGAAGCTCCCGCCAAAGTGGTCTTTGTCGGGGAAGATCTCGTCCTGCAAGGGCAGAAACGCCCCACCGGAGTCGACGAGGTAGATCACTCCGAGGTCGTTTTCGGCGGCGATGTCCTGCGCTCGCACGTGCTTTTTGATCGCGGCGGGAACCAACGAGCCACCTTTGACCGTGGCGTCATTGGCGATGATCACCCAGGGCACTCCGTGAATGATTCCGATCCCGGTGACGATCCCGGCACCCGGCACCTCGTTGTCGTACAGGCCGTACGCGGCCAGCGTCGAAAACTCAAGGAACGCGGTGCGGCGATCGGTAATCATGTCGATCCGGTCCCGAACCAGCACCTTGTGGCGCCCGAGGTGGCGTTCGATTGACCGTTGGCGACCGGGGCCACCGTCGATGGCCCACGTCTGACGTTCCCGAAGGGTGTCGGTGAGATCCCGGTAGGCCTCGGTGTTGGTCTGGAAGGTGACGCTGCCGGTGTCGATCCGTGAACTGATCGGTCTCATGATCCGAAACCATCCCAGAATCCGGTGGTGATGACTTCGGCTAGTTCGTCGAGGTTCCCGCGGTCGGCATCGAACCATTCGATCGTGGAGTTCATGGACCCGAAGAGCGCTAGTCGGCTCAGCCCCAACGGGGTGCCGGGGCGGAGGTGGCCGCCCGCCGCGAGTTCGGCCAGAAGCTCAGTCCAGCGAGCCTCGTAGGCGTCCCGGATCGGGATGATTTCGGCTCGGACGTCGGGTGGGGCGGTACGGAAAGCGGTGACATGGGCGGCGGTAAACGGTCCGTTTTCGAACAGGGCCGAAAGGTGGGCTCGGACGTGGATAGCGAGGCGAGCTCGGGGATGGTGCGGTGGTGTGTCCGCGGCGTCGTCCCACGCTCGTTCCATCACGTCGATGCCCTGCCGGAACACGGCGACGACGATTTCGTTCTTCGAGGCGAAGTGGTAGTAGAGCGAACTGGCTTTCATGCCGACGATGTCGGCGATTTGACGAAGCGGCACCCCGTCAATCCCGCGATCAAGCACTAAGGCGGCGGCAACGTCAAGGATTCGCTGACGGCCCGTTGAGGTGGAGACGGAAGACACCGCGGCACCCTACCTAACGAACGTTAGGTAGGCAACTGCCTGCTACCAGTATTCTTCGTAGTGGATGTTCCCTGGCGCTTTGCGGTGGTCAACGGTAAAGCCCTTTTCGCTCAGCAACTGGACCACCCCGACCGTTTCGGGGAACGAACCGTCTTTCTCCGGAACCCCGATCATGGCCGGGTTTCCGCAGAGGTAGACGTGGGTTCGGGCCGGGTCAAGGTCGGCACCGGCTTGTTCGAAATCGCCGTCGCGAATCAGGTCCTGGATGTAACGCTTGGGCACATCGGGCTCCCGAGTCGGCATCGGGAGGTAGTGGTAGTTGGCGTAACGCCGTTCCAACTCCCGGTGCGTTTCGATGTAGCCAAGATCAACCGAGTTGCGCACCGAAACCGCGGAGACGATCGGTCCGTAATGACCCCGTCGAAGCAGCTCAGTCACCATGGCGTTGTGGGGGGCTTCACCGGTACCGGTCGACAAAAACAGCACGGCCGAACCCGGATCGGTGACCGCAGCCAGCGTGTACCGACCCGCCACCTTCGGTCCCAAGTAGATGCGGTCACCAGGGCGTTTCATGGCGAGCCGGGGGGTGAGTTCGGGAATGTTCTCCTCGGTGGGGGGCACCAGCACGATGTAGAACTCCAGCTCGTCAAGGTTGTTTTCATCAACCAGATAGCCGTGGTCGTCAAGGATCCGAGAACTGATCGAATACGAGCGGCGGATCAGCTTGTCCCAACGCTGCTCAAGGTTCGGGTCGGTGGCGTCGTCAATGCGAGGTTCCCAGAACCCGAGTCCAAGCGTGGCGTACTGGCCCGGTATGTAGTTCGTTCCCCCATGGTCGGGCCTGACCCGCAGCACCCAAAGATCGGAATGGGTTGGTTCGAAATGGGTGATGGTGGCGTTGTAATGCTCGGTACGGAGTTCGTCGACCGCCCCTTCGTGACGGTGACGCCGACTCTGCCCGGCCCAGGTCGCCGCGTCGATTCCGGGAAACAGCGCGGCCATGTCGGGGCCGATCCGATGACCGGGGGCGGTGGTCTCCACCGATTCCTGATCGGGTTCTCCGAGAAACCACACCAGACCGGTGTTGAGTGCCTCGGCCGAAACCCCAACTTCGTCAGGGGTGAGCGTCCGCCGATGCGAAGCGATCACGACGTCATCAAACTGGAGGTCGGGGGTGCGGCGGTCACTGAAATACGCCATGGGGTAGCCGCCCACGTCGCTGATCTGATCGGGAACCGACCGGTACAAGATGGTGATTCGCCGCTCTCGTTCAAGCCGACGCAGCACATGATCGGCGGCTGGCGACAGACGATCCGGGTCCATCCCACCGGCGGCCAACACCACTCGGGCACCGCTCGCCTCGGCCGCGGCAGCGAGTTCCACCGCATGGTCGGTGTAGCCGACCACCAACACATCGTGTTCTTCGATGTGGTCGGCCATGGCATCAACCTGCACGCATCCCATGGTCGGGATCGGGATCGGCGGTTTCCAATCAGGAAGGCTGGGGCGATCGGCGATCAGAAGCGCTCGGGCCAGATACCGGTGCCGGCTGGAAACGATGGTCAAGCCGTCCTCGTGAGCGTCGACCGAAACCAGGCTTTCGCCGTAACCCACGTCAAGCTGGTTCATGCCGACCAGTTCGGGAAAGGTGACGGCGTTGTTCGCTTCAAGGACCCGCACGGTAGGGACACCGGAACGAAGCGAAGAGATCGCTACCGAAAGCCCCCCGGCGGTCCCTCCGACAACTACAAGGTCGTAATCGTGATCAGCCATGCAGAAAGTGTGCCAGACGCGGCCGGGCCGCCCGTAAAGGGCGGCCCGACAACATCATTGAGATTTTCCGAAGATCGGAAGTATCAGCCTTCGAATGCGTCCAACAGTTCGGTCAGCGGCACGAGGCCACCGTCGCCGTAGGTGCTGTCGTATTCCGACAGACGCAGCAGGTCCTGAGCGCCACGCTTCTCCATTGACACCGACGAGGCTCCGAGACCCGGAACGTAGAAGTCATTGAAGGCCGGGCCGTAGGCGGCATCGCCAAACGACGTCGGGGTCAGGTCACCACCGGCTGCGGTTGCGATCTGAACGAAGATCGACAGCGCATGGCAGTAGCGACGCAGCGAGTTGAACCAGTTCTCGTCCTGAGCCTCGTACGTCGAGGGGGTGCGCAAGTCGGCTTCGGCGATGCGCTCAGTAACCGGGGCAACACACTCTTCCTGGAACGCAGGATCATCCCAGATCTCGTCGTCGGTCGCACCGGTAGCAGCCAGCACGCCGTCAGCGATGGACTTGTCGGTGATGGTTGCACCCAAGTTGGCAAGGCCACCCGGGTTGTTCGACCAGATCGCGATCTCGCCGGCCAAGCCAGCCGCACCGGCACCACGGATTTCCGAGGAAGGAGTACCGAAGATCATCAGGGTGTTTGCGCCTGAGCTCTTGAACCGTTCGAAAGCAACAGCCAACTCGTCGTCCTGGGCCAGCGTGTCGCCGTCGCCCGCTTCGATGATTGCCGAACCAACAACTTCAATACCGCGAGCTTCGAGCTGGGCCAGCACGGATGCTTCCTGTTCGGCCGCCGCAGCGCCACCCATGGTGAACACGACCGCACCTTCGGTGCGACCCGTCTGTTCCAGAAGGTTCAGCAGGTTGATGGTCGAGTAGTCAGCGGTTGCGCTCGAGTGGAACCACGGAACCTTGGCCCGTGAAAGCTCGTCACCAGCGATCTCGCCACCAACCATGATGGTTGAGTTGGTGTCGGTGACGCAGACGTCGGCAGGACTGGCCGGGCCAACAAAGCCGCCGAGCACGGCGAAGCTTTCGTTGTCCTGGGTCAGTACGGAGCAAACTCGCTCGGCGTCAGCCGGGTCGATCGGGCTGTAGAAGTCGTAGACCGCTTCGACCATGCGTCCGTTGATGCCACCACGGTCGTTCAGGTCAGCAATAAGCGCTTCCCAGACGGCCTGCTGGTCACCCCAGCCGGCGGGGCTGAGGCCGAGGTCAACCAGAAGCTTGAAGTTGAGCATCGACACACCGACGTGGATGGTGTCGGCGGTGACGCCACGCCACGAGTCGGTGAGGACGATTTCCTCTTCAACCGGCTCGGCTGGCTCGTCAGTTTCAGTTTCGGCGGCAGCCGAGGTGGTCGTTGCTGGTTCTTCGGTGGCTGCGTCGTCTTCGTTGCTCACGCACGACGCGGCCAGCAAGGCCACCGCAAAGAGCGCGAGAAGACTACGAAGCGCTGATGAACGAAGCTTCTTCATGTTCCCTCCAAGGATTGACAGTTGCGAAAGTGCAAATGCAAGTGCTGAGTAAAGCAGACTGAGCGCCAATTGTCACCATTTCGTACCGTAACAACGTTGGCTCTGCCATGCTTCCGGTATGACCGAAACCTCCCAAGAACCCAGTGAGGGCATGGTTCAACTTCTCGGATGGACCGGTCCCTGGTCCGACGATGATCCTGACGCCAATTTCAAAGCCGAGGTCGCGGCGCACGCGCATCTTGATGCGTTGGCGACGGTGGAACGGCTCAGCGAAAACCTCGGAGTTCCGGTCGGAGCGCTCGTCCATTACGTGCTGGCCCGTTGGGCGAGCGAAGGGAGCAGCGCGCTGCTCGAAATCGGCCCCCGGATGACCCGTCGATTGCAGGAACCGTTCCTCAACGCGGAAGCCGAGGGGACCGACGCAGCCCGACTCGACGCCTACGAGCAGGTTCGCCAAATGGTGCACTGGCTCAACCTTCCCCTCGACCAGCCGGAGATCTACGATCAACCCGGTTCGTAGGCACTCGTCTTGCTGGGCTGGCACGATAGAGGTGTGGAACACCCCGAACCGCTCTACCAACATCGGTACCCATCTCCGGAACTCGAAGCGCAACACCCGTTTCGAACGTTGGAGTTCACGCCTCGCGACCCGGAGGAAATGGCCCAGCGAGCCGAAACCTTCGCGACGTTCATGGGGCAACGCCGCAGCCCTCGACTGTTCTCCGACCGGCCGGTGCCTGAGGCGTTGATCGAAGCGGCGATCCGCACCGCAGGAACCGCACCGTCGGGGGCGCACAAACAGCCGTGGCATTTCGTGGCGGTCAGCGACCCGGGGCTCAAAGCAACCATTCGGGTGGCCGCCGAAGAAGAAGAACGGGTCAACTACCTCGAAAACCGGATGAACGCCGAATGGCAGGAGGCGCTCGCTCCGATCGGCACCGACCACCACAAGGAATTTCTCGAAGTTGCCCCCTGGCTCGTGGTGCTGTTCGAACAGCGCTACGAACTGCGCTCCGATGGCGAGTCACGCAAAAACTATTACGTGAAGGAAAGCGTCGGGATGGCTGCCGGCCTGTTCGTTGCTGCGGTGCACCACATGGGCTTGGCAACCCTGCCTCACACCCCGTCACCCATGGCTTTTCTCCGGCAGGTCCTTGACCGTGGCCCCAATGAGCGGCCGTTCGCAATGTTTCCGGTTGGGTACCCACTCCCGGGAGTGAAAGTTCCGGATTTCGCCCGCAAGCCATTAGCGGAGATAATGACGGCCGTGACCCGACCCACTCCCGGATAGGTTCACCGAACAGACAGGACACCCCAATGGGCAAACGTTCACTGATTGCGCTTCTCACCAGCCTTGCGTTGATCGCCGCAGCTTGTTCGGGAGGTGGTGACACGGTCGAAAAGACCACCGATGACACCGCCGGGGTGGACGAGTCAACGGAAACCGGTACCGACGAATCAGCCGGATCGGTGGTGACCGAAGATCGGGCCTATTACATCCTGCCGCCCGGTAACTACGGCGGCCTCCCGACCAACGAGAACAGCCTCGACCAGATGGCGCTCTACGACGGGTTGACACCATTGCGTGGTTCGGTCAGCGATGCCGACATTGAGCAGTTCTACCTCGCACAGAACTTCGAACCGATCGGCGCCACCCGGGTCGAAGAGACCGGGCGCGACGGGGTCACCGTCACCTACGACGAATGGGGGATCGCGCATGTGGTTGGCGACACCCGCGAAGACGTGGCCTTTGGAGCCGGTTGGGTCACAGCCCGTGACCGCGGCCTGCTGATCAGCCTTGGTCGCTGGGCGGCGCGCGCCGCGGTGGCCGACATTCCCGGTATCGACGCCTTCTCTCTGGTGACCAGCCTCACCCCCTACGAGCCAAGCGAGCAGGTAGAAGCGCTCGTCGACGCCCAAGTTGAACTTTTGCTTGAAACCTACGGTGACGAAGGTGCCGAGGTGATGGCCGACGCGCAGGCCTACGCCGACGGCATGAACGCCTACTGGGGCGCGAACAACACGGACACCGATTGGGTCCCGTTTGAAGCCAAAGAAGTGATCGCCACTACTGCGTTTATCGGCTCGATCTTTGGCGCGGGTGGCGGATCAGAAGCCGCCAATGCCAGCTTCTTGGCTTCGCTCGAAGCCGAATTGGGTCCCGAACTTGGACGTTCGGTGTGGGAAGACCTGATGCAGACCGACGACCCGGAAGCGCCGACGACGATCGACACCCGCTTCGAGTACGGCACCTACACCGGTGGTGACGTGACCGGTTCGGTGATGATCGACGCCGGATCGGTGATCTCGCTCGACCCACGCAACCCCGATCCCGATGCGGCCCCGAACCTTCTGACCTCGGCGTACACGGTTTCTGCAGCCGGAGATCCCCCCGACCGGAAAGCTTCGAACTGGTTGACGGTGGCGCCCGACGCTTCGACCAACGACACCACCCTGGCCGTCATGGGTCCCCAGTTGGGCTACTACTACCCCGAGATCGTGATGCAGATCGACCTTCAAGGTCCTGGGATCAAGGCGCAAGGCGCCGCGGTTCCCGGATTGGCGATGTATTTGCTGATCGGCCGAACCGAGGATTACGCCTGGAGTCTTACGTCGGCCAACCAAGACGTTCGGGACGTTTTCGCCGAAGTGCTCTGCGAGCCGGATGGATCAACCCCGACCCGCCAGAGCACCCATTACGAGTTCGAAGGTGAATGCGTGGCCTTCGAAGCCTTCGATGCCGGTGTGCTCGGTGGTCAGGCCATTAGCTACCCGGTCTCGGTGCATGGTCCGGTGATTGGCACTGCCACCTCCGATGGTGCCCCGGTGGCTTTGACCCGTCAACGCTCAACGTTTGGCCGCGACGGGTTTAACTTGGTGGCGCTCAAGCGCATGACCGAAGGACAAGCCGAAACTCCGGAAGATTTCTTTGAGATCGCCAACCACTTCGGCTTCACCTTCAACTGGGGTTACGCCAACCGCGAAACCAACGCCTATTTCGCGTCGGGACTTCTGCCAGAACGCGCACCAGGGCTCGACCGTCGACTCCCGACGCTCGGCACCGGCGAGTACGAATGGCAAGGCTTCCTTGCTCAAGACGAACATCCCCACGCGATCAGCAGCGACAACGGGCGCCTCCTGAACTGGAACAACCAGTCGGCCCCAGGCTTCATGCACGGCGACGGCAACCTGTACGGGTCGTGGCATCGGGTCGAAAACTTTGACCAGTGGGATGAAGACGCGACGCTGGCCGAGGTGGTTTCGGTGATGAACCGGGCCGCGACCGAAGACACTGCGGCGCCGGTCTGGCCGGTGATCTCAGAGGTGTTGGCCGCGGCCGAGGCACCGTCGGCGTTGGCCGCCGAGGCGCTCGCCATGTTGGATGCCTGGGTCGCCGACGACGCCCCGCTGCTTGACGCGGACGAAGATGGTTTCTGGGATGACCCCAGCGCTCGGATCCATCAAGAAATCTTCGACCCGCTGCTGTTCGCAGCCGTGGAACCGGTTCTTGGTTCGGTGATCTCCGCCGGTGTCTCCCTGCGAGGAATTGGTCTGACCAGCCTCGTTGACAAAGACCTTCGGACCCTGCTTGGACACTCCGTGGAAGGGGAGTTCGCCAACGCCTACTGTGGCGCGGGTGACCTGACCACCTGTGCCGAAGCGTTGTGGGCGTCGATCGATGGACAGTTGCAGGCTGCCGCGGCGGAATTGGGTGACGATCTCACCACCTGGCGTCGAGCGGGTCTGATGACCAGTTTCGTGCCGGGACTCATTCCCGACACCTTCCGCTCCACCAACCGACCGACCTACCAGCAGGTGCTGGAGTTTGCCCCGCAACGCCCAGTGGGCTGAACGTGAACCTCGGGTTGTTCTGATGAGTGACCGCACGACGGGAGATGTCGAAATCGCGGTGATTGGGCGAGGGTTGATCGGCTCGGCCGCGGCACGGCATCTCGCCGAAACAAACCGGTCGGTTGCGCTGATCGGTCCCGGTGAACCCGCCGACAGAACCACCAGCAACGGCCCGTTTTGCTCGCATCCCGATGAGGGACGGATCACCCGGATCGCCGGACGCAGCGAGATGTGGACCACCGTGGCGGCGCAGTCGATCGAACGCTACGCCGACATTGCCCGTCGGTCCGGCATCGAGTTCCACACCCCTCGTGGGGTGCTGATCGGCTATCCAAACGGCCCTGAATGGCAGGCTCGGGCCGAAGTTTGGGGCAGTGACGCTCGAATCGTGGAGCGAGATTGGGTTCGGGAACATACCGGCATCGCCATTTCGAACGGCCACCCGTTGCTCTACGAAGGGGCACCCGCGGGCTACATCAACCCCCGGCGGTTGGTAGCTGCTCAAACCGAACTGGCCCGCCAAGCCAACGCCTTCGTGGTGGAGGCGGCGGTCAACCGGATCGAACGGAACTCGTCGGGGCTGTTTCGGCTGGAAACCTCAAACGGTGCAGTGGTGGCCCGCCAGTTGCTGGTTGCTACCGGGGCTTTTGGATCACCGCTGTTCGAATGGAAACTCAAGGTGGAACGACGGGCTCGGACCACGGTGATGGCCCGACTCGACGATGACCAACGAATCCCCAGCCTCCTTTTGGACTCGCCACCCGACGACCGAATCAACGAGGCGTACTGGGTTCCACCGGTGCGCTACCCCGACGGTTCGGTGCGTATCAAAATTGGGGGCGACCTCAAGGCGACGGTGCTGCTCGACGACGCCGATCTGGTGCCGTGGTTTCGCAGCGACGGAGATCCGGTCGAAATCGAATGCCTGACCAACAACCTGTATGCACTCCTCCCTGACGCCCCGCTGGGCGATGTGGTCACGGCCCCTTGCGTGATCACCGGTACTCCCAGCGAGATGCCTTACATCGGCTGGGTTGACGATGGAGTGGCGGTGGCGTTGGGAGGAAACGGGTCGGCGGCGAAATCAAGTGACGAACTCGGCCGCATCGCGGCGTCGCTGTTCGGCGAGTCGGGCTGGGATTCGATACTTTCTCCCGGATTGTTCACCCCGCAGCTGCTCTGAGTCGAGCAACACCCGCCGCGATCACCGCGACTCGCACCGTCGTTACAGGAATGTTCTGAGCGCGAGAACGGTGACCGTGGAGGCGAGCACCACCAGCACGAACCGGTCGAAACCGGCGGAGCTCAATCGAGACCGGAGCCGTTCGCCGACCGGGATGATGGCCAGCGCCGGAATGCAGGACAGCAACGTGGCGCCATAGCGACCACTGAGTTCACCGTTGAGCCAAAGCGTTGGGACTTGCGCGGCTCCGGCGAGTGAGAACAGCAGCGTGAGAGAGAAAATCGTGGCATCCCGACTCAGTCGGAAGCTATGGATCCAGACCCCGAGAATCGGTCCGGAAATCCCGATCGCCCCCTGCATGGCGCCAACTACCAGACCAACCCCAGGGGCCCAACGAGCGCTGGTGGCTTCGTCAACTCTGAGGTCAGGCGAGAGCACAAACTTGATGACGTACCCGATGACCACCAGAACCAGAAGGCCCACCAGCGGTTCGTTCGGAAGGTAGATCAAGGCCATCGTTCCCCCCACGGCACCAACGAAACCGGTGACGCCGAGCATGGTGAGATCCCGAGCCTCATGGCGATGGGCCCGGGTACGCCAGGCCATCCCCACGTTGATCAACAGGTTCGGAAAGGCCAGCACGGCGACTGCGGTTTCGACATCGGCCACGAACGAGATGATCGGTACGGCCATCAAGGGCAACCCGAGACCCCCGATGCTTTTCAGAAACGACCCGGCCAACACGGCGAGCAGGATGACAATCAGCGTTGTGGTGCTCACCGGACCCCCGAGCGAAACCGAATCCGCTGGCTAGCGGTCGTGATCAGGCTAGCTGGCTTGCTTACCACCAACGGGCGAGGCAAGGTTGCGATCACGGTCGAAGAGAGGAGCACCGGTCATGACACGCATGATGATGGACACACCGATTGGGGTTCTGGTTCTGGAGGCGACCGAACGGGGTCTGTGTCGAGTGGGCCTTCCCGGCCCTAATCAAACCAGTGCTGGCCGCAACCGCCAAACGGACCATCCGGTCTTGGCTCAGGCGGCCGCCGAAATCGACGAGTATTTCAGCGGCCGTCGCCGCACGTTCTCGATCCCGTTAGATCTCGCCGGGACTCCCTTTCAGCGAGCGGCCTGGCAGGCACTGGCCGACGTTCCCTACGCAGAGACGATTAGTTACCGGGAACAGGCCGAACGCATTGGTCGCCCCAAAGCAGTGCGGGCAATCGGGTCGGCCAACGCCAAGAACCCGGTTCCCATCGTGCTGCCCTGCCATCGGGTGATCGGTTCGGATGGTCGCCTCACCGGATTCGCCGGTGGGCTTGCATGTAAACAGCAACTGCTTGATCACGAACGAGTGGTCGGGCCCAAACCGAAAGCTGGTTGACCGGTGACGCTTTCGTTGGAGCGCTATCCCGATATTGACTACCACGCCGAACGGGCCCGCAGCGACGACCTTGATGAGGTCAGGTTGTTGCGGAAATGGGAAGCGGCGATCGGCTACCGGATCTTTTCGGCGCTGCGCTGGGGGCAGCTTGGAGATGGCCACATTTCGGTGCGCGACCCTGAGTTCACCGATCACTTCTGGCTGTTGGGGTATGGAATCCCGTTCTGGGCCGCAACCGTGCACAACATGGCGCTGGTCGGGCCGGACGGCAGGATCGTTGACGGACCAGACGCCGGAGGGGTCAATACTGCCGGGTACAACATTCACGGTCCGGTGCTGGCCACCCACCCAAATCTGGTTTCGGCGGCTCACACCCACACGCAGTTCGGGACACCGTGGTCGGCCAATGTCGAACCGTTCTCGGCGATCAGCCAAGAGTCCTGTTCGTTTGTGGGGAACCAGGCGATCTATCACGGTGAAGATTTGGAAGTGGCAACCATCGAAGGTGGTCAACGGATCGCCGAGGCGATGGGGGGCAACAACCTGATCATCCTGCGTAACCATGGGCTGCTCACCGGGGGGCTGTCGCCGGCCGAAGCGGTCGGGTGGTTTGTTTTGGCCGAACGGGTTGCTGAGGTGCACGTCAAAGCCACCAACCCGAAACCGATTTCCGACGAGATGGCCAAGGTCGTCGCCGAGGAGTTCACGAAACCGGCGATGGCTTGGCGCACCTTCCAATGGCTGGCTCGGGATCTGGTTCCCGACCCGAGCGTGGTGCTCTAGTTGCCAGCTGCTTTCTGACGGCGTCGGTGGCTTCGGAGCACCGACTCGGTGTATCCGTTGGGTTGCGATCGACCGTCGAGAACCAGAGCCAGCGCAGCCTGGAACGGGATCGAATCGGTGTAGCTCGTTGCCATCGCCTGGTAGGCGTCGTCGCCAGCGTTCTGGTCGTCAACTGCGATCGCCATTCGTTCCATCGTCGCCTGCACCTGCTGGTGATCGACGATGCCGTGGTGCAGCCAGTTGGCGACATGCTGGCTGGAGATCCGCAGGGTGGCGAGGTCTTCCATCAGACCGATGTTGTCGATGTCGGGAACCGTTGAGCAACCCACCCCCTGACCGACCCAACGGACCACGTAGCCGAGGATTGACTGGCAGTTGTTGTCGAGTTCGGTTTGGACCTCGTCGGGAGAGAGTTCCCTAGTGAGCACCGGCAGCGCGGTTAGTTCGGAGCGGCTGCGGTGGGAACGTCCGGACAGTTCTTCTTGGCGGGCGGCGACGTTGTGCGAGAAGTAGTGGGTGGCGTGCAGGGTGGCTGCGGTGGGTGACGGCACCCAGGCGCAGGTCGCACCGGCCTGTGGGTGAGCGCCTTTGGTGGCCAGCATTTCGGCCATCTCCGAAGGTTTGGCCCACATGCCTTTGCCGATCTGAGCGCGGTTTTGAAGCCCTGAAGCCAGCCCGGTATCGACGTTGTTGTCTTCGTAGGCCAGAAGCCAGGTGGCGCTTTTCATTTCGCCTTTGGGAACGACCGGACCGGCTTCCATGTCGGTGTGAATCTCGTCGCCGGTTCGGTCGAGGAAACCGGTGTTGATAAACACCAGACGGTCTCGGGCTTGCTCGATGGCGGCGGCCAAGTTGAGAGAGGTTCGCCGTTCCTCGTCCATGATCCCCATCTTGAGGGTGTGGCGGTCGAGGCCCAACGCATCCTCGACTCGTTCGAACAACCGGCAAGCCCAAGCCACCTCGTCAACGCCGTGCATTTTGGGTTTGACGATGTAGATCGACCCGGTGCGGCTGTTGCGGTACGGTCCCGAACCGGCCAGGTCGTGTTTCCCGGCTACGGCGGTTACGAACGCATCAAGAATGGTTTCGGCGATCGGTTCGCCGTCCAAGGTGACGGCCTCGGTGGTGAGGTGATGGCCGACGTTGCGGACCAGCATCAACGCCCGCCCGGGCATCACGAGTTCGCCCCCGTCGGCTGCTGTGTAGCGCCGGTCAGGATGAAGGCGACGTTCAACGTCAACCCCGTCTTTGCGGAAGCTGCTGGTGAGATTTCCGGTCATTAAGCCAAGCCAGTTGCCGTACACGACCGCTTTGTCGCTGGCATCTACGGCGCTAACCGAATCTTCGCAATCCATAATCGACGAGATCGCCGACTCCACGTCAATGTCAGCCAACCCCGCGGGGTCATCGGCGCCAATGGGATGCTCCCGGTCGATGCGAAGGTCGGCGTGGAGGCCATGCTTGACCAGCAGCACGTTGTGAGGGGCATCGGTGGGTCCGGCGAACCCCACGAACTGTTGGCGATCGGCGAGGCGGGCCGTGGTCGAACCCAACGCCACGTTCAACTGGCCGTCAACCACCGAATACCCGGTGGCGTCGTGATGGGAGCCGTCGTCAAGCGGAAAGTGCGCATCGAGAAAGTCGCGAGCCCAAGCAATGACTCGGGCTCCCCGGACCGGGTTGTAGCCCCGGCCGGCTTCGGCCCCGTCGGTGTCAGCGATGACGTCGGTGCCGTACAGGGCGTCGTAGAGGCTTCCCCAACGGGCGTTGGCGGCGTTGAGGGCGTAGCGGGCGTTGTCGAGTGGGACCACCAGCTGGGCGCCAGCGATCGAAGCGATCTCCGGGTCAACCCCGGTGGTGGCAAGCTGCACCGAAGACGGTGTTGGTTCCAGATACCCGATCGTTTCGAGAAACGTCACATAGGCGCTCTGGTCAAACGATGCCCGGTGCTCGATCAGATAGGCGTCGATCTGAGCTTGGAGGTCGTCGCGTCGGTTGAGCAGTTCACGATTTCGAGGGCCGAGTTCTCGCACGGTGGCTTCGAGCGCTGCCCAGAACGAGTCCGGGTCCACCCCAGAACCGGGGAGTAGATGGGAACCCACAAAGGTGTGGATTGGCTCGGCAACATTGAGAGATCCGACGGTAACCATGGCTTCGAGGGTAACGGCCACGGGACCGGGTCAGTCGGCGAACTCGTCGGCGGCGTCAAGGAGCGACTGGAAGAAATAGTCGCCGTAGGAACGGTCGCAGAGCAGGAGATAACTCCGCACCCCGACCTGATCGTCACGGACCAGATCACAGGTCACTCGGGCAACGGTCGCCCCCCACGCGGCCCGATTGGGGGTGAACGCATCGTCGAAGTTGCTGCTGCACACCTTGGCCAGCACGTCGGCACTGCGAGGACCGCTGACCCGCAGCATCATTCGTCCATGGGTGAGGTCAACGGTGGAGACAAAACCGTCACGGTCGAGATTGTGGATCGTCTCGTCTACCTGAGCAGCCGAACCCAACAGCAACCATTCGTGCTGGCGGTGATGCACGACCAGCACACCGTTTCGCTGCGCTGCGGTACCCAAGGCCACTGCGAACCCTTTGGCGGTTTCGGTCCCTTCCCCGGCTTTGACCGAGCATTTGCTCCAGTCGGACACATCGCTGATGGTCACCGCAGCAGCACTGGTTGATTCAGCACTGGTTGTTTCAGCACTGGTTACCGAACTTCGGAACACGGGATCAGCCACGAAGCCGGCTCCCTTCAGGATCGAAATGGGCGTGATGTTCCATTACCTGGGCAGTGGTTCGGGTGCCGTTGGCGAGAACGATGGTGAGCGTCGTGCCTGGTGTGGCGACATCGGGATGTACCTGCGCAAGGCAGACGGAACGGTTGAGGGTGGGGGAGAAACGCGACGAAGTGATCCGGCCCAGAATCTGGTTCGTGCCAGCCGCCACGATCTGGGCTGCTTCCTCGGGCACCACGGTCGGATCGGTTGGCTGAACAGCGACGATCCGCGGACCGTCCCCGCGCGACAACGCCCAGACGACCTCGGGTTTGCCCACCCAGTCGTCCTTTTCGACTTTGAGCAGTGTCTCAAGACCGGTCACTGGTGCTTTGGATAGACCGTCGGTGTCTTGGCCAACAATGAAATGGCCTTTCTCTAGACGCATGATCCGCTGGGCTTCTAACCCGAACGGGGCTACCCCCAAGTCTTGACCGTGAACGAGCAACTGCTCCCACACGAACAATCCGAAACCGCTCGGCACGTGAACCTCATAGGACAGTTCGCCGGTGAAACCGATCCTCCAGACGATGCAGTTCGCAACCCCAGCGACCGTGCCGGTGCGGACCTGCATGTATTGGAAGGCATCGGGGCCGAGGTCGATGTCGTTGGTGAGCCGTTCCAGAAGCTGCCGGCTGTCCGGTCCGGCCACGTTGATCGAGGTCAACCCGGTAGTGACCGGGGTGATGTGAACCTGCCAGTCAGGGTGTTCGGTCTGAAGCCAGTTCTCAGCCCAGTTCCAGACCGTGGCCGCCCCCGACGAAGTAGTAGTCATCAGGTAATGCTCCGGTCCGAGCCGCCCGGTGACCCCGTCGTCGAGCACGACACCGTCTTCGGCGCACATCAGTCCGTACCGGACCGCGCCTTGCGGGAGTGCGTTCCAGGAATTGGTGTAGAGCAGGTTGAGCAGTTTGGGCACATCTGGGCCCTGAAGGTCCAGCTTCCCCAGCGGGGTGATGTCGATGATGCCGACCCGGTTTCGGGTGTTGCGCACTTCGGATTCGGGGTCGCCGTAATGGTTCGGACGAATCCACTGCCCGGCCAGAATCGGCTGCGCGCCGTGAGCCTCATGCCAGGGTTGGATAGAGCTCATGCGTACCGGTTCGTGGATCCGACCCGCCAACGCGCCAAGGCTGATCGGCGCGTACGGTGGCCGCCAGACGGTCGTGCCAACCTGCTCGATGGTTTCGCCTCGGGCTTCGGCGAGCACCGCCACCGTGTTGACCGTCTCGAGCTTGCCCTGTGACGGACCCATGGTGGTGGTGGTGAACCGTTTGACCAGCTCGACCGAATCAAACCCTTCGTCGGCGGCTTGGACAAGATCCTTGGACGAGACATCCTCGGAGTAGTCGACGATTCCGTGCGTGGTTGACCGGAACAGTGCCGGATGCGAACCGTGCGGGAGTGGGGGGCGTTCGTCGGCGGGCCACGCCGGTTCCGGGGTCGTGACCGGTTCGGCACGGCGGGTCAGGTGTTGTAGCCGGTGACGAACAACCCCAGCCCGGGCCGCGGCGAGCAAACCAGTTGCTTCACCGTGCGCCACCAGTTGTTCAGTGGTGCCATCACCAGCCAGACCTCCGGTGGCCAGCACGTTGTCGGGTGGGCACCAGGGAAAGAACCGGGCCGCTTCCGGGTCGTACACCGGACGATCGCCGGACATGTTCAGCAGCGACGTGGGGGTGGTCCAACCTACGGCGGTGATCAGCAGGTCACTGTCGATACGGCGGCCATCGGCCAACGTCACCCGGCGGACCCGGTTTCGCCCGTGGGCGGCGACCACGTTGCCACCGAGTCGACCATCAACCACCGCGGCGATCGTTACTCCGGCTGCCTCCAACGCAACCACCGCGGCGTCGCCGGACGGGTTTGCGGTGAACACCACGGCCCGGTTCCCGGGTTTCACGCCGTACATCGTGATGAGGCGTCGTACCGCACCGGAGGTCATCACGCCCGGGAGGTCGTTACCGGCAAAGACGTAGGGGCGTTCGATCGTTCCCGCCGCCACGATCAGTACCCCGGCCCGAGCTTTGATCAACCGTTCGTCAATCCCGGGAAGGCCGCGTTGGGAGATCGCCAACCAGTTGTCCTCGTAGCGTCCTGTCACGGTGGCGTCGGTCAGCACTTCCACCCCGGCCGCTCGCACCGCGTGGGCTAAGCGTGCGGCTTCGGCCCGATCGGTGTCATCGCCCCAACACAGATGGCCTCCGAGTTGGTGCTCGTGTTCGACCAGCATCACCGACGCTCCGGCTTGGGCCGCGGCCAGCGCCGCGGCCATCCCGGCCGGTCCACCGCCAGCCACGACCACATCGGGGTGGGCGTAGCGTTTGTCGTTGCGGGGTGGCGGAGCATCGAGATCCACCACTCCGCCGGGAGCGAACGTGCCGAGCACACGGGCGTAAAGCGGCCAAAGCGCGGCCGGTTTCATAAACGTCTTGTAGTAGAAGCCGGCGGTCAGGAAGCGCCCCACCAGCCGGTTGGCCGATTTGAGATCGAACCGTAACGACGGCCAGACGTTCTGGGCCGAAACGTTCATTCCGTCGCGTAGTAGGCGATGGCTAGCGCGCACGTTTGGTTCATCGCCGACCTGCACGGTGGTGTTGGGATCCCAGTAGTCGGCAGTGAGCGGGCCGCGGGGCCGGTGGTATTTCATGGAGCGGCCAGTGATCGTGATGCCGTTGGCCAACAACGCCGAAACGATGGTGTCGCCTTCGTACCCGCGGAGCCGTCGACCGTTCCAGGTAAACGTCAGCGGTACGTCCCGATTGATGAGCTGGCCGGGAGCGTCAGGTATCCGGTGGTTGCTCACGGTTCGGTTCCATCGGAGATAGGGCGGCCCGCCACTTTGTTGCCGGGCAGCAACGGTTCGCGGAGTTCACCGGTGGTGGTGTTGCGCTCCAGCGTGAAAAAGGTTCGGCATCCGGAAGAACAGAACCACCCTTCGCGTAACCAACCCGCCGGGTTGTCCCGCAGGTACAGGTAGCTGCGCCACTCCTCGGGGGTGGCTTGGTTTGGATCGGGACGCGAATGGGTTTCGCCTCGGTAGGTGAGCTCAGCGGCGTTCTTCGGGCCGCACACCGGGCAGGGGACGAGCAGCATCAGTGACCCACCGCGGCCGCGCCCTTTTCGCCGACCAGGTCACCTCGGCTGAACCGTTCCAACCCGAACGGTGCGATCAGTTCAGGAACCCGACCGTTGGCTACGCAGGCAGCCATCTGTTCACCGGAGACCGGACCGGCTTTGAAACCGTACGTCCCCCAGCCGACATCGACATGGAACCCTTCGACCGGGGTGGGCCCCATCACCGGCGAATAGTCCGGAGTCATGTCGCAGAGGCCCGCCCACTGGCGCAGCAACCGCATTCGGCCAATGCCTGGCATCAATTCCAGAACGTGGCTGGCTAGCTCCTCGGTGAACTCCAAGGTGCCACCCATCTGATAGGTGGCCATCGGGTCTACCGATGCGCCGAACACCAGCTCTCCTCGGTCGGTTTGACTGACGTAGACGTGCAACGAACCCGAGACGACGACGGTGGGGAGAAAGACCTTCACCGGCTCGGTAACCGCAGCCTGCAACGGGTGAGTGGTGATCGGCAACCGCACACCCGCCATGCTGGCGATCGTGCTGGCCCAGCCGGCGGTGCAGTTCACCACCAGCGGTGCCGAGATGTCTCCCCGGCTGGTCCGAACGCCCACCACACGTCCCCCCGGGCCTTTGCCTTCGGGTCCGTCACCGCCGGTGCACAACACGTCAAGCACTTCGGTTTTCTGGTGGAGATCTACCCCGTAGGCGTCGGCAGCTCGGGCGTATCCCCATACCACCGCGTCGTGGCGGATCGTTCCACCAGGCGGGTGGTACAGCGCGCCAAGGATCGGGTAACGAACGTTTTCGCTGACATCGAGCGATGGGGTGAGCCGCTTCACTTCGGCCGGGTCGATCACCGAAGAGTTGATTCCCTGCAACTTGTTGACTTCGGCGCGCCAATGCATGGTCCGCAGCGCACTGTCGGTGTGGGCGAGGGTCAGGTGACCTCGTTCGCTAAACATCACGTTCAGGTTCAGGTCTCGGGCCATCGAGTTGTACAGCGTGAGCGAACGGTCGTAGAAGGCAACGCCTTCAGGGGTGAGATAGTTCGAGCGAACGATGGCGGTGTTGCGGCCCGAACCTCCCGACCCGAGGTAGCCCTTTTCCAGCACGGCCACGTTGGTGATCCCATGGTTGGCGGCCAGATAGTAGGCAGTGGCTAGTCCGTGCACGCCACCACCGATGATGACGACGTCGTAGTGGGAACCAAACTCGGGTTCCCGCCAGACCCGCGGCCAAGACTCTTTGCTGAACCCCCGGCGGATCAGCCCACCAAGGGAATACTTCGCCGCCCGACGTTGCTTGATCACCGGTGAAGTCTGCCTCATCGCCGGGACGGTGAAAAGTCGCCGGATGCCGGGTCGTTGCGAAAGCCGCAGCGTCTGAGCGAGGGGGCTACGGTCGGGGTATGACAAGAGATGCAGAAGTGCTCGCCGGTCGCGTGGCGTTCATCACCGGGGCTGGAGACGGGATCGGAGCCGGGATCGCCCGGGTGTTCGCCGCTCACGGAGCCCGCGTGGTGGTGGCCGAGATCAACGCCGAAACGGGCCAACAGGTAGCGGATTCGCTCAATGGTCGCGGCGTGTTCATCCCGACCGATGTCGCTGATCGCAACAGCGTCGTTGCGGGGGTGACGTCAACCATCGACACCTTCGGGCGGTTGGACATTCTGGTCAACAACGCTTGGGGTGGCGGAGGAATCGGACGGGTGGAACGCAAAACGCCGGAAGCGGTTCAGGCCGGTCTCAACGTGGGCTTTCTGGGTCCGTTGTGGGCCATGAACGCAGCCCATCCGGTGATGAAAGCCAACGGTTGGGGTCGGGTCATCAACCTGTGTTCACTCAACGGGGTCAACGCCCACATGGGCACGTTGGAATACAACTCAGCGAAGGAAGCATTGCGGGCGGCGAGCCGGACCGCGGCCCGGGAGTGGGCGGGTTCGGGTATCACGGTGAACGTGATCTGCCCGGCCGCCAAATCGGCAGCGTTTCGTCGGGTCATGGCCCAGAACCCTGAACTCGAAGCGGCGGCCGATGCGTCCAACCCGATGGGCCGCATGGGTGACCCCGACGAGGACATCGCTCCCGTTGCGTTGTTTCTGGCCAGCGATGCCAGCCGCTACCTGACCGGAAACACGTTGTTTGTTGACGGTGGTTCCCACATCAACGGCTCCGCTTGGGCACCAGACCTCGGCGAGTAACGTCCAACTTCGAATTGCTGGCCGATCTTCGGCGTGTGCCACGCTGGCGGGGAAGCTGTTCGCGAAAGAAAGGAATGCGGTGATGTCCGGCCTAGAAACCAGTCCGTTTGCGGGTCGCTTAGGGGCGGTCGTGCACGGCCTCGATGTAGCGCAAATCGACGATCAGGTGGCGACGGCGTTGCGGTCAGCGCTCAGCGACCATCTGGTGCTGGTGCTTCCGGGGTTGGCTCCATCGAGAGAGGAACTGCGGTCGATCGGCGCGTTGTTTGGTGAACTCGACACCCATCCGTACCTCAGCGCCGATGATCCGTCGGTCCCCGAAGTCATTCGTCTGGACAGCAGCGC
The DNA here is from genome assembly GCA_017852795.1 of Candidatus Neomicrothrix sp. GTDB lineage: Bacteria > Actinomycetota > Acidimicrobiia > Acidimicrobiales > Aldehydirespiratoraceae > UBA11606. The sequence continues at coordinate 43,581 of JAFMKU010000009.1, forward strand.
CACCGTCAAAGCCGACGTCTGGCACACCGACGCCACGTTTTACGAAACTCCACCGTCGGTCGCACTGCTTCACATGGTGGAATGCCCCGACGCCGGAGGTGACACCAGTTGGATCAACTGCCACGACGGGTACGCGTCACTTTCGCCGGCGTTGCAGGACTTTCTGCTCACCTTGACCTGCGTGCATGACGACGCCGGCCAAGGTGGGAGGTCAGCGGAGCATCCGGTGGTGCGAGCCCATCCCGAAACGGGGCGCCCCGCGCTGTTTGTGCATCGGCAATTTTCGCGACGCATCCCACAACTCTCCCGTCCCGAATCACAGATGCTGCTGAGTTTCTTGTTCCGCTGGCAGGAACAGCTTCAGTTCTCCTGCCGCTGGCGCTGGTCATCAGGTGATGTGGTGTTGTGGGACGAACGGGTGACCCTTCACGCCATGGTCAACGACACCGAAGGTCGCCGGGTTCTGCATCGGGCCACCGTGCTCGGGGACACCCCTGAGGCCTTTGCTCCGGATCGGATCGGCGAACGCTTCGACCTCCCGAAAACCGCGTCAAGCGGATACTTCGGGATTGGTTCCTACGAGTTCTGATACTGGCGCGTTGGTTGCCGGAACTCACCCGGCCGGGATCAACCCGTCGGCCCGGTAGCGCTCCACCGCGACGGCCGGTCGACCAGCAATGATCCCGTCGGCCCCGGCTGCGATGACCTCGGCGTAAAAGTCGGCGTTTTCTTGCGCATCGGCATCGTTGGGCCAGATCCACATGGCCAGACCGGCCTCCTTGACCCGAGCGACGACCTCAGCGGAGAGCACGTCGATTACTTCGAAGGTGGGGGGAACCTGCGCGACCCGATCGTTGGGATGTACGCCAGCCACGCCGAGGTACCAGGCCACCAGTTCGTCCTCGGCGGGGCTCGTGGCCACGTCGGGTGCTAGTTCACGGAAGGCATTCAACACGGTGCCGTTGAACGAGACGACGATCACCGAGTCGGTGCGACCCAGCGCGGCGATCTCCTCGGCCAGTACCCGGGCGCCTTCGATGGCGAAATCCAGGTCGATTTCGCCATCGTCGCCTCGGGGAACTTTGATCTCAACGTCGAGCACGTGGTTGGGGAACGCCTCGGCAACTGCCCGGAACGTTTCCACCTTGAAATCGTCGGCCTGATAGCCCGCTGGCGGTGCAATCTTCCCGGTCCGAACCCCGCGCCAGACGTAGCTCGATTCGTCTCGTTCACGGTTCTGCCAGTCGTCGTTCCACCAGTAGCCGTTGTCGAGCGCCTGCAGCTCAGCGAGGGTCAGATCCCGTACCCGGCCCGACGTTTCCGTGGTGGCATCGACAGTGTCGTCGTGTTGCACAACCAGCACCTTGTCACCGGTTAACTGCACGTCCATTTCCAAAACGTCGACCCCGGCCAGTGCCGCTTCGGTAAAGGCAAACATCGACGAATGCGGGTAGGCCTGGTCGCCGCCTGCATGCCCAGTGACGATGGGGCGGCCAAGGGCCAGAAGGTCTTCGAGTGTCGATGCCTCCGGTGTTTCAACCCCGTCCCGGGCGACCAGTTCGGCGACCGTGGTGGAAGGTGGCTCAGTCACTGGCGGTTCGGTCGTTTCGACCGTGGCTTCCGTCCCGAGGTCGTCACCGGCATCGGGTGTTGCCTCGGAGGTGGTCGTGTCACCACCGCAGGACGAAACAATCAGGGCAAGAGCGAGGATCATTAGGAGTCGGCGCATGGGAACCAACGTAGACACTCACCGGGTGGCCGACGATGATGCCTAGGCTGCTTTGCGAAGGGAGCGGTGATGCAACAGTTCAAGCAGGATTTCATCGAGTTCATGGTTCGGTCCGATGTGCTCACCTTCGGAGATTTCACAACGAAGAGCGGGCGCCGAACACCGTTCTTTATCAACACCGGTCGTTACCGCACCGGTGACCAACTGGCCCGTCTCGGGGAGTTCTACGCGGCGGCGATCGAGGAGTCATGGCCCGAAGGGATCGATGTCTTGTTCGGCCCGGCCTACAAAGGCATCCCGTTGGTTGCGTCGGCGTCGATCGCCCTCGCCGGGAAAGGTCGAACGGTCGGTTTTTGTTTCAACCGCAAAGAAGCCAAAGACCACGGTGAAGGCGGGGTGCTGGTCGGTTCAGCGCTCGCTGATGGGGATCGGGTGTTGATCGTGGAGGACGTAACCACCGCCGGCACGTCGATCCGTGAAACCGTCCCGATCCTTCGAGCTGCGGCCACGGTGGAGTTGGCGGGGCTGATTGTTTCGGTTGACCGCCAAGAACGCGGTACCGGCACCCGAAGCGCGTTGGCTGAGGTGGCCGACGAATTCGCGATGCCGACCCGAGCGATCGTCACCCTCGACGAAGTTATCGAACACCTTCATGGCCGCCCGGTCGACGGACGAGTCGTCCTTGACGACGCCATGCTCGACGCGGTGCAGCAATATCGTCAGGAGTACGGCGCATGACGGTGCTGGAGATCGCAGCCCCCGACGACTGGCATGTGCACCTTCGTGACGACCACATGCTGGCGTCGGTAACGCCCTACACGGCTCGCTGTTTTCGCTACGCGCTGGTGATGCCCAACCTGGTGCCGGCGATTTGTTCCACGGCCGCCGCGGTCGCCTACCGGGATCGGATCCTTGCTGCTGCGGGACCTCACGCTCGACCCGATTTCCAGCCGTTGATGACGCTGTATCTCAACGACGCGCTCGACCGGGCCGACCTGTTAGCTGGGGCCGCCGACGGGCAGGTGATGGCGGCCAAGTACTACCCGGCCGGGGCCACCACCAACAGTGCCGCCGGCGGGTCGTCGCTGCTGGCCTATCGGCAAGTGTTAGAGGCCATGGCTGAAGCGGGTATTCCGCTGCTGGTCCACGCCGAATCCACCGATCCGGACGTGGACATCTTTGATCGGGAAGCGGTGTTCCTCGAACGAGAACTACTGCCGGTACTCGATCAGGTACCGGGCCTTCGGGTGACGGTGGAACACATCTCTACCCGAGCCGGGCTTGATCTGGTGCGGGCCAACGACGGCGTTGCCGGTTCGATCACCCCGCATCACCTGACCTGTGACCGTTCCGACGTGCTGGCCAACGGACTCCGACCCGACCTCTACTGCAAACCGGTCATCAACAGCCGAGAGGACCGAGACGCGTTGGTCGCGGCGGCCACCTCGGGCGACCCATCGTTCTTTCTCGGCACCGATTCGGCTCCGCATCCACTCAGTCACAAGTTGGCGTCACCGGCCCGACCCGGGGTGTTCAACGCCCCCTACGCGTTAGAGGTGGTGGCTGAGTTGATGTTTCAATGCGATGCACTGGACCGGTTGGAAGGCTTCGTGTCCTGGCACGGCGCCGACCATTACCGGCTTCCTCGCGCCGGATCGACCGTGCGGTTGACCCGACTCGCCGAGGATGAAACGACACCGCTCGACGAGGTAACGACCGTTGACGGGCAGACAGTGACCATCTTTGGTGTGGAAGCGGCTCGCCGCTGGCGTTGGGAACCGCTCACCGAACCGGAACAGGTTGGCGGTTGAGTATTCACGGTAGACACTTGACGCATGGCTGATTTCAAAGCGTTGACCGATCACGGCGACCAAGGTGACCGCACCGAGGAGTGGGACCGGCTTCGCTCGCAGCACCTGCATCCTGACCGACCCCAGAGCTCAGCTCGAGGGGTGCACCATCTGGCGTTGCTGTCATCGGACGTCGAACGAACCATCGACTTCTATCAAGGCGTTCTGGAGTTCCCGCTTACGGAACTTTTCGAGAATCGTGACTACCGAGGCAGCACCCATTTCTTTTTCGATATCGGCAACGGAAACCTGCTGGCCTTCTTCGATTTCCCCGGACTTGACCTCGGGCCTTACGCCGAGGTTCTGGGGTCGATGCACCATCTGGCCATCTCGGTGACCGAAGAGCAGCAACTCCGGCTTCGTGCTCGCCTCCTCGACGCTGGGGTAACCATCGATTTTGAGCACGAGACCTCGATCTATTTCCGGGGGCCGGACGGAGAACGCCTCGAACTGCTGGCCGATCCGCTCGGGTCGATGTACGGCTTCGACGTCCGCTAACCGGTTCCGGGTGGCGTTGACGGCAGTTGCGTGGGCATGATGGCCCCGTAACGCGAGACGGAGTCGTCTCGGCACCAGCCAACGATGAGGAGACACGATCGTGGACACCAACCGACTGAAGGCCTTGTTTGGTCTCGAAGGCAAGCGAGCTGTGGTCACCGGCGGAAGCCGGGGGATTGGTTACATGATCGCAGGCGGCCTGCTCGACGCCGGTTGCGAGGTCATCATCTCGGCTCGTAAAGAAAGCCAGGTTGCCGAGGCGGTGGCCTCGTTGTCGGAGCGGGGAACGGTGCATGGCGTACCAGCTGACCTGTCCACCGATGACGGCATCGCCCATCTGGCCGCGGAGGTTTCTGGTCGCTGGGATGGTTTGGAAATTCTCTGCAACAACGCAGGGGCGTCGTGGGGCGAACCGCTCGAAGGTTTCTCAACCGGGGGTTGGGACAAGGTCATGAACGTCAACGTGCGCGGTGTGTTCTTTCTGTCCCAACAACTGCTGCCGCTGCTGCGGGCCGCGGCCTCGGCGCAGGACCCGTCGCGCATCATCAACACCGGTTCGGTAAACGGGCTCACCCCACCAGCCATGGACACCTTTTCGTATTCGTCGTCGAAAGCCGCGGTCCACATGCTGACCCGTCACCTCGGCAAGCAACTGGCCCGCGACCACATCACCGTTAACGCCATTGCTCCCGGACCGTTCGACTCGCAGATGATGGCGTTCGCGCTCGACGACCCGGCGGGCCGCAACGCCATCGCCGCTGACGTCCCGTTGGGCCGCATCGGGGTTCCTGACGACATGGCCGGGGTGGCGATCTATCTGGCTTCGGCAGCCGGAGCGTACGTCACCGGTGCGGTGATCCCGGTTGGTGGCGGTCTCTCCACCGTCACCGAGTAACCCCACCTCGGGCGCGGCTCGCACACCGAGTCCACCTCGTCGGTGGAGTCCCGAGATCAGTCGCTAGCCTTCGGCGGGTGATTAGTCGCGACGATTTGCGGAACGTGGCGATGATCGCCCACGTCGACCATGGCAAGACCACTCTGGTGGATGCACTGCTCCGTCAAGGAGGGGCGTTCCGCGCTGGTGCGGAACTCACCGACCGGGTGATGGACTCGATGGACCTTGAGCGGGAGAAAGGCATCACGATCCTCGCCAAGAACACCGCGGTTCGGTTTGGTGATCACAAGATCAACATCGTCGACACCCCCGGTCACGCCGACTTCGGTGGTGAAGTCGAACGTGCGCTGACCATGGTGGACGGTGTGTTGCTGCTGGTCGACGCCAGCGAAGGGCCGTTGCCTCAAACCCGGTTCGTGCTCCGCAAAGCGTTGTCGTTGTCGCTGCCGGTGGTGGTGGTCATCAACAAGATTGATCGTCCCGACGCTCGCATCAAAGAAGTGGTCGACGAGGTCTACGAGTTGTTTATGGATCTCGACGCCGACGACTCGGCGATCGATTTCCCGATCGTCTACACGGTGGCCCGGGAAGGAACCGCAACGCTCGACCCTGACGTCCCTGGCACCGACCTTGCGCCGCTGGTTGATGTGCTGCTGAACACCGTGCCCGCTCCCCGTCACGACCCGGAACACCCGATGCGGGCTTGGGTGACCAACCTCGACGCCTCGCCCTATGTCGGACGGTTGGCTATCTGCCGGGTGCAGCACGGCACGATCCGTCGGGGCCAAAGTATCGCCTGGTGCCGTAGCGACGGGTCTGTCGTTTCCGCCCGGATCGGAACGTTGACGGTGACCGACGCGCTTGCTCAGGTTGACGTGGAAGAAGCTGGTCCGGGTGAACTCATTGGCGTTTCCGGAATTGAAGACGTCATGATCGGCGACACGCTGGCCGACCCGAACGATCCTCGCCCGTTCCCGATCATTTCGGTTGACGAACCCACGCTGGCGATGACCATCGGGGTCAACACGTCGCCGCTGGCCGGTCAAGATGGCAACCATCTGACGGCCCGGGTGATCAAATCACGGCTCGATACTGAACTGGTCGGCAACGTGTCGATCCGGGTACTGCCGACCGATCGTCCCGACACCTGGGAGGTGCAGGGTCGTGGTGAACTGCAACTGGCGATCCTGGTCGAGACCATGCGCCGTGAAGGTTTCGAACTCACCGTCGGCAAACCAGAAGTATTGACCCGCGAGATCGACGGAACGCTTCACGAGCCGACCGAACGGTTGACCATCGACGTTCCCGAAGAGTACGTCGGGGCGGTCACCCAGTTGCTGGGGGCACGCAAAGGCAGCATGGACGCGATGGGCAACCACGGCACCGGTTGGGTGCGCCTCGACTATGTGGTGCCGGCCCGTGCCCTTATTGGTTTCCGCACCGAGTTCTTGACCGAAACTCGGGGCACCGGCATGTTGCACCATGTGTTTCATGGGTGGACACCGTGGGTCGGCGATTTGCGGCTCCGCAACCACGGAAGCGTGGTGGCCGACCGTCTCGGCCAGTCAACGAGCTACTCGATCCTGGCCCTGCAGGAACGATCGGCGTTGTACGTCGCCCCCGGCGAACAGGTTTACGGCGGGATGGTGGTTGGGGAGAACGCCCGCAACGAGGACATGGATGTCAACATCTGCCGGGAAAAGAAGCAGACCAACATTCGAACGCATTCCTCGGACGACACCGTTCGGTTGACCCCGCCTCGGCTGCTGTCGCTCGAACAGGCCTTGGAGGTCATCGGCGACGACGAATGCGTGGAGGTAACGCCAACGACGGTGCGGATTCGTAAGGTCGTGTTGGATCAGACCGAGCGGGCCCGGATCACGAAACGGTTGAAGAACCCGCGCGACTAGCGCCCGATTCGAACCGGAAGCGCCTTCAGCGAATTGTTGAGGTTCGACCGTTGACGCAGTGGTTCACCAGCCAGTTCGATGGTGGGCCAACGCCGGAACAGTTCCTCGAAAAACACCCGTCCTTCGAGCCGGGCCAGGTGCACCCCTAAACAGAAGTGGGTGGCGATCCCGAACGACAGATGCGGGTTGGGGTCACGGCGAGTATCGAACGCTTGGGCGTCGGTGAACACGGTCTCGTCCCGGTTCGCGGAGGTGTAGATCATCGCCACTTTGTCACCAGCCGAGATCGGGGTGCCTGCGATCTCGGTGTCACAGGTCGCGGTTCGGCGGAAGTAGTGAAGCGGGTTCGCCCACCGCAGGATTTCCTCGATCGCCGTTGGCAGCCCGGCCGGGTCAGCCCGCAGCCGCGCCAGTTGGTCAGGGTGTTTGAGCAGGGCCAGCAGACCACTCGAAAGCATGGTGCGGGTGGTGTCGTTCCCGGCGGTGACGAGTTGGACGAAAAACCGGGCGAAGTCGATGTCGCTCATCAGGTGCCCGTCGAACTCTCGCCCCAGCAACACATCGGTCAGGTCGCCTTGCGGTCCGAGTGCTCTTCGCTGCCCGGCAAATCCGTAGGCGTAGGCGGCCATCTCGACGCTGGCTGAACCGCGGGCTTCGCCAGTGTTGATGTCGGGGTCTTGGCCGCCGCTGTTGCGTTCGGCCATGCGGTGCAGTTCCGGCCAATCCTCGGCGGGAAGGCCAAGCAACTCGCCGAGCACCTGGCTGGGCAGTGGCGCGCAGACTTCGTGCACGAACTCAAGATCGGGGCCGCTCTGGTCGGCCCGGTCAAAGATGCTGCGGGTAACGGTACGGATCCGTGCCTCGAGGCCGGCCATGACCCGGGCCGTGAACTCGGGAGATAGCGGCCGCCGATAGGCGGTATGGCGGGGTGGGTCCATAGCCAGCAACATGTCGCGCATCTGTTCCAGCGAGGCGGCGTCGAGGTCCTCGATCACCACCCCACCGGTCGAGGCGCTGAACAGGTCGCTGTTGCGGGCAACGTGAACCACGTCGGCGTGGCGCAGAACCGCCCAATACCCGGGGTGATTGTCCATGTTGACCCAGGCCACCGGTTGTTCGTGCCGGAGCTGAGTAAAAAGCTCGTGAGGAGGGCCGTCCCGATAGGTGTCCGGTCGGGCGATGGCGTCGGCGTCGAGCACGTCGCTCAGCCGACCCGCCGAAGGTCCACGACAAAGACCAGTGTCTCGTTCGGGCCGATCACCCCACCGGCACCCGATGCGCCGTAGCCAAGGTGGGGCGGGATGGTGAGTCGCCGTCGGCCCCCGACCTTCATGCCTTGCACGCCTTGGTCCCAACCGGCGATGACCTGACCCGCTCCGAGCCCGAACGCGAACGTATCGTTGCGGTTCCAGGAGGCATCAAATTCTGCTCCGTTCGACCAGGAAGCGCCGACGTAATCGACGGTGGCGAGCATCCCGGCCACCGCCTCGGGCCCATCGCCCACCACAAGGTCCTCGATGGTGAGTTCGGTCGGGGGAGCGTCGTCGGGAATGCTGATGGTCGGTTTGGTGTGGATGTCCATGGCCGGAACCTAGCTCCGGTTGGGCAGCGACGCAGAGTTCCCGAGAGCTGGTTGGTGTGACTTCTGTTCGAAGTACGCGGAAAACGGTAGGTGAGCAGGTACGGTCCTTTGGGGCCATTTTCCATGGCCAGAACGTTCGAGAAGGGGAGACGGGGGCTATGGCGACCGGTAGATCCAGCTTCGCGAAGCGGCAGCGAGACATGGCGAAAAAGGCCAAGGCCGCAGCGAAGCGTGAGCGCAAGCTTGATAAAGACGACCTTGACGAGGTCGACGTTGACGACGAATTCGAAGCTGAAGACGAGTTGAGCCCGTCGCTTTCCAACGAAGAAATCATGGACCGGATGGCGTCACTGCAATCCCGTTACGACGATGGCCAAATGGATCTCGACACCTTCGATGAAGAACGGGCCAACCTCATGGCTCAGATGGTGATCGACTGAGCCACCCCCGAATGGGCTAGGCGGGGCCGTCAGTGAGCAGGTGGGTTATCGCCGCTCGAAGTTCAGGTATTCCCGTGCCTTTGTCGGCGCTGACCCAGAGGATCTCGCGTTTTTCGAGCCCGAGTTTTCCGGCCAGTTCGTTGCGCCGCCGTGGCGATTGTGACGGCTTGACCTTGTCCATTTTGGTGGCGACGTAGGTGATGGGCCGGCCCAGCGAATGCAGCCAGCCCACCGTCTGAAGATCTAGTGCGGTGGGGCCGATGGCCCCGTCGATCAACAGGAGCACCGAACGGAGGTTCTCGCGTTCCTCGATGTAGCGGCCCAGCATCGTGGTCCATTTCTGTTGTTCCTGCTTCGAAACTCGGGCGTAGCCGTACCCCGGAAGGTCCATGAGCCAGCGCCCAGAGTTTTCCGGGGCCAGCTCGAAGGCATTGAGCAGACGGGTCGCGCCTGGAGTTTTTGAGGTTTTGGCGAGGTGGCGGCGTTGCGCCACTGCGTTGAGCAGCGACGACTTGCCGACGTTGCTGCGACCGAGCAACGCGACCTCGGCATGGACGAACGGAAGGTCGTCGACACGGGCGTAGGAACGCAGGAAAGTCAGAGCAAGGGGGCCGGCCACAGGCTGACGGTATCGCTCTGTGGGTCGTTGGCGATTGATCGGTGCCGTTGTTCTACGATCAGGCATGGCTGATCTGCACGAACGCACTGTCCTTATCACCGGCGGTAACGGGGGGATCGGGTTGGGTATCGGCCGGGCGTGTGCCCGGGCGGGTGCCAACGTTGTGATCTGGGGTCGCAACGAAACAAAGAACCAGGCGGCCCAAGCTGAGCTTCAGTCGTTTGGGGTTGAAGCGTTGGCGTTGACCGTTGATGCCTCCGATGAGGCACAGATCGAAGACGCGTTCGCAGCCTCGATCGCCTGGTCGCCGGGTGGGATCGATTCGGTGTTTGCCAACGCAGGGGTGTCTGGAAACGGTGAGCGGTTCCCTGATGTTTCGCTCGACGAGTGGCGCCGGGTCATGGCGGTCAACCTCGACGGCGTGTTCTTGTTGTTTCGAGCCGCGGCTCGGCACATGATCGAGCGAGGGGAGGGAGGTTCGTTGGTGGCGATCTCGTCGACTTCGTCAATTCACGGCGCAGCCGGCAACGAGGCGTACGGCACCAGCAAGACCGCGTTGTTGGGGTTGGTGCGGGCGTTAGCGGTCAACCTGGCTCGCCATCGGGTGCGGGTCAACGCGCTGCTTCCCGGTTGGACGATCACCGACCTGGCCCAATTCGCGTACGGCAACGACAAGTTTCGCGACGCGACGCTGGCCCGAACGCCGGTACGACGCTGGGCCGAACCGGACGAGATGGGCGCGGCCGGGGTGTTTCTGGCGGACCCGACCGCGACCTATCACACGGGTGACAGCATCGTGGTCGACGGCGGTTACACCATCTTCTGAAATTTCGGTTTCAGAACACCCCGGCCGGGCCGAGCTCAGCGCAGTGCGGCGAACCCGAGTTCGAGGTCGGCGAGGATGTCGTCGATGTGTTCGATCCCGACGCTGAGTCGCACTAGGCCCGGTTCGACCCCGGCTGCGAGCTGTTCCTCGGGGGAAAGCTGCGCGTGGGTGGTCGAGGCCGGATGGATCACCAGGCTGCGAACGTCACCAAGGTTGGCGACGTGGCTGTGGAGCTGCAAGCCCTCAACGAAACGCTTCCCGGCGTCGATCCCGTCGCGGAGTACAAACGAAGGGATCGCGCCGAATCCTCGTCCTCCGGTGAGTTCGATCCCACGCTGGTGCCAGCGACTTTCGGCCAGACCGGCATAGTTGACTGCCGACACTTCGTCGCGACTGGCGAGGAACTCGGCCACCTTCTGGGCGTTCTCGGTGTGGCGTTCCATCCG
>JAFMKU010000056.1 GCA_017852795.1 Candidatus Neomicrothrix sp.
TGCGGCGATTCTCACACCGCAACCCACGGCGCGTTCGGTTCGATTGCCTTCGGGATCGGCACCAGCGAAGTTGAACACGTGCTCGCCACTCAAACCCTGCCTCAGGTCAAACCGGGGACGATGGCGATCACCGTCAACGGCGAACTCCCTGAAGGAGCAACCGCCAAAGACGTCATCTTGCACATCATCGGCCGCATCGGTACCGGTGGCGGGATCGGGAAAATCATCGAATACCGCGGCGACGTGATCCGGGGGCTTTCGATGGAAGGCCGCATGACGGTCTGCAACATGTCGATTGAGGGTGGGGCCAAAGCCGGGCTGATTGCGCCCGACGAAACCACCTTTGCCTACCTCAAAGGGCTCGAACACGCTCCCACCGGTGAGGCGTGGGACGCTGCGGTCGCCGAATGGAAGACGCTGCACACCGACGACGGTGCCGTGTTCGATGAAGAGGTCATCATCAACGCTGCCGACATCACCCCGCATGTCAGCTGGGGGACCAACCCGGCGCAGGTGATGCCGCTCAACGGAACCATCCCCGACCCGGCCACGTTCGACGATCCGGCCCAGGCCGATACGGCCCGGCGGGCATTGGACTACATGGATTTGCAGGCCGGCACCCCGATCACTTCGGTTGCTGTCGACACCGTGTTCATCGGTTCGTGCACCAACAGCCGGATCGAGGACCTTCGAGCCGCCGCCGACGTCGCTCGCGGCCGCCGAGTTGCTGAAGGAATCCGGACCCTGGTCGTTCCCGGGTCGGGTGCGGTCAAAGCTCAGGCCGAAGCCGAAGGGCTCCCTGAGGTGTTCCGGGCGGCCGGCTTTGACTGGCGCGAACCAGGATGCTCGATGTGTTTGGCCATGAACCCGGACAAGCTCCAACCTGGCGAGCGTTGCGCGAGCACCAGCAACCGCAACTTCGAAGGTCGGCAGGGTCGAGGCGGTCGAACCCATCTGGTTTCACCGGCCGTTGCCGCCGCCACCGCAATCGCTGGCCATTTCGCCACCCCCGCCGACCTGGACTAAGGAGTCATCATGAAAGCAGTACGCATCGTCTCCGGTACCGCAGTGCCACTCGACCGCACCGACGTCGACACCGACCAGATCATTCCTTCTGATTGGCTGAAACGAGTCGAACGAACCGGTTTCGAAAAAGGCTTGTTCTCCGAATGGCGCGACAATCGGGATTTCGTCCTGAATCAGGAACAACACGCGGGAGCTTCGATCTTGATCGGCGGGCTGAACTTCGGGACCGGCTCTTCTCGTGAGCACGCCGTTTGGGCCATCCAGCAGTACGGGTTTGATGCAGTGATTTCGCCGCGTTTCGCCGACATTTTCCGAAACAACTGCACCAAGAACGGTCTGGTTCCGGTGACGGTCAGCCCCGAATTCAACGCCGCGTTGATGTCGGCGGTCCAAACCGACCCGACGCTCGAGATCACCATCGATGTCGAACGCCTCACGGTTGAAGCACCGGCGGCCGACCTTGAAACAACCTTCGTGCTCGATCGCGCCACCCAGGAACGGTTCCTTGAAGGACTCGACGACATCGGTCTAACCCTCCGCAACGTCGACGACATCGACCGGTTCGAAACCAGTCGACGGGAGTGGCTACCGTCCACGCAGGGATAACCCGTCGCATCACCGGGCCGGACCACCCCAAACAACGGTTTTGGGGTGACGGGAACTTTTGGTGCCAGTGCCATCGTCATAGCGTCAACATTCATCAACGCCGGGAGCGGCTCATGCGCAACACCCTCATCTTTGTCTTCGCGACCGCACTGCTCGCCTCGTCATGCAGTAGCGACGACGAGATCATCAGTTCCGTCGGTCCGGTCACGGGGTCGGACGCCGAATACACGATCGAAGTGGACGGCAACGACATCCTGCTCTCGTCAAGCCTGTCCGGTTTTGAAACCTGCGACGAACTCCTCGACCATCTGCACACCACCGGTCAGGCATGGGTCAACGCCTACGGCCTCTCCCCGAACGGCTTTGATTTGGCTCGATCACCGGTGGCGATGGCGGCCGAAGGTGGCTTTGCCGACGACGCTATGGATGGCGCAGCAACCACCGGAGATGTCGCCGAGTCGAGCTACTCGGAAACCAACACTCAGGAAGTCAACGTCGACGAAGCGGACGCCATCAAAACCGACGGCGACCGTATCTATCTGGTGGCTGCCGGTCAGCTCAACGTCATTGACACCGCCAGCCGGACCGTGCTCGGGCAGATCGACATCCCGACCGCCTGGCAGAGCGAACTGTTCGTGCAAGACGATCACGTGTTGCTCATCTCGTCGGCCTGGCAGGAATCGGCTGTTGATGACGGCGAGATCGGAATTGCCGAAGACGCCATCTATGAATACGGGTACGGTTCGGACACGGTGCAGATCAGTCGTTACGACATCGCGACTGATGGTTCCCCCACCCTCATCGACTCGATGACGGTCCAAGGCCAGTATCTGTCCTCCCGTTCGGTCGACGGCGTGGCTCGAGTGATGGTCCGCAGCGACCCGCAGAACCGCATCTCGTTCCTCTACCCCGCCAACGAAGGCAGCGAAGACGCGGCGCTCAAAGCCAACCAGGAAGCCATCGCCGAATCGACACTTGACCAGTGGCTTCCGTCGTACGTCTACACCGACGCCAACGGGACCGAAACCAAACAGGCCCTTGCCGATTGCCAAACCGTGCAGGCCCCGTCTCAGTTCGCCGGGTTCGGGGTGATCTCGCTGCTGAACATTGCTCTTGATGGTGAGGTTGCCGCGGCCAAAGCCACTGAAGTTCTGGCGGCCGGGTCGCTGGTCTACGGCTCAACCGATTCGATCTACGTGGCGACCACCAACTGGTTCGACCCGATCACGTTTGCCAGCGACGCCACCTTTGAAACGATCTGGAACGCCCGGCGTACCTCCATCCATCGATTTGCCTTGTCGGGCGACGACGCCGCGTACCGCGCCTCCGGTTCGGTTCCCGGCGACATTCGAGACCAGTTCTCGCTGAGCGAATACGACAATCATCTTCGAGTGGTGACCACCAGCCGTGACGATGACGGCACCGAGTCGTTCGTCCGGGTGCTGGCCGAAACCGATGGCCAGCTGGAAGAAGTCGGCACGATCGGCAACATCGGCAACGGCGAAGAAGTGCAGTCGGTTCGCATGGTGGGAGACGTCGGGTATGTCGTCACCTTCCGCCAGATCGACCCGTTCTACACGCTCGACTTGTCCGACCCGACCAACCCACAGGTCGTGGGCGAACTCAAAATCCCCGGGTTCTCGTCGTACCTGCATCCCATTGGTAACGGCAAGGTGATGGGGGTTGGTTCAGCTGCCGATGACAGCGGTCGAGTTACCGGTGCCAAAGTGTCGCTCTTTGACATCAGCGATCCGGCTAACCCGCAGGAAGTTGCGGTCTGGGACGACCCGAACGGCTCGACAGAAGTCGGTTGGGAGCACCGCAGTTTCCTCTGGTGGGAAGCCGAACAGCTCGCAGTGGTGCCGGTAGCCAACTACGAAACCGCTTGGGCCGGTGCGGTCGTTCTCAAAGTCAACGGGGCCGAACTCGTCGAAGTTGGCCGAGTCGATCACATCGACGCCGACCAACCACGGGGCGTCACCGATTGCGAAGTGCTCACCAAAGAAGACCTGTCCGCAGATGGACTGGAGCGGTTCGAATCCGAATTCCAATACCTGATCGACGATGAACTCAGCGTGATGTTGCGCTGCGGTCCCGGTGATGAACCCGCCATCACTGGCTACGCCTGCAACGAAGACACCTGGATCCAGCAAGAAGCAGCCCGCCTCGGGGTGGTCTTTGACAACGGCGACTACCTGGTCAACTGTTGGGACGACAGCTACAACCTGACCCAGATCTCACGCAGTTTGGTGACCGGTGGTGACGAACTCTGGACGGTCAGCTTTCCTTGGGGATACCTCGACCCTTCCGAAAGCGCCCGTCTTCAAGTCAACGACCTCGGCACCCTCGAACGGCTCGCGGTGGTCAACGTCAACACGCCGCGCTGACATTACCGACAGCCCACGAGTAGCTTCCCGGTATGGGAAAGAGCCTGAAACGAGTCACCAAAGTCCTCGGGGTCGGTGCCGTGCTCGGCGGCGTGGTTGGCGTCATCCGATCGGTACGTCGCCAACCAACACCGGCCACCACCGGGACAGCCAATTGGGAGCCGCTAGCCCCCGCCACCCCTGATCCGGTGCGCAACGGACCAGTCCAGTTCGCCGAAACCGACGAACCTCCGTCGGCTAGCCCAGACGAAGGGCCTGAACCGAACTAACCCCAGGGATCGCCAGCAACGCCTGCTGCGTTTCTTGGGGTACGGCTCGGTCGGTGGAGATCACCATCATCGCCGCCACGCCATCGCTGTCTTCACCGATGTGCATGTTGGAAATGTTGACACCGGCGTCACCGACCACCGTCCCGACCACGCCAACCATTCCCGGTACGTCATCGTTGCGAACGAACAGCATGTCATTAGACGGGCGGATCTCCAGACGATGACCGTCAACTTCAAGCAGACGTGGTTTGCCATCATGGATCGAAATGGTGCCGGCCATGCTCAGGCCGTCGCCGGATACTCGCACCATGTTGGTGTGATCTCCGGTCGTCGGGGTGGTGATCACCCGAACGTTGACGTTGCGAGCCTTCGCCAGCGATTCGGCGTTGACGTAACTCACCGGGTCACCACCGATCTGGCCAAGCAAACCTTTCAGGAAGCTCAGGCGACCCAGCGACGGGTCCGAATCGCCAACCTCACCCAGCAACTCGAAATCGATGGTGTCCGGAAGCTGGGTAACCCAGCCAGCAAACATGGCGCCCAGCAGCTCACACACCGGGAGGTAGTCACGCAACGGGCCACTGGCCGCTCCCGCCGAGACGTTGACCGCGAACGGAACAAAATCGCCAGCGAGCGCTTTGATCAACTGCTCGGCGATGGTCTGCCCGGCCCGGTCCTGCGCCTCCTGGGTTGATGCCCCCAGATGCGGAGTGACAACAATTCCCGGCACCCCAATCAGCGGTGAGTCCGTCGTTGGTTCGTGTTCGAACACATCGATCGCCGCGCCCGCGATACGCCCCGAGGACACTGCTTCGGCTAACGCTTCTTCGTCGATAATCCCGCCCCGAGCCACGTTGATGATCCGCAGACCCGGCTTGGCCAGCGCCAATCGTTCTTTGTTGATCAACCCGACCGTTTCCCGGGTTTTAGCGACGTGCAAGGTGAGAAAATCGGCTCGGGCCATCACCTCATCAAGCGAAACCAGCTCAACATCGAGACGCTTGGCGACCTCCGCAGTGACAAACGGGTCGTGGGCAATGATGCGCATCCCGAACGCCGCCGCCCGGGTAGCCACCAACGCTCCGATTCGACCAAACCCGATGACCCCGAGGGTTTTCTGCTGAAGCTCCACCCCTTCCCATTTGGAGCGTTCCCAGCGTCCGTCGACCAGCGCCGCGTGAGCCTGCGGAACGTTTCGGGCCTGAGCCATGAGCAACGCCATCGTGTGCTCCGCGGCTGACACGATGTTCGACTCGGGCGCGTTGACAACCATCACCCCGAGTTCGGTAGCGGCGTTCGTATCAACGTTGTCCAGACCCACCCCGGCCCGACCCACCACCTGCAACGAAGGCGCACCAGCGGCCAGCAGCTCGGCATCGACCTGCGTGGCGGAACGAACGATCAAACCGGACGCTCCCACGATGGCTTTCAGCAGCTCATCGGGAGACAACCCCACCTGCAAATCAACTTCGTGACCTGCTTCGCGGAGCTCCGCGAGGCCTGACTCGGCAATAGTTTCGGCAACAAGAACTCGTCCCATGCCCCTATCTTCGCCGCCAGAATCATCATCGCCACCCCGCAAAGATGAAATCTGTGTGACGTGACCGTTTACCTTCGACGCTCAGCGCCGGATGTCCAACTCGGGCAGATCATCAGCCGGGACAAAACCGAGAATCTCGCCGAAGAAAGCCAGTTCCGATTCGAGCGCGGCTACCACGTTTTCGGCCCGCCGAAACCCGTGCTGCTCGCCGGAGAAAAGCCGGTAACACACCGGAATACCTCGCTGCTCCAGCGCCGCAACAATCATCTCCGACTGGTTGGGCGGAACGATCGGGTCCTCATCTCCTTGCAGCACGATCATCGGAGCAGAAAAACGGTCAACTCGGTTGATGGGTGCCCGCTCCCGGTAGATGGCTTCATCTTCAGGCCAACGACCAACCAGCGTGTCGAGGTACCGTGACTCAAACTTGTGGGTATCGGCGGCCAGCGCAGCCACATCCGCGACCCCATAGCGACTCGCCCCCACCGCGAAAACGTCATGGTCGGCCAACGCCGCCAACACCGTGAACCCACCCGCTGAACCGCCTCGGATCATCAAACGATCACCGTCCACATCGCCACGGTTCACGAGAAACTCCGCCGCAGCTACGCAATCTTGCACGTCGGCGATCCCCCATTGACCGTCCAACGCCCGTCGAAAACTTCGGCCGTAGCCGGTTGATCCGCGATAGTCGACATCGACCACCGCAATCCCGCGACTGGTCCAGTAGAGCACTGCTAACTGGAGTTCGCGGCGGGCCTGGCTGGTCGGGCCGCCGTGGGCCAACACCAGAAGCGGAGGCCGTTCCCCATCGGGAGCCATCGCCCGAGGGTTGGTCGGGGCGTAGAACAATCCGTGGGCGTGAACCGTGCCATCACCGGTCGGGAAGGTGATCGCTTCGGGTTCGATCAGGAACCCAACCTCGACCGGTAACGGTCGCGGCTGCCAGACCACTTCGCGCCGAACCCGTTGACCTTCGATACGGAGACGAACCACCTGCGGTTCGTGACCAAACCCTGCACCGACATACACCACCCCATCGGCGCAGGCCTGAAGTGAACTCACCGTGGCGTCCGGCATCGAAACCGTCCGACCACCAACGACCAACTCATCGCCGTTACGCAACCCCACCGCCGCTACCGGCCCCTGCGGGGTCAACGCCCACCGTTGCATTCCAAAAACCCACGCTGGTGTGGCGATCTCGAACGAACCGACCAGCACCGGTTCGACCGTTTCGGCGCCGGTCCCGATCCCGTCGAGTCTGACCAGATTCCACCATTGGTCCCGATCGGTGCAGGCATGAAGCACCCCGTCATCAGACCAGCCGGGTTGGGCCCACGCTTCACCGCCGTTGCCGAACTCGGCCACCACCGAACCCAGTTCGCCTTCGTCAAACGAGGCGACCAGCAACCGGGTCGAATCCCACGGCATGTTGGGATGGTCCCAGGCAATCCACGCCAACCGGGTGCCGTCCGGCGAGGGGCGGGGTGCTGCCACGAAATCCGATCCGGCCCAAAGCACCCGAGTGTCGCTGCCATCGGTGGCGACCGCCACCAACCGGTTGATGACCTCGGTGCCGTCATGCACTTCTTGCACGGCAACCAGCCACCGGCCGCCGGGCACCATCCGGAAATCAGCGAACCGCACGCTGCTCGGAATTTCCGGTTCGGCGGTCAACGCTTCCGGGGCGGCACCGCGTTCGAGTCGGTACAGTCGCTGGTCGCCGTAGTCCACGTAGAAGGCAACGTCGTCATCGACCCACCAGGCGCCACCACCGTATTCATGAACCAGCGTGCGCACGTTGGCGTCGCTCGGCGTGACCTCTTCAACCGATCCGTCTCCGAACCGCATCAGCGCGGTCCGTCCCCCTTCGTCGGGACGAGACTCGGACCACCAAATCGACTCGGATGGTTCTGCACCGCCGCGGGCCGGAACCGTTGAGACGCAGCATTCGCTGATCCCCACCGCACCGGACACCAGCAGATCGGCGCTGATCGGCGACGGCCACTCGCCGAAACGAGCCTCCGACACCCGCGTTTCCGGGCCGTCGTTGTTCAAGACAGAAAATCGGCGATACGACCGACACCTTCGGCGAGGTCCTCGTCGCCAAGAGCAAACGACAGGCGAGCGCCACCGCCCACTCCGAACGCTTCACCAGGGACAATCGCCACCTTGACCTGATCCAGCAAGACATCGGCCAGTTCGAGGGTGGTCTCGACCTGAACACCACCCCATTCACGGCCTAGCAACGCCGAGAAATCCGGGTATGCGTAGAACGCCCCTTGCGGCTCCGGGCAGAGCACACCGTCGATGCCGCTGAGCAGCGCATGCATGGTCTGGCGGCGACGATCGAACGCGATCCGCATTTCGGTCACCGCGTCGAGCGGGCCCGCCACCGCAGCCAGCGCTGCCGCCTGCGCCACGTTGGCTACGTTGCTCGTCGAATGAGATTGCAGGTTCGACGCGGCCTTGATGAGGTCGTCGGGACCGATCATCCAGCCCACCCGCCAACCGGTCATGGCATAGGTTTTGGCCACGCCGTTGAGGATCACGCAGCGTTCCCGAAGTTCGGGCACCAACGTGGCCATCGAGTGATGCTCGTTGTCGCCGTACACGAGATGTTCGTAGATCTCATCGCAGAGCACCCAGATGTCGTGTTCGAGCGCCCAACGACCGATCGCTTCGATCTCGGCTTTCGGATACACCGCACCGGTCGGGTTCGACGGCGACACGAAAATCAGCGCTTTGGTGTTCGGCGTGCGAGCTGCTTCCAACTGGTCGAGCGTGACCCGGAAGCCTCCCTCGGCGGTGGTGATAAGCGGAACGGTGACGCCACCGGCGAGTGCGATCGGTTCGGGATAGGTCGTCCAGTAGGGGGTTGGGAGCAACACTTCTTCGCCCGGGTTCAGGAGCGCCTCGAGGCAGTTGTAGACGGCGTGTTTACCGCCGTTGGTCACCAGAACCGAACCGGCGTTGACCGCGAAGCCGCTGTCTCGCAACGTCTTGGCGGCGATTGCTTCTTTGAGTTCAGGCAGGCCGCCAACCGCCGAATACTTGTGCATCTGAGGGTCTCGGCAGGCTGCAACTGCCGCTTCGACGATGTGGTCGGGGGTGGCGAAATCCGGTTCACCGGCACCGAAACCGATGACGTTTTCTCCTGCGGCTCGCAACGCCTTGGCCTTGTTCGAGACAGCCAGCGTGGCCGACGGAGCGATAGCACCAACACGACGAGAAATGCGATCAAGGGTCATAGCCCTGAGGGTACCGAAAGTCCGCGCAGGATTTCGTTCCGGCGAGGTGCAGTTTTGCCACCGAACCTGCCAACCTGTGAGGTGTGACCACGCCTCAAATCACCATCCCTGACGCCCTACTCCCCCACGACGGACGGTTCGGGAGCGGACCGAGCAAAGTGAGACCTACGTCGGTTGAGGCGCTCGCGGCCCGAGCCACTGACTATCTCGGGACGTCGCACCGCCAGCTCCCCGTTCGCATGATGGTGGCCGAAATGCGAAACGGCATCGCCGAACTGCTCCGCGCCCCCGACGGGTACGAGATCATTTGCGGCAACGGCGGCTCCACCGGCTTCTGGGACTGCGCGGTTTTTGGGTTGATCGACCAACGTTCCCACCATCTCAGCTTCGGTGAGTTCGGGTCCAAATTTGCCAAAGCGGTGGCCGCCGCCCCCCACCTTGCGGAACCGTCGGTCGCAGAGTCAGAACCCGGAACCCATCCACCGCTCGAACCGGTCGCTTACGTGGACACCATCTGCTTCCCGCACAACGAAACCTCAACCGGTGTGATGGTTGACCCGGTACGGGTCGGGACCGCAGACCAACTGATGCTCGTTGACGCCACCTCCGGGGCTGGGGGTCTGATGTTTGAGCCGGAAGCGACCGACGTCTACTACTTCGCACCGCAGAAAGCGCTCGCCTCCGACGGTGGTCTCTGGATTGCCATGGTCTCACCGGCTGCGGTGGAACGCATCGAACAGATCGCGGCCAGCGGGCGGTACATCCCGCCGTCACTCGACCTGAAACTCGCGCTCGACAATTCCCGTCAAGACCAGACCTACAACACGCCAGCGTTGAGCACGATTTTCCTCACGGCACAAACCGTCGGCTGGTTCAACGAAAACGGTGGCTTGTCGTGGGCGGCCGGACGCAGTTCCGCATCAGCCGAGATCCTCTACGGCTGGGCTGAGCAGTCGCCGGTGGCTTCAGCGTTCGTCGCGGACCCCCAGCAGCGATCCACCGTGGTGGCCACCATCGACTTCGACCCGTCGATCGACGCCGATACGTTGGTCGAGGTGCTGCGTTCCAACGGCATTCTCGACACCAGCGGGTACCGCAAACTGGGCCGCAACCAGCTCCGGATCGGGATGTTCCCCGCGATCGACCCCGACGATGTCAAGGCCCTTACCGAATGCATCGACTACTGCGTCGAACGAATGCAGTAACCGCGGTTGGCGGAACCGGTCGTTGAGATCACGCCGACCAATTGGGGTCTGCCTTAGGGAGTGATCCCGATTCGGGCTACGGGAGCGGCCGGTAAACGCCGTCGGGCCGCTGACAATTGCAGCCCGTTGAGAATCGAGTTGCGCAGCTGACGCGGGTCGATCAGATCATCAAAGCTCAACCCGGCCGCTGATCGAAGGCTGCTTTCGTTCTCGGCTTGGCGAAGGTCCTGCCGGGTGGAGTCGTCGGCACCGATGGCGTTGCTGGCCCCCGCCGAACCCATCGCGCCCAGAGTTGCCCCGGGGAACGCCAGGCTGATCGTCTGATTGTCGTAGGGGTTCATGGCCATCACACAGCTCCCGAACCCGTAGGCCTTGCGGAACGTCACGTGTATTTTGACCGTGGTCGCCCGGGTCTGAGCCGCGAACATCCGAGCCCCGGCCCGAAGGATCCCGGCCTGCTCGCTGCGTTGCCCGGCCAGCACCCCTGGGTTATCGGCGAGAAAGACCAGCGGCAGATGGAAACTGTCGCACACCGAAACAAAATGCGCGGCCTTGTCGGCTGCGTCGACATCGATCGACCCGGCGATCACCTCAGGCTGGTTGGCTACCACCCCCACCGCGTGTCCGCCGATCCGAGCCAAAGCGCAGACCACCGACGGACCAAAATCAGGTTGCACCTGAAAGAACGCACCGCCGTCGACCAGCAACGAAACCGCTTGACGCATGTCGTAGGCGTTGGCCCCGTCCCGGGGAACGACCGACAAAATGTCGTCGAGGTCTCGTGGCGACACATCACCGGTGTCAACCCACGGCGGCCGTTCCCAAGCCGACGACCCGAAGAACGACAGGTAGGCCCGAATGTCGGCCAGCAACGATCGGTCATCGGCCGACACGTTATGAATGACCCCACTGGCGATCGCCACCTGCGGTCCACCCAACGCTGCCGCCGACACCTCTTCACCCAACGCCGCTTTCACTACCGGTGGTCCGGCCGTGAAGATTGCGGCGTCTGGGGTCATGACCGCGAAATCGCAGAGCGGGGCGGTGATCGCCCCATGCCCGGCCGAAGGACCCATCACCGCACACACCATCGGGACCAACCCCGAAAGCCGACCTTGAGCCTGCAAATCTCCTGGACCACCCCCACCGGGATCCCCTGGCCGGGGTGGGCGATGGCCAGCCCCTTCGAGCAGCATCACCAGCGGGATCCGTTCGCGACCGGCAATATCGGCTAGCCGCCAACGTTTGCGACTCGCCGCCGGTCCGATCGAACCGCCCAACGTGGTGAAATCCTCAGCCCCAACCGCCACCGAACGGCCGTCGATCATGCCAACCCCGGCGACGAGGCCATCGGCTGGAGCCGAACCCGCCAACGTTCCTATTTCGGTGAAACTGCCACGATCCACGAGCGCTTCGATCCGCTGACGAGCGTCCAGCATCTCTCGGCCGTTTTGTTGGCCTTTTTGTTGCCGTTTGGTCAGTTTCTCGGCGCCACCCATGGCCCGGGCCGCGTCACGTCGCGCCTCAAGGTCGTCAAGCGTCTCATCCCAATCATGCCGATCAGCCATGGGCTGAGACTAGATCGCATCGGCGAAGAACATCACACTTAGTCACCGAGCACACTCACGATCACCGTTGTCATCGACTGGACCAGATGCTCACTCGATACTCCCCAAGGCAAATACCCACCCTGATGCGACGACACCTGCGTCAACATGGTGGTCAACACCCCGGCGATCCCGGCCGGTGACGCATCGGGGGCGAGGTGTCCGGCCGAGCGGGCCTCGTGAGCGAGATCCTGTAAGGCCAGAAACACTCCGTTGAACAGGCCGGTTCGGAGATGACGGAACCGTTCATCGCCTTCCAACACAACCAGGTCAACCACCCGAAGCAGATCTCCGTGTTGTTGAAAAAACGTAAGGAACC
>JAFMKU010000057.1:0-4252 GCA_017852795.1 Candidatus Neomicrothrix sp.
TCCCGGGCGAAACCCCCAGCGAGGTCCCGCACCGTGGCCTGTTCCACCAGCCGTTTACCGGCCCGGATCGCGTGCGGGTTCTTCCCGGCGATCGTTCGAGCCAACGCCATCGCTTCGGCATGCGGATCCTCACAGACCCGCGTCGCGAGGCCCAGACGAACCGCTTCGTCGCCCGCAACTTCTCGACCAGTCCAGATCAATTCTTTGGCCACATCGCTACCGACGAGACCCGGCAAGATCTGCGTACAGGTCATGTCGGGGGTGATCCCCCACCGGATCTCCAGCACCGACATGCGGACATCGGCCGCTACTAGGCGAAGATCACAGCCGAGCGCCAACTGAATACCAGCACCGAACGCCACACCGTGAACCGCTCCGATCACCGGCACCGGTAGTTCATGCCATCCCCAAACCGCCTGCTGGGCCCGATGGGTGATCCGGTCCTGTTCCACCAGACCGATGCTGGCGGTCGACGTTTCCGACGAACCACGATCGGTCCCTGCCATCGCCTCGAACCCGGAAAAATCGAGACCGGCACACCAGGCGGGACCGTTGCCGGACAACACCACGGCCCGCAGGCCACCCATCGCCGCCAGCCGGTCCGCGGTGTCGATCAACGCGCTGAACATGGCGCCGTCCATAGCGTTCATCTTGTCGGGACGGTTCAGCCGGACATCGGCAACCCCGTCAACGACATCAACCGTCACCCGATCGTTCATCACCAACCCCCTAGGCCGGAGCCAAGGCGGCCAACGCCTCAAGGTCGGGGCGGCCCTGACCTGCCGACGGGTCAAGCGGATGGATACAGATATGGGTGGCGCCAGCTTCGGCGTGTTCCGTCAACCGCTGCTCGATCCGTTCGACCGAACCCCACGCCACGATGGCGTCAACCAACCGGTCGCTTTGCGACGCAATGTCCTCATCGGAGAACCCCATGCGCTTCCAGGCGTTCACGTACCCCGGAGCACGACTGTAAAACTTCAGGACCTGCGCTCCCGTAGCCCGGGCCTGGGCCGCGTCTTCGGTGAGGATCACTTTCTGTTCGACAAACAACCCCGCGTCGGGCCCCATGACCTCGCGGGCCATCGCTGTGTGTTCCGGGGTCGTGTTGTACGGATGAGCCCCCGCGGTGCGTTGCGCGGCCAACTCCAGCATCTTCGGGCCGAGCGCGGCCAGCACAACCGGAACTGGTTGGCTCGGAGGCACCGCGGCGTACCGGGTTGCGTCCATCGCGTCGAGGTAGGTTTGGAGAAAAGCGAACGGTTTGTCGTAGTCGATACCGCGCACCTTGTTCACGATGGCAGGGCTCGAAACGCCAATCCCGAGCGTCATTCGGCCATCGGTCAACTCGGCGACCGTGTTGGCCCCCTGAACCATCACCTGAGGGTGCCGGTTGTAGATGTTGGCGATGCCGCTGGCGAGACCCAACGTGGTCGTTGCGGCCCCGAGCGCGGCGAGCTGAGCGAACGGATCTCGCCCGAACGTCTCCCCCACCCACAACGTCCGGTACCCGAACCGTTCCACGGCTTGAGCAAACGCGATCAGTTCAGGGGCGGAGAGGCCTTCCGGCGCGAACCAGACGCCTCGTTCACACGTTGCGTTCACGGGTTGTGTCATGCCCTGACCCTAGCGGGCCGATCAGTACCGGTAGTGCTGCGACTTGAACGGGCCGTTCGGCGACACTCCGAGATACTCGGCCTGCTTTTCTGACAACGTCGTGAGCTTCACACCCAACGAATCAAGGTGCAGTCGCGCCACTTCCTCGTCGAGTTCACGGGGAAGCATGTGCACCCCCATCTCGATGTTCTCGGCGTCGGCATGGAGCTGCATCTGGGCAAGCACCTGATTCGTGAACGAACAACTCATCACGAAACTTGGGTGACCGGTGGCGTTGCCGAGGTTCAGTAGACGACCTTCGCTCAGCACGATCACCGAATGGCCGTCCGGGAACACAAACTCGTCGACCTGCGGCTTGATGTTGATCCTGCGCACGTCAGACATGCGGTTCAGCCCAGCCATGTCGATCTCGTTGTCGAAATGGCCGATGTTGCCGACGATCGCCTGATGCTTCATGCGGGCCATGTGCTCGGCGAGGATGATGTCTTTGTTGCCGGTGGTGGTGATGAAAATGTCGGCCGTGTCAACCACTGCCTCCATGGTGTTGACCTCGTAACCCGACATGGCCGCTTGCAGGGCACAAATCGGATCTACTTCGGTCACGATGACCCGAGCACCCTGGCCCCGCAGCGACTCGGCGCAACCCTTACCGACATCACCAAAGCCGCAGACCACCGCCACTTTGCCGCCGATCATCACGTCGGTGGCCCGGTTGATCCCGTCGATCAGACTGTGCCGGCAGCCGTAAAGGTTGTCGAACTTGGACTTGGTGACCGAATCGTTGACGTTGATGGCCGGGAACAACAACTCCCCCGCTTCCATCATCTGGTACAGGCGATGGACTCCGGTGGTGGTTTCCTCGGACACGCCGCGAATCGCGGGTGCGATCCGCGAGAAGAACGTGGGATCGGCCTCCAGGATGGAACGGGCCCGATCTAGGAACACCCCCCACTCTTCGGAGTCGTCTTCTTCGGCAACCGGGACCGAACCGGCCTTTTCGAAGGCCAGCCCCCGGTGCACCAGCATGGTGGCGTCGCCACCGTCGTCAAGTATCAGGTTTGGGCCCGCGCCGTCAGGCCAGCGGAACAACTGCTCGGTGGCCCACCAGTACTCCTCGAGGGTTTCACCTTTCCAAGCAAACACCGGGGTTCCCGATGGGGCATCAAGGGTGCCGTTCGGTCCGACCACCACCGCCGCCGCTGCGTGATCTTGGGTTGAGAAGATGTTGCAGCTCACCCACCGGACATCAGCGCCGAGCGCAACCAGCGTCTCGATCAGCACTGCGGTCTGCACGGTCATGTGCAGCGAACCCGCGATCCGGGCGCCACGCAGAGGTTGTTCGTCGAAGTATTTTCCACGAAGCGCCATCAGGCCCGGCATTTCGTGTTCGGCGAGACGGATCTCGTTGCGGCCAAAGCCAGCCAGTTCAAGATCCGCGACTCGGTAATCGTCAGGGGAAAGCACCACGGTTGCTCCAGAGGTTCGTCGAAAGGTTGCTAGCGGCGGGCCGGGGTCAACTGACACCTTTTCGGAGCAGCCCACCTTCGGAGTCTAGGTCCCGAGCCCGGCCCGTCCCACCTACCGTGGCCCACAGCACCGTGCCAGAACCTTCGAACGTGACCGGTTCGTCGTTGGCTGCGACCCACACGGCTTCACCGCGGCTCATCGCCATCGAATTGGCGGCGACTGAACCATCGACACAAAGCGCGATCGCCGGACCCGGTAGCGCACCCAACCCTTTGGAGGTACCCACGTCGAGTCGGGCCAGAGCGAAATCGTCGACGGGAACATCAAACCAAGCCAGACCATCAACCGGTGAAGGCTGCTGCACGAGCGGAACGATCGGTGAAGTGTTGACGATTTCCAGCAACGTGGACTGATCTACGTGCTTGCTGGTCAGGCCACCCCGAACCACATTGTCCGAATTGGCCATCACTTCGACCGCCACCCCCGACAGGTAGGCGTGCAGGTTGCCAGCGTCAAGAAACATGGCTTGCCCTGGAGCCAACCGAACCAGATTCAACAACGCAGCAACTACCAGTCCCGGGTCACCCGGGTAACGATCAGCGAGTTGCACCAGCATCGCCCGTTCCGCCGCACTGGCCGCGGAACCGGAGCGAGAACAGGCATGCGCGAGACCGTCGGCCATCGCCGTGCCCGCCGCCGGGTCGAGCCCCAGTAGAAAAACCAGCACCTTGTACAAACCGGTGGCGGATGGTTCACCAGCCAACATCTGCTGCACCGGCCGTAACTCGTCGACGCGCAGGTCATCAAACAGCGCCAAGGTGTCGTTTGGGGCCCGGAACCCGCAGAGCGCATCGAACTCGGTCAACGCCAGAATCAGCTCTGGCTTGTGTCGGCGGTCGCGGAAACTTCGGTTTGGCGCGTCGACCGGCACCCCCGCCGCTTCTTCCCGATCAAAGCCAACCTGGGCCTGTTGGAGTGACGGGTGGACCTGCAAAGAAAGCGGAGATTCGGCCGCGAGAAACTTGACGAGGAACGGCAACGAGTCGAACTGGTCGGCGACTTTCGGACCCAGCGTCGCGGCACGGTCCTCGGCGATCACCGCGGCCAGCGTGCGTCCGTTGCTGAGCAGCGCCGGAGCCAACGGGTGAGCCCCAAACCAGTGCTCCGC
>JAFMKU010000057.1:4262-12185 GCA_017852795.1 Candidatus Neomicrothrix sp.
TGCTCCGCCCACGGTTGCCCATCGGCCTTCTCCGAGAGCAATTCAGCAATGGCCGAAATCGAACCCCAGTCATAGCTGCGTCGAACGCCGAACAAACGGTCCATCGACCGGAGTTTAGGTCTGGCGGTGAGACTGGTGAGCCACCGCTTCAGCCACGGCGTCACCAACCAGCACCAGATCCAGTAGTTGGGCGAACGGTCCTTCACCCGAAGCGACGAACTCAAAAACATGAGCAAACTGGTCGCGGGCTATCGCTACCCCACCGTCGAGTCCTTTCGGCTCGGCCGAATGCCGAAGCAGAATCAGCACCGAACCGTTAACGCTGGCCTCAGACAAACGGACACCGGTGGCGACGTCGTCGGCATCGGCGGGGAGTCGCCGCCGCACCGCAGCAACACCCCCGAACCGGTCCAGTTCCTGTACCCAGCGCCGAGCCGCGTGCTTTCCCATGTCCCCGGCTGCGGTCACGAGGGCTAGGCGGCCCGGAAGTACCGCGGCGAGTTCGGCAACCAGCGGATCGTGATCAAGACGAGTGAGCCGTTCCGCCACTTGGTCGGCTGCCTCCAGCACCGTTTGGGTCATGCCACTGATCAACCCCAGCCGTTCGAGAAGCACCAGCACCGGCACCACCGAAACCCCCAACCCGGCGGCTGGCCCGGCATCGGCATCGATCTGCACCAACGGCATTTTCCATTGGCGAGCCAGCCTCGCGAGTTCTCCGTCGGGGGCAACCCCGATCACACAGGCTCCGGCTGTGCGGGCCGACTGAGCCGCCGCGACGGCACCCGGATCCGAACCGTTGGGGGCGACAACGATCGCCAACGTTGACTCATCGACCCAACTCGGGCAGGACGCTCCAGCAGCCACGACCGGCACCGCAGCCCGCAGCGAACAAATCCCGGCCACCACGTCTCCGGCTACCCGGGCGAGACCGGCACCTAACACCACCACCGAGGTGATCGGTTCGGAATCCGGAAGGCCTTCGGTTTCTGCCGCGGCCACCGCAATATCGCGGAGTTGGTCCGGTAGATGCCGGGCCGAGTCTCGACCATTCCCGCCAGACATGGTGCTAGTCGCCGAACGTAGGCGTGATTCCTTCGGTCGCCGCTTTGGCAACCAGGCGGTCATGTTCGGCGCCGTCCATGTCGAGGGCTTCGTCAGGAAGCATCACCGGGATGCCGTCATGCACCCGGTACCCCTTCTGAAGCCGAGGGTTGTACAGCAGGTTCTCGTCCGTGAAATACAGCAGACCTTGCTTGTCGATCGGGCAGGCCAGAATTTCGAGAAGTCGAGCGTCAAGCGTCATGTCACCAGTAAACCCGATTCGCTGCCGTCTGCGGTCTAGGAACCGAACAGAGCCCGGACCTCGGCGACCCGACGCTCCACCTCGGTATCGTCGGCGGCCTCCAGGTTTAGGCGCAGCAACGGTTCGGTGTTGCTCGGACGCAGGTTGAACCACCAGTCACCGAAATCGACGGTCAACCCGTCGAGACGATCCTGATCAGCATCGGCGTAGGTCGCGGCAACCCGTTCGATCACCGTGGCGGCGTCATCGACGGTGGTGTTGATCTCGCCTGACGCGGCGTACCGATCAAGGCTCGACACCAGATCCGACAAGCCTCCGTTGTGCCGGCTCAATGCTTCGAGGATGACCAGAGCCGCGATCAGTCCGCTGTCAGCCCGATAGTTGTCCCGGAAGTAGTAGTGGCCTGAATGTTCACCACCGAACACCGCCCCCGTTTCGGCCATGACCTTCTTGATGAACGAATGACCTACTCGGGTGCGAACCGCGACCCCACCCGACTCGGCGATGACCTCGGCCACCGTGCGAGAACAGATCAGGTTGTGCAGGATCGTGGCCCCCGGGTTCGTTTCCAGAATGGAGCGAGCCACCAACGCGGTGGTCAACGACCCAGACACGGGCCGGGCGTGTTCGTCAACGACGAACACTCGGTCGGCGTCACCGTCGAACGCCAGACCAATATCGGCACCGGTTTCAAGCACCCGACGCATCAGGTCCTGCTGGTTCTCCGGCTGGATCGGGTCGGCGGGATGGTTAGGAAAGGTCCCGTCGAGTTCTGGGAACAGGTGATCGAGGGCAAACGGTAAACCGTCGAACACTGCCGGAACTACCAGACCTCCCATGCCGTTGGCGGTGTCGGCAACAACCCGAAGGGGGCGTAACGCGGTGACATCGACGAACGAGCGAACGTGGGCCACGTACCCGTCGAGCAGGTCGTAGGTCGACCGCGACCCGTGATGTCCGGCCCGGTCAGGTCCTGCTTTGGCCATGTCACGAATCGCCGCCAAACCCGTGTCTTGACCGATCGGTGCGGCCCCCGCGAGGCACATTTTGATGCCGTTGTACCCGGCCGGATTGTGAGAGGCGGTAAAGACCGCGCCCGGCAGATTCAAAAAACCCGACGCGTAATACATCATGTCGGTGGCACAAAGCCCCACATCCACCACGTCAACACCGTGCTCCAGCGCCCCATCGCCGAACGCCTCAGCGAACTCGCCGCCTTCGGGTCGCATGTCGTGACCAACCACGATCGCCTGCTGGCCTTGCTCGGTCACGAAACGAGCGAACGCACCACCGATGGCCCGCGCCCCATCCGCGGTGAACTGGTCAGGCACGGTGCCTCGAACGTCGTAGGCCTTGAAAATGGCGTCAAAATCGGTCATCGGTGTTCACCTCTGCACTCTCGGCGCTGGCCTCTAGATCACCGAGATGATAGCGATGCCGCCACCAAAGCCACGGCAACGAAGTACCCAGCCACCCCGGGTCGCGATGGCGAACGGGCCATCTGAGTTCACATCGACGGTTCAGGTTCGCTGGCGACCTGAGCCAATTGCCCCATCAACGCCCGGTAGGCCATCAACGACACGAGCGACGGAACAATCCGGAACGTGAGCGCGACGAGCGCCAGCACCCCCGGCGCCCAGACGATCAACGCCAACCGCAGTTCGTCGGTTGTTGGACTGAACAGTTTCTGGCTCAACCACGACACACCGATCATCAACAACGCGCCACCGGCAGTGATCGCGGTGCGACGAATTCGGCGGTCCAAACTCGTCAACATCGCCTGCACGCTCACCGCGGTGAGTCGTCGCTCCATGGCGTCGGCAACGAGTTCATTTCGGCTCGGGAAGCGGCTCAGCGGCGAATTCAACAGATCGGGTTCGTCGCCGGTCACTGGCGCCGGGAGCCAGCGAAGCCCCAGCAGGCCAAGCATTCCCAGCAGGGCCAGAAACATCCCCAGCCATTCCGAACCAGAACGTCCGTAGGTAAGGGTCACGTCTTGTTGAGTGGGAACCACCACCATCAGGTTGGGACTGACCCGGTACGGTCCGCTGGCCCCCGACACATTCCAATTCGGGAAATAGCTGGCTCGGACCAGCACCGGTTGCCCAACCTGATCGACCGTGAACGAAATCTCGAACGGACCGGATTCGATGTCGGAGACCTGTACCGGATCGACCGGTTCATCGGGAAGCACCGAATCGAAACTGGCGGCCAAAGCTCTCATTTCGGTCACCCGACCGGCACCGTCAGCGACCGCTTGACGGTAGGCAGGAATCGACGTGGCCAAGGTGTCGGCGTCTATCCGGGGCCAATCATCGGGACCCGACTCGGCAAGGTGCGGTGACCGTTCCGATTCCCACCAGGCAACCGACGGCACCAACCACTCGTCGCCCGCACCATGCGCCCCGTCCAACACCACCGGCAGACGATCAAGCCCGACCACCATCTCCGAATCGGCGACCTCAAAAACGACCCACGGACCTGAGGTGGCTCGTTCGGTCAACCGCGGTTCAGCTTTGGCCTGTTCGAGTGCGTTGGGAGAGAAAGCCATGTAGTAACGGACCCCCAAGTCCTGAAGGTGGCCAACCCCCTGCCCGATCGCCAAATCAGAGTACGGCAGTTCGCGTTGAGCCCTCGATGGCGACGTGGACAACTCCGACTGGGCCAAGAAATGGTACGGGGTCGTCGCTGATGCTTCGAAATACAGACCTTCCATTGACCCGATGCAGCCATCGGTCCAATACGGCAGCAGCATCGGTGCCATCGGCGTCCCGTACGATCCCAGACGCTCTGATTCGTATTCCCAAAGCGCCCGGCCGCAGCCGTGTTCCTGCCCGACCTGTTCCATCACCTCGATCAGCTCTGAATATTCGGTCCATCCGGCCATTCGCTCATAACCCGAGAAGTTGTGCTGAGCCCATAACGGACCGAGGTGACGGTTGCTGGCCTGTGCTTCTAACCCAAACCATGAATAGTTCTTCTGATCGTCGTGGGAACCCAACGGCAACGATCCAAGTGAAAGACCAAAGCTGATCAGCACCACGGCCGAAAGCAGCAGGCCGGGGGTGGCGACAGCTAGCGAAGACCACCGTTGCCGTTCCTTGCCCATCATCAGAGGAACCATCAACCGGGAAAGCTCCGACACCGCGATCGCGGCCAGAAGTCCGACCGTCAGGTAGTAGAAGGGCAGCAGGCGAACGTTCCACAACCGGCCTTCAGGTAGCAGCAGAAACACGCCAGCGAAAGTGACGGCCACGATTGATAGCGCAACCCCCAACCGGATCCGACGAAGGCCACAAATCACCGCGCCAACCACGGCAAGAACAACCAGCAACTGCATCGGTGGCACGTTGACGAGGAAACTCTGGTCACCGAAATTGCCGCTCCGGCTCCACAAGGCCGCCACAAACCGTCGTTCTTTCCCCCAGCCCATGTCGTTGAGCAACCCTCGGTTCCAAAAGAACGGCAGAACCCAAAACGCCGACAACAAACCGGCTAACACCCCGGTGGTGAGGACCCAACGGGTGGCTCGCCACGCCGGCCGGGTCAGCCAGTAGGCAGCGGTGCCGATCAGTGCGAAAAACGCGGCAAACAGATGCAACAAACCGGCGAGGGCCAGTAGCACCGCGCCCCAGCCCCGATACCGGCCGGTGTCCATTCCCCGGGCGGCAACGCCAAGAAAGACCACAGCCGCAGTCAAACCCAGCGAGAACGCAAACTCGCCCGCCATGGTCGACAACAGGTTGCCCCCGTAAATGTTGAAGCTCCGGTCGAAGATGAACGGCACGGTCGCCATTGCCATCAACCCGGGGCCAGGAAACGCCAAACCGCCGAGCCGTCCAAGGCTGTAAGCGGCAACCGGCAAGGTCAACATGCCAAGAACCGCGGTGAATTTGAGGGCGATCCCGGCGGGAACGGAAACAACCAGCATCAACAGCAGCACCAGACCCACCACGAACGCCACCCGCAGCGAACCAGTAAGCGGGTAGCGGCGCAGCAGCCAACGGCCCGCCACCAGCAACCCCAGCGCGTAGTAGACCGTGAAGAACGGCCCGCTGACGAAACCAACGTCAAGCAGGACCACCAACAGCGACGGCACCACCATGTAGTAGGTGAACGCGGGGAAACCCGCATACCAGTCCGGTGACCAGCCGCTTAGCCGGAATTCCGGAAGCAGCGTGTCCCGCAGATACGCCGGGGACCAGACGTGCGCTCCAAGGTCGCCACCGGTCGGGGTGGTGTCGGTGAACACCAGATCGAGTTGCACATTCCAAGCCACGAACAAGGTGGCGATTCCAACCAGCGCCCCGGTGATCAGCGTTGCTGGTGAAACCCGGAACGAACGGCGCGGTTTGGTTTCCTGCTCATCGGAGCCGTTCTCATCCATCAACTCTCCACCTCTTTCACAGCAGCAACAGAACCACCGTGGTCAGGTTGAAGCCCACGTGAGTCCAGATTGCCGTTCCCAGCCGATTCGTTCGCTGGAACAATAGTGCGGCGGCAAGACCAAACACGAGCAGGCCCGGAAATTGCACCAGCTGGAAATGTGAACCGGCGAACAAGACCGATGAGACCACCACGGCAAGAGCCACACCGCTTCCGACGTGGCCGGCTTCCATATCCCGGATCCCTCGGAACAACATGCCGCGGAACGCAATTTCTTCGCAGAGCGGGGCTGCGACCACGGTCATCACCAGCAACCCGATCAGATCAAGGGGCGTGTCGATCGCCCCGGCCAAACTCCGGGCCGGTCCGGAAACGTCTTGTTCGCCGAACACCAAAAACACGATTTCGTAGAGCGGGACCAACAAAAATTGGAGCGATAAGCCAAGGGCCAGCCCTAACGGCACGTCGACCCAGCGCATCGACCAGCCCAGATCTCGTTTCCAATCCAACCCTGACCGACGCATCAGCCAGGGAACCCCCGCTAACCCGAACCAGAGCGGGACGTTGACCAGAGCCAGCACCGATACCGGCATTCGACGATCGTCGAGGATCATGCCTTCCCCAACTTTTCGAACCGTTCGCCCTACCTCATCGCCCAGCGACGACGACAAGGGAAGGTCCCAGTTGCCCAGTTCCAGCGCGCCCGCTGCCACAAAAGACGACACCGTCCAACCACCAAGCAGGCCCAGCACTACCAGCACCACCCGCTTCATTGGGGTCATCGCGTTGGCCACGTTGACGGTCAGCTAGCGAACCGCAGGCTGTGTTCGCCGGGTTCGCTACGGCGGTCCACAAGCTCCCAACCTTTCGGTGGTCGGGTCCGATCGGCGTGAGTCCGACACAGGTCATGGTTCGCGGGGCTGTCGTCACGGGCCAGCGGATCGAGCCAGACCTGCCGTTGCGCGTAGGCATACGAAAGGGTCGCTTCGGCAGGAGCGGAACACCCGGGACGTGCGCACTTTCGGCTCATACCCTGAACCTAGTAGGCAAGCAAACAGGTCCGGCGGATCGAGAACCTCGAATCTCGGTTGCCGCCCACCTGCCGCTGGTCGCCGTCTGAGGTCTACCCTTGACCCATGGCGCCAACCCCTCCTCCACCTCCTCCGCCTCCCCCACCGAAGGAAAGCGACCGAGCCACGAACCAACCGCGGCGTCCAGCCGCGGGTGTTTCGCGCTACGGCGCGTGGATCGCGCTTGGTTTGCTCGGGATGTTGTTCTTCGCTTCGACCTTTCTGCCCGGCGATCAGCGCGAACAGGTCAACTACTCGGTGTTCGTCGATCGGGTAGCCGCCGGGGAAATCACCGACGCCGAATACGACAACACCGACGGTTCGATCACGTTCACCGACAAGAACGGAATCGAGTACTCCACCATCGGCCCGACCCCGCTCCCCGACGACGACCACGCGTTGATCAACTCCGAAACCGCGTTCACGTTCATCACCCCACGCGCCAACTTCTTTCAGCAACTCATCCCGATCCTGCTACCGATCGGGTTGCTGATCCTGTTCTTCGTCTGGATGCAACGTCGAGCTCAGGGGCAGATGGGCAACATCATGTCGATCGGCCGGAGCCGGGCCAAGACCTACTCCACGGAACAGCCGGGAACGAAGTTCGAAGACATCGCCGGATACGACGGTGTGAAGCAGGAAATCACCGAGATCGTCGACTTCTTGAAAACCCCCGATCGTTTCACCGAGATC
This sequence comes from Candidatus Neomicrothrix sp., assembly GCA_017852795.1. GTDB lineage: Bacteria > Actinomycetota > Acidimicrobiia > Acidimicrobiales > Aldehydirespiratoraceae > UBA11606. Next base: position 11,718 of record JAFMKU010000057.1, read on the forward strand.
GGGGCCCGAGTACCCAAAGGTGTCTTGCTTGTCGGCCCTCCCGGCACCGGCAAAACGCTGCTGGCCAAAGCCGTTGCCGGTGAAGCTGGGGTTCCGTTCCTTTCGGTCACCGGTTCGGATTTCATGGAAATGTTCGTCGGGGTCGGAGCGAGTCGGGTGCGGGACCTGTTCGAATCGGCCCGCAAGATGGGCAAAGCCATCATTTTCATCGACGAGATCGACTCCATCGGTCGCAAACGGGGCGCCGGTTTAGGGGGTGGCCACGACGAACGCGAACAAACCCTGAACCAGATGCTCTCAGAGATGGACGGGTTCGAAGGTTCCGAAGGAATCGTCATGATGGCTGCGACAAACCGCCCCGACATCCTTGATCCGGCCTTGCTTCGGCCCGGGCGGTTCGACCGGCAGGTCATCGTTCCGCTACCGGAACTTTCCGACCGTGAAGCCATCCTGAAGGTTCACGCCAAA
>JAFMKU010000058.1 GCA_017852795.1 Candidatus Neomicrothrix sp.
GGCGACTGGTCGGCAACGAGGTACCCAACTGCAAACTCGGGACGTTGGCGTCGCGACTCCGACTCGACCATCTACCCGCTCACCGGGCACTCGACGACGCCTTAGCTACGGGCGACCTATTGCACTTCCTGCTTGAGCGGGCCGGTGCGTTGGGGGTCACTGGTCTCGACGATCTGCTTGCGTTGCCCACCATGGCCGGCAACGCACAGGCCGCCAAGCTCCGGCTCACCGAGCAACTCCCCCGCCAACCCGGCGTCTATTTGTTTCGTGGCCGACAAGGCGAAGTGCTCTACGTCGGCAAAGCCACCAACCTTCGGGCCCGGGTTCGCAGCTACTTTTCCACCGACGAACGTCGAAAGATCGGCCAGTTGCTTCGCGAAACCCACCAGATCGACCATCGGGTTTGTCGAAATGGGCTTGAAGCGGCGGTCGTCGAACTCCGACTCATCCACGAACACCTCCCCCGGTTCAACCGGCAAGGCACCCGCAGCGCCCGCTACCCCTACGTCAAGCTCACGCTCAACGAGCGGTTTCCTCGCCTCTCGGTGGTGCGCACGGTCCAAGACGACGGAGCGCTGTACCTCGGGCCGCTTTCGTCGTCGGCCCGCGCTCGCCGGTTGATCGAAGCCATCGAAACCACGTCGCCGATACGGCGCTGCAACGTGCGCGCCACGGTCACCGCCGAACACCCCGTCTGCACGCCTGCCCAAATCGGTGTCGCCTGCTGCCCGTGCTCTGGGCAAACCCCCGATGCCGAATACCAACAGGTAGTAGACGAACTGATTGATGGCCTGACCCAAAACCCGCATCGACTGCTTGATCCACTCGAAGCCAAGATCTCTGCGCTCGCCAGTGAAGAACGCTACGAAGAAGCAGCCGATGTACGCGACCGAGCCGACGCACTCAGTTCAGCGCTGCGCAGGCAGCGCCGTTTCGATCTACTCCGCCGCGCCGAAACCGTCCGTTTCCAAATCGACGGGGTCCGTATCGAACTACGTCACGGGCAACTCGACACCTGCACCGGAGCCAGCGACCCACCCACCCTCTGGGCTTGCGAACCAACGGCCACGACCGATGCTGCTGCCCCGTCATTAGCCAGCGACCTCTGGCTCACTCCTCCGCTCCGTCACGAAGCCGACGAGTTGCTCTGTGTCGCCCGTTGGATCGAAACCAACGCGGACCGCATCATCCTCGAACACGTTTCCGGGGCGCTCGCCGAACCACTCCCCCGACTACCCGACTTCAGTCCCCGGTCGCGAACAGCGACCGCAAGCTAACCATTTCTCAGATACGAATCGCGTCGAGTTTGGCCAGCGCGTCTCCCGCATCGATCGAATGCTGCGCTTCGGCAACTCCTTGACCAAGGTCGTTTGCGCGACCTGAAACCACAAGCCCCGCGGCGGCGTTGAGCACCACAATGTCGCGGGCAGCTCCCGCTTCTCCCGACAGGACACGCAACGCAATCTGCGCGTTGGTGGCCGGATCACCTCCGGTTAACGCCTCCGGCTTCACGCGGGCCAGTCCGTAGTCGGTCGCGTCGACCTCAATTTCGGTCAGCTCACCATGATCAAGGGAAAGCGCTTTCGACCGACCGGTAGTACTGAGCTCGTCGAGCCCACCGTCACCGTGCACGATCAACGATCGCACCGACCCGGTTTCTCGCAGCGCTTCGGCCATTGGCTGGGCCAGTTCCCAGTTCGCTACCCCGATGACCTGCCTCGTGACCCTCCCCGGGTTCGATAGCGGCCCGAGCGTGTTGAACACCGTGGGGATCCCCAACTCGGCCCGCACCCCAGCCACTCGTTTCATCGCCGGGTGGAACGTGCGGGCGAACGCGAACCCGATCCCGTGTTCGGCAATCTGGGCACCTAACTCGTCAGGGCTCTGCTCGACGGGAACACCTAATTCGTCGAGCAGGTCAAAACTGCCTGAGGTTGAGGATGCTTTCCGGTTTCCGTGCTTGCAGACCACCGCCCCTGCCCCCGCCGCGACAAACGCGGCGATGGTCGAAACGTTGAGCGCGTGCGCCCGCCGACTCGTCGAACCACCAACCCCAACAATGTCGATGGCGTCGTCTGGGACCAGCAACGGGGTGGCAGCCGCCAGCATCCCGCGCTGCAATCCGGCCAATTCCTCAGCGGTCTCTCCTTTGAGCCGCAAGCCAAGCAGAAACGCCGCGACTTGGGCGTCGGTTGCGTCACCGATCAGAACATCGACGAGTACCGCAGTACAGGCTTCGGCGGAAAGGTCGCCTCCGTCGCTGAGCGTGCCGAGCACCCCGGCCCATCCACCAAATGTTTCCAGCGAACCCATCACCGCATTCCTTGTCGACATCGACCGGCCAGCAGTGACCGGTGGTCAATGCGTCCGATCATGACGCATCGCTGGCGTTTCGGGCCAGTTGCAGGCGGGCTTCGTGATCTCGCTGAGCGCTCGCCAATTTGTCCATCCACGAAGCCAAATCCGGCCGCCCGTAACCCCGGATTTCTTCAGCAAGGGACGCATACATTTCGGCTTCGACCGGCAGGCGAGCCACGAGGTCGTCGGTTCCGGGTCGGGTGTCTGCAGTGCCCGCCTCTTCAGCCAGCAACGCGTACAAACCCTGCGCGAGCCCCTGGTTTCGTTCAGCCATCGCCCGCAACGCCACGGCCAGCGCCGGTTCACCATCGACATCCGCCTGACCCGCCAGATACTGGGCTCGGGTCACCGCCGCCGCGATCTGACGCAGTCCGGCACGCAGTGCGTCAACCGCATCAGAAGCCGGGGCGTCATCCATAGGCCAGTAGTCTAGGGCCGTGGTTCACGTCCTCGTTCGCCCGGCAGTGTCCCGAGGGGCGCTCATCAGCTTGGTTCTTGCAGCACCCGCGGCTGGCGCGCAACGCCTCCTCGCCGGAAGCAGTACCGATGGCGATCCGTCGAACTGGACCATGGTTGCCATGCTCATCATCATTGCCGCGTACCTGTGGGGTGGGGCCGCCGCGGGACGACGCGCCCCGCACGCTCCGTTTGTCAACGGTGCCTGCGCAACCTCCGCTGCGTTCATCGTCGTGCAGTCCATCGGAGCCATCCTTCGTCTCGTCGCAGGCGATGGTGTCTCGGTTCTCGGAATGGTCTTCAACCTGCTCCTCGCCGCAACATTTGGGGTGGTAGGTGCCGGGATCGGAACCTGGCGCGGCACACTGAACGAAGGTGACGGGGAGTCAGCTGGGTGACCGCGGCCCTTCGGGGTTGAGGAAAGTCGGGGCTCCACAGGACAGGGTGCTGGCGTAGGCCAGTCGAGGTGACTCGCAGGAAAGTGCCACAGAAAACAGACCGCCGGAAGGTCCGCCTTCCGGTAAGGGTGAAACGGTGCGGTAAGAGCGCACCAGCGTTTCAGGTGACTGGAACGGCTTGGTAAACCCCACCCGGAGCAAGGTCAGACAGGGAGAGGGCGGTCCGTCCGTAGACACTCCCGGGTAGACCGCACAGATGGATGGTCGCCCACGGAACCGGTTTCGACCGAGTTCCCGGACAGAACCCCGCTTACAGGCTGACTCCCCGCCACCACCCAAAAGGCTTCGGGCCTTGATCAGCCAACCCGCGGCCAACCAGCACTAATCGTCGTGTCCAGGCCGTTGACGTCCGCGTTTGATCTCACCACGCCGGCGTTTTTCGTTCTGTCGACGTTCTTGACTTCCTCGGGTTGGTCGGGTGGCTCGCCGTGAACGCTCGACCCGACCCGCGGAAGCCACCTTTTCTCGCAGCCGCCGAACCGCGATTTCTCGATTCCGCAGCTGCGACCGTTCGTCACTAACCGAAACCCGAACCACCTCACCGAGCCGTTCCAGCACCCGCCGACGCAAACCTTCAGGCATGGTTGTCGATTCAACGACCCGAAACACCGCATCGACTTTGCTCATCGCCCGGTTGGCGTGCTGCCCGCCTGGTCCACCCGACGCGGTGAAGCGAAACTCAATCTCCGCCTCAGGCACCTGCCACGGCGAAGAAGTCTCGCCGTTCACTGACGCGGGCCCTCAACAAGGTGGGTCAGATGCTCCATTTCGTTAAACGAGCGAAGCGAAGGTGCCGCTCCTTGCACTCCAACTCGAAGAATCGATGCCTGCCCCACGAAGCAACGCCAGGCGATGTCGATCGGTACCCCAAGGGCCCAGGCGGCCACCGCTTTGATCGGCGACACATGACTCACCAGAACCACATTCTGATCGGCAGCCTCCTCGACCAGCTCGTCCAGCAAGCTCCAAACCCGAGTCGCCAACTCGGCATGGCTTTCGCCACCGGGAGGTGCCCAATGAGGGTCGGACCGCCAATGCGCCCACGTTTCGGCAGGAACATCCCCAACCGGAACGCCTTCGAACGTTCCGTAGTTCATCTCGATCAACCGGTCATCTACCTCAACCGTTTCGCTGTACGCCGACGCGGTTTGACGGCACCGCTGCAGCGGACTGCTGATCACCCTCGCTCCGGTCGGCAACACCGCCGCAATGGCTTCGGCTTGCGCCTGCCCGAGTTGATCCAACTCGGGGTCGCGGTGCCCTAGTAGTTCCCCGGCTGCGTTGGCTGCGGTACGCCCATGTCGAACAACAATCAGCATCAGGAAAGGTTCTCCTTCGGGATCCGGCCGGTGCGCCACAGGTTCCGACGGTGAACCGGATCAAACAAACCGAGCCGTCTCGCCAGCACCACCAGCACCACCGTTGCGACCGCTTCAAAAACGATCAGCAACGTCAACGGTCGGTCGAATTCGGGAAGTGGCCGCTGCCCGATCCCATCAAAACCTGCGAGCGGCCACCAGAACAGTTCGGTCCGGGTCCAAACCCCGGAAGCAACCAGAAAGACAAACGTGCCGATGGGCAACCCAAGCCAGCGTCGCCGTTTGATGCGCTGCCCGACCGTGAACGCCATCACTGCACCCAGCAACAGCACCGATCCCAGCAACGTGTGCAGCACCAAGGGTCGAAGTGTTACCGCCTCGACGAGCGGTAGCACACCACCGGCCGCCACCCAGCGGTAGTCGATCGCTGGCGAGTCGAACACGAAGAGCACGACAAGCACAGCCGCAGCAAGAAAGAACACAAGCATCGCTAGTGCAGAACGATACGCCCACATTCCTGACAGTTGGTTGGATCGTCACCAGCACGGCGGCGGATCCGGTCCACTTCCACCGCGGGCATTTGAGACGGGCAACCAACACACCCGGTGCCATCAAACTGCACGATCGTCGCCGACCCAAACGAAGGTTCCAGCCGTTGGTATTCACTAAGAAGGGCCGGATCAACCAGTTCGGCCTGCACCTTGCGCTGTTCGAGCACCGTCGCGAGTTCTCTGTCGATGTCGGCTTCCGCGGTGGCGATCTCCGCCGCGAACCGTTCCAACAAAGCTTCGCTCGCCATCTGATCCTCGGCGAGTCCTTCGATTGGCCCGTTGAGCTCCTCGACTTGTTCCATCAACGTCAACACTCGGTTCTCGAGCTCGCTTTGGCGTTCACGCAACCCGGCAATTTCATGCTGGAGCGCCTCAAGTTCTTTGATCCCGTTGACTTCGCCACCGTAGAGACGAGCCTCATCTCCTTCGGCCCGCATCCGAACGACCTGCACCTCCGCTTCCAGCCGCTGCTGATCCCCGAGTCGGTCGTCGCGTTCAAATGTGAGCTCGTCGAGTTTCGCCTGCCGAGCGGTCATCTCGTTCGCCACCGTCTCCGACGACGACCGCTGCGGGAGGTTGGCGCGACGATGCCGAAGTTGGCGAACCTCCAAGTCGAGACGTTGGATTTCGAGGAGTTCGTGCAGGGTCATAGATGCGAGGCCTAGTTGCGAACGGCAAGCACCGCCAGACGTCATGTTGTCGGGCTACTCGACGCTCTGGATGAACGGTCCCAACCGTAGCGTCTCCGGACCTACCGCACCCCTGTCGAAGCAGGAGCTGGGTTGGTCGTGGTCGGAGGTGCGGTGGTTGTGGGGGCAACGGTCGTGGGGGCAACGGTGGGTGGAGCGGTCGGGGGTGGCACGGTCGGGGGCGGTACGGACGTCGTCAACGCTGGCACCGTGCTCGGCGATGACCGAACCGTGGTGGTCGTAACCGGGGCTTGACTGGTCGAAGGTGACGGACCCACCGAACTGGGAGGGATCGGTTCACCCGGTGGCGGTGCGGCAACCGGTACCGATGTGGTGGTCGGAGCAACGCAACCGTCGATCACTCCGTCCTGGTTAGCGTCGACCGATTCGTACAAGCTTGGGCAGGTCGGAAGGTGGGAACTAAACGTGAATGTTTCAAGCGCCGGGTCGCAGAAATCGACCTGACCATCGTTGTCGCTGTCCACGGCTGCCTCCGGGTTCGCGCAGCTCTGCTCGGCCAGTTTCTCTAACGCTTCGGTTTCGCTGTCGGTCAGCAGGGCACGGCCTCCCCGGGTTCTCGCTGGCCCTTCGAAGGTTCGCGGATCACGACCGGTGTGGTACACCTCGTTGAACGCTTGCCAGATCATGGCCGGGAGCGAGCCACCAGTCACGTTTCCCCGCCCCATCGGGCCCCGGTCCACCCCCCGCATCGGGATCTGCTTGTCAGGGTTTCCCATCCACACCGCGGTGGCCAGATGCGGCGTGTACCCAACAAACCATGCGTCGCTGAAATCTTGCGCGGTTCCGGTCTTGCCAGCCACAACCTGGCCCGGCAGGCGAGCCCGGGTCCCGGTTCCGCTTCGCACACTGGCCGTTAACACATCGGTGACCAACCGTGCGCTCTGCACCGAAATTGCCCGAAACGGTTCGGGATGGTTTTCCAATACAACGTTGCCGAAACGATCTTCGATTCGTTCAACGAGGACCGGTGGGACGCTGACCCCGTCGTTAGCAAACGCGGCATACGCGGTGGCCATATCGAGCGGCGTGATGTCTTTAGGGCCGAGCGGTAGCGAAATCGGCAAACTGGACAGATCGCTGGTAACACCGAGCCGTTTCGCGGTGTCAGCAACGTTAGACAATCCAACCACTTGACCAAGTCGAAGGAACGCACAGTTCGACGAACGCAGCGTCTGCGATTGGATGGTGCCCACCGAACCCCCCGATCCACCAAAGTTGCTGGCCCGATACGGGTCCGGAGAGCCACCGGGGTTCGCGAACGTGCAGGTCCCGGTTCCGTTGATGATGTCGCTCGGCACCAAGCCTTTCTCCATCGCGGCTGCCAACACGAACGCTTTGAACGACGAACCGGTCGGACGACCTTTCTGGGTAGCGATGTTGAACTCAAGGTCGTCAAACCCTGGACCTCCCACCATGGCCCGAACCTTTCCCGTTCCCGGTTCCAGCGCTAGCAGCGCAGCAGTGAACTCGCGCTCGTCGTCAGGCAGAAGGTCGTTAACCGCGGCGTCTGCCGCGGCCTGCCCTTCAGGGTCGAACGTCGTGTAGACCTTCAGCCCGCCACCAAAAAGCACACTGGCCCGGTCAACGACCGTTTCGCCAAGTCGAGGATCGCTGAGCAGTTGACGCCGCACCTCCTCAATGAAGGCGTTGGTGGGTCGCCATTCGACGAGTTGTTGACGTTCCTGCGGTACCGGTTCCGCCGCGAACTGGTCGTATTCGACGCTGGTGATTTTTCCGATGTCACGCAACCGGGCCAGGACTCGGTTGCGGCGCTCAAGGCCAGCTTTGGGATGCAACGTCGGATCGAACCGGGAAGGGTTGGCGAGCAACCCGGCCAGCATCGCCGACTGCGGCCAGGTCAGCTCTGACGGCTTCACTCCGAAGTAGACCTCGGCCCCGACATGGATCCCGTGCGCCCCCGAACCGAAATACACCGTGTTGAGATAGGCCTCAAGGATTTCCTCTTTGGTCATGGAGCGTTCCAACCGAATCGCCATCGCCGCTTCGGGCAGTTTGCGATCGAGGTTCCGATCCGAGCCAGTCACCAGCAACTTGATCAACTGCTGAGTGATCGTCGATCCACCCTGCGTGATCGAACCCGCTTTGACGTTGCTGACCAGAGCACGGCTGATTCCTTTCAGATCGATCCCGGCGTGTTCCCAGAACCCCTCGTCTTCCGCGGCCAGTACCGAATCGATGAGCATCGGGCTGATCTCGTCGAGCTTGACGAGTTCACGGTTCTCCACGTCGTAGAGCACATCGAACTCGTTGCCGTGCATGTCGTACGCCACGGTTCGTAGCGCCAATTCGCCAATGTTGATTTCCTCAGTTGTGGAGTGATGGGCGCTAAGGATCCCGACCAATTTGGGACCGAGCGCCACCGCAGTGAACGCCAGCGCCAACCCGGCACCCAACAGCACAGCCACCAGCCGCACCAGCCCGAGCGTGAACCCAACGAAAAATCGGAATAGTGATCTCAACACCGCCGCTACCTTCCACACCGCCGAGTGCACCGCCGGGCAACTCCGCGTGTCACCATGATGACATGGTGCGGATCGGAATAATCGGAGCCGGGAACGGCGCAACCCTTCACGCCGATGCCGTGCTACGCCTGCGCGAGGTCACCCTTTCCGGTCTCGGTGTCCGCCCCGGTGGGCGCCACGAACTCGCCACCCACGCCGGCGTTGCGACCACGACCGTGCCCGACCTCTGCCACATCAGCGATGCGCTCATTGTCGCGGTCCCCCCACCGGAAGTTGCTGGGGTGCTTGAGCAGGTACGTTCCGCCGTTGCTGATGGCGCACCGCTGCGGGCGCTGTTGATCGAACCACCGTTTGGTTCGATCCCCAATCTGAAGATACCCGTCATGGCCGGGGCAAACCTGCTCCACGCGCCGGTGGTGCGAACCGGGTTGGCGGACATCGCCGCCATGGGTTCGCCTCATCATCTGCAGCTCATCGCCCGAGGGCCTCGCCCGGCCTGGTTGGCGTCTTTTCCTTCCGATAACCGAAGCCCCCTGAGCGATCCGGGGGTCCGGTTGGCTTCGGTGCTGCTCGCCGCGGCCGCTGAACCGGCCCTCGACGCGACCATCAACGTTGACGGAAATGGCCTGCGCTGCACGTTCACGTTGACGTCGGGCCGCCAAGCCGACCTGGTCGTGGGCTGGTCCGACGGTTCAGCCATCATCACCTTGGAGGCAGCCAGCCCAAGTCGGGTCGTACGGCTCACCCTTGATCCGTTGCCCTCACTCGAACGCGACGGGATCGCTGCTTCTCCCCCCGAGATACATCCGTTGGAAGCGTTGGGTTTCGTTGATCAAACCCGAAGGCTGGTTCGGGTCTGCCAAGGTGGTGAACCCTGGCCCGAAGCCACCTCCGCTCAGGCCATTGAGGCGCTCATGATGGCCGCGATCTGACGGTCACGACCATTTGACCGCAGCTCGGCTCAGAGCCGTGTGTGATCCCAACTGATCGTCTTTTCTGGTTCCACGATCACCGCGGACCGTTTGCTGGCCATGTGCGCTGCGGCCTGATCGAGCAACTCTCGGGGGATCTCCGGTTGGTTGCGGGTGAGTACCGCCAACGCCAATGGATGCACCTCATCGGGATCATCGATGAGACGGGCCCGACCTTTGATCATGACCCCGCGTAGTTCTTCATAGACAAGACCATCTTCGGCCAGAACCGTGATGCGGTCGTCGCGTTGCAGGTTCTTGATCTTCTGGCTTTTTCGGTACGTTTCAAAAACGATCTTGCCGTCGACGAGGGCGAACCACAGGGTCGAAAGGTGAACTGAACCGTCCCGATCCAAAGTCCCAACCTGGAGGCTTTTTTGCTCCTCGAGGAACGTCATCACCTCCTCGGGCGACAGTCGGATCTGACCTCGACGACTCTTAGACATCAACCCTCCTTGGTTGCCATCGTGGCGATGAGCAGGCGTCCGACAGATTAGAGGTGACCGGCGGTAGCAGCGAACTCACCACGCGATTGTCGATCCACTAAGCGTCCGCGAGACTGGTAATCCATGCCTATCGACCTGGTCGCCCCGACCGACTGCACCGTAATTGACTTGATTGCGGAGGGAACGCCGGTACCTCGCGGGACCACCGTGGCGATCGTCGAGATGATGAAGATCGAACATCTGGTGACCGCCCCCGACGACGGGGTCGTGACCCGGTTTGACGTGACCGTCGGCCAAGTCCTCAAAGCCGGAGCCGTGCTCGGAGTGTTCGAACCTGGCCCGATCGGACGCGACTCGCGACCGTCGCCCGAAGCCAGCGACGGAACGGAGCGAGCCGATCTGGCCGAGGTACGTCAGCGTCAAGCAGGGCTAGCTGACGCAGCCCGACCCGAAGCCATCGCCAAAATCCACGATCGGGGTCGCCGAAGCGCCCGCGAAAACCTCGATGATCTCGTTGACGCCGGCAGCTTTCAGGAATATGGCGGGTTGATGTACGCCGGACAAACCGCCCGGCGCAGCGTCGACGAGCTGATCGCCACCACCCCCGGAGACGGCATCATCGGCGGGCTCGCCACCATCAACGCCGACCTGTTCGGGCCGGACGCCAGCCAGGTTGCGGTGATGAGTTACGACTACAGCGTGTTGGCAGGAACACAGGGCTTTCGCGGGCACCAGAAGAAAGACCGTCTGTTGGAGGTCGTCGACCGGTTAGGGATCCCGATCGTGTTGTTTGCCGAAGGTGGCGGCGGCCGACCTGGAGACACGGACGCTCCCGACGTGGCCGGCTTGGAATTGATGTCGTTCGCCTGGATGTCTCGCCTGAGTGGACGAGTCCCGTCGATCGCCATCGTGAGCGGCCGCTGTTTCGCTGGCAACGCCGCGCTGGCCGCCGTCTGCGATGTGATCATCGCCACCCCCGACGCCAACTTGGGGATGGCGGGGCCCGCCATGATCGAAGGGGGCGGGATCGGTGTGTTTTCTCCGGAAGAAATCGGTCCGATCGACGTACAGGTTCCTAACGGTGTGATCGATTTGTTGGCCGACAACGAAGCCGACGCGGTGCAGCTCGCTCAGCGGTACCTGAGCTTTTTTCAGGGCCCGATCGAACGTTGGGCCGCCCATGATCAAGAACCGTTGCGCTCCCTTGTTCCCGCCAACCGAAAACGGGTCTACGACGTGCGCACCGCCGTTTCCACGCTTAGTGACGTTGGGTCGACGCTGGAGCTACGTCCGACGTTCGGTCGTTCGATCACGACCACTCTGGCCCGGATCGAAGGTCGACCGGTGGGCATTCTCGCCAACGACCCCGCCCATCTCGGTGGCGCGATCGACGCCGACAGTGCAGATAAAGCCGCCCGCTTCGTGCAGCTCTGCGATGGTCACGGACTTCCGATCCTGTCTCTCTGCGACACCCCCGGGTTCATGGTGGGCCCCGACGCCGAAGCAACCGCGCAGGTGCGACGGTTCGGTCGGTTGTTTGTGGCCGGTGCGAGCATCGAGGTTCCGTGGGTCACGGTGGTGCTTCGCAAAGCGGTTGGTCTTGGGGCGATGGCCATGTCAGCCGGCTCGTTTCACGCCACCCTGTTGACGTTGGCATGGCCGACCGGTGAGGTCAGCGGGATGGGGATCGAAGGTGCGGTGACCTTGGGGGCTCGGCGCGAACTCGACGCCATCGACGATCCCGACCTGCGCCAGCAGCGCTACGACGAACTCGTTGAGCGCCTGTATCAGCATTCAAAGGCACTCAACGCGGCCGCCCACAATGAGCTGGACGACGTGATCGACCCGGCCGACACCCGACGGCGGATCGCTCAAATCCTGCGAGCCGCTCCCCCGGTTGCTACCGGTCGGCGACCCATGATCGACACTTGGTAGCTGGCGAAACGCGCAACCAACGGTGACGTCAGCGACGTCGAC
>JAFMKU010000059.1 GCA_017852795.1 Candidatus Neomicrothrix sp.
AGATCTGGTGCGTTCCGTGATCGACCGGTTGGCTCCGACGAACGGAGTTGAGGAGGTGTCGGTGACCGAAGAAGACGAATACTTCCCTCCGCCTCGCAACCTTCGAGAGTTGTTGAACTCCATCGAGTCCGCGACGTTGGTCACCTTGGGTGGCGCTGACCGGGCCGCTCTCGACGACCGCAACATCGACGCGTCGGAGGTTCTCAAAACGCTGCCCGGAACGGCGACGTGACCGCCAAATCGAAACGTCAACTCACTGTTGGCTGGCGAGAGTGGGCTCTGCTTCGCGGGCTCAACTGCCCGGAACCGGTGAAGGTCAAGATCGACACGGGAGCAGCAACTTCGGCGCTGCACGCCGCCCACATTCACCGGTTCGTCCAAGACGACCAGGACTGGGTGCGGTTCACGATCCGACCCCATCAACGCACGTCGGATGGTTCGGTTCGGGTTGAGGCGTTGTTGATCGATGAACGTCGGGTGCGTTCTTCGGACGGCAACAGCGAACTACGCCCGGTGATCGAAACCGAGATCACCATCGGGAACCACACCTGGCCGATTGAGGTGACGTTGACCCGTCGCCCCACCATGGGATATCGCATGCTGCTGGGCCGTCAAGCGCTTCGCAACCGCGCCATCGTTGATGTCAGCCGGTCATTCACCACCGGCAAACCAGCTCGGCTCGGCAAATCTCGTTCGTGACTTACAGGTTCGGCGCCGGTTCATCACCGGCGAGCACCCGGGCTTGGATGTACAGGCCGGACAGGTCTTCGAACAGTCGGTCGCTGAGATCGGCCACCACCCGACGCGGAACCCGTCCCTCGCCGCGTGGTGGCGGGTAAATCGGAGCGCCGATCACCGCCACGACCTTACGAGGTCGGGGCAGCACCGAACCCAACGGCAACGCCCGAGTCGACCCTCCGATCCCGACCGGAACGAGCGGTATCCCAGATCGAGCCGCGACAAACGACGGCCCGTCCAGAACCTGTTCGCGAAGCAGCCGCGGTCCGACCTGACGGGTTCCTTCCGGGAACATCACCAATGGCTCGCCAAGCGCCAGTACGTCCTCCGCAGCCCGCAGCGCGGTGCGATCGGCACTCCCCCGCTCCACCGGAAAGCCCCCCATCACGCTCAGGAAGCCGCCCAAAAGCCGCGACTTCCAAAGCGATTCTTTACCCATGAACCGCATCCGTCTCGACGTCACCATCCCGATAATCGGCGTGTCGAGAAACGAACGGTGCACACCGCAAAGAATGAACGGACCATCTGGGAGGTTCTGTTTGCCCACCACCCGCAGGCGAAACAGCACTTTGATCGCTGCGAAGAACAAGCGCCAAACAAACCAGTACAGGACCCGGCCTCGACGGGTCTGCGCAGAACGATCCAGCCCGTCAACGCTTTGGGCGCCGTAACGGTTTGGGGTGTTCACGATGGTTCGGGTTGGGCGCGGTCCAGCAACCCCAGAATCCGGTCCACCACCGCTTCGATGGTCAAACCCGTCGTGTCCACCACGACGGCGTCGGTGGCTTCAACCAGCGGATCGGCTTCTCGTCCGGTGTCCACTGCGTCGCGCCGTGAAATATCGGCCGCCACTTCCTCATAGTCGAGGTCGGTCACTTCTTTGGCTCGGCGTCGAGCTCGTTCGGCCGGGTCGGCGGTCAGATAGATCTTGAGTTCGGCGTTGGGAAACACCACCGTCCCGATGTCGCGTCCTTCAAGCACTCCGCCGCCTCGTTCACGCGTCCATTCCCGCTGGCGAGAAACCAGTTCCCGGCGCACACCCGGATTGGCCGCCACCGTGCTGACCGCCTGGCTTACTGCTTGCCCACGGATTTCGATCGTGGCGTCAACCCCATCCACCAACACCACACCGTTGTCGACTTCGAGCGTGAGTTGTTCGGCAATCGCCGATGTCTGATCGAGGCTTTCCGGGTCTCCGCCCCGCCGAAGGACCGCGAACGCCACCGCACGGTACATGGCACCAGTGTCGAGATACGACAACCCCAAACGGTTGGCTAGCGCTTTGGCAACAGTCGATTTTCCCGATCCCGCCGGGCCATCAATTGCGATCACTCTCATCGCCACATCCTCGCCGTTCATCCCAACTGCTCCAAGACTGCAAAGTAGTTCGGGAACGTCTTGGCGACACATCCTGGGTCGCGAATCGCTACCCCGTCCACCATCAGTCCGATCAACGCGAACGCCATCGCCATCCGGTGATCGTCGTAAGTTTCGAACGTGGCCGGACCCGGTCCCCTGTGGGGGCGCACGATGAACCCGTCGTCGGTTTCTTCAGCGTCCACCCCAGCCCGGCGCAGCTCGGCGACCGGACCGGCTAAGCGGTCGCTTTCTTTCTGGCGGATAAACCCAATTCCGGTCACTTCGGTCGGGCTGTCGGCGAACGCCGCAACCACCGCCAACGTCGGTGCCGTGTCGGAAAGGTCGGCGAGATCAACCGAAATGCCGGAGCTCGCCCGGCCCGATACTTCCACCCCGTCCGCGTCGTAACGCACCGTGCATCCCATCTGAGCCAGCACGTCTACGAACGCCACGTCACCTTGCAGGCTGTCTCGGGTCAGTCCCAAAACGCGTACTCGGCCACCGCTAATCGCGGCCGCGGCCAGCATGTACGATGCCGCCGACGCGTCGGGTTCGATCTGGTAGTCACAGCTGCGGTACCCGCCCCCAACGGTCCACGACCGGTCGTCTTGGTTGGTCACCGATGCACCAAACGATGCCATCACCGCCGCGGTCATTTCCAGGTACGGCTTCGAGACGGGTTCGTTGGTCAGCGAAACGGTGAGACCGTTCACCCCTCCGGCCAACATCAGGCCACTCACATATTGGCTGGTGGCATCACCAGGAAGTGACACTTCGTGACCCACGATCGGCCCACAGATCCGGGCCGGTAGCCGACCAGGTTCACCCAGTTCTTCGACCGACGCTCCCAACTGTTCAAGCGAACGAAACTGATCGGCCATCGGCCGGTTTCGCATCTGAAGGTGAGCGTCGACCAGAACCGGCTGGTTCCCTAACGCCGCAACCGGAACCACGAAACGGGCGGTTGTCCCCGATTGGTTGACCGACAGTTCGGCTGCTTGCTGTGGCAACGCTCCGGCGCATCCTTCGACGGTGATTCGAGCCGCTTGTTCATCCGCCGTCACGTTGATCCCCAACGAGGTCAAGGCGCCGATCATCGCCCAGGTGTCGTCGGCGAACAACGCTCCGTTGAGCTGGCTTGTTCCCTTGGCCAACGCGGCACAGATCAGCGCCCGGTTGGTAATGCTTTTCGACCCGGGCAGCACCACATCGGCCTCGACGGGGGCGGTGAGGCGCCGCACCGGATACCGGTCGGCTAGCGGTCCTTGTCCCCCACTCATGAATCGATGGCTCGCAACGACGGTCGGTAGCCACGGTCGATCAGGCCAGTGAGCAGACGATCAGCGACCGCGGTTTCGATGATCAGCACCGCTACACCTCGTGGCCCTTCGGTCGAGTGAGCGATCTCCAGGTCGTAGATGTTGACGTCGAGCTCGGCCGCCAACGCCACCAGCGTCGCCAGCTCGCCGCGACGATCCTGAATCGGGACCCGCATCTCGCTCATGGCGTCGGTACTTGGTGCGGTGGTCGGCAAATTGCGCCGGGCGGACCGGGCGGTTTCGAGTCGCTGCAGCAGCCCCTGACGATCTCGTCCGGCGACAACGGTTCGGACGTCGGACAGTTCAGCGATGAGCTGGTCGAGCACGTCGACGATGGCATCCGCATTCTGAACACAAATGTCCGGCCAGATCGCGGGATGTCCGGCTGCGATCCGTGTCATGTCGCGAAATCCACCCGCGGCGAGGCGTAGCAGCGCACGATGTTCCACCGCCCGCCCGTCGGCAAGCCCCATCAACGTCGCAGCGGTGAGATGCGGCACATGGGACACGACCGCTACAAGCTGGTCGTGGCGGTCCGGTTCCATAGCGATCGGGTTCGCACCAAACCCCACCACCACGTCGCGCACGGTGACGAATGCGTCATCATCGGTTTTCGCGGTGGGGCAAAGCACCCACGTTGCGCCGCTGAACAGCAACGGAGTTGCCCCGTCGATCCCGTCTTGTTCGCTACCGGCCATCGGGTGACCCGCCACAAACCGGTGGTCGTCGATTGCGGACGCCACCGGGCCCTTTACCGAACCAACGTCGGTCACCACCTCGGCGCCGGCAGCCAACAACCGTTCCACGGTGCCCACGACGTGATCGACCGGCGTCGCGACCACCGCCAGCTGGCAGGGTCCGGCTTGGTCGATGGTCGCTACCGAGTCGATCGCGTTGAGTTCGAGGGCGCGTTTCAACCGCTCGGCGTCAACATCAACCCCGACGACCTCCCAGCCCTGCTGTTTTAGGGCTAGGCCGACGGAGCCGCCGATCAGGCCAACCCCGACGATGACAACACGTTTCGCTTCGGACACAGACTCGCAGGCTACCGCTCGCGGTCAGGCGCTTCGCCTTCTCGCCCGCCGCTGGAAGCCACCTCCAAGGATCGAACCTCGTCTCGGGACAGCTCCCGCCAGCCTCCGGGAGGAAGCCGTGGGTCCACAATCGGCCCGATTCGGGTCCGGATCAGTCGTCGAACAGGGTGACCTACCGCATCGCACATGCGCCGAACCTGCCGGTTGCGACCTTCATGGATGGTGATCCGAAGCAGACCTGGTTCGACTGCGGTTACCCGGGCCGGAGCAGTTCTTCCGTCGTCAAGTTCAACGCCTTCGCGCAAATTGCGAAGCGCGGCCCGAGACGGGACACCGTCCACGTGGGCAAGGTATTCCTTTTCGACCCCGAAGCTGGGATGGGTGAGCTGATGGGCAAGATCACCGTCGTTGGTCAAAATCAGTAACCCCTCGGTGTCGCCATCGAGGCGTCCGACCGGAAAGATCCGAGGTTGGTCAGGAACAAGTTCGACCACGGTTGGGCGACCCTGCGGATCGTCGGCGGTGGTGATGACCCCGGTCGGCTTGTTCAGCAGATAATGCACGAGTCCGGGGCGGACCCCAACCACTGCACCGTCAACCTCGACCCGGTCCTGGTCAACATCGACCCGTCGACCCAGCGCCGCAATGTCACCGTTGACCGTGACCCGCTCGTCGGCGATCAGGTCCTCGCAAACCCGTCGGCTTCCGAACCCCAGCCGAGCGAGAACCTTCTGGAGCCGCTCGCCTTCCGTGTTCACGAGTCGGACTCGTCCGAATCGACGGATGGTGCGTCGAGTTCAGCCGTCGGCTCGTCGGTGTCAGCGAGGGTTTCGGCGTGCGGATCGACGTCAAGATCGGCGTCCGGGTTTTCGTCAGGATCTTCCGGACCAATCCGCAACCCTCGTTCGAGCGCTTCAACCACGGTCGCGTCGGGGAAGAAATCTCCGAGCGGTGGCAACTGCTCGACCGAGTCAAGACCAAGGCGTTCAAGAAACGTCGGAGTGGTCCCGTACATCACGGCCTGACCCGGTCCCGGATCTCGGGCCACCTCGTCGACGTACCCGCGCTGTTGCAGGGTCCGCATGACCCCGTCGACGTTGACCCCCCGGATCGACGCGATCTGGTTGCGGGAAACCGGTTGTTTGTAGGCCACCACCGCCAGCGTCTCCAACGCTGCCGCGGAGAGTCGGGCCGATTGACCGTCAAGCACAAACCGTTCAACGTAAGGCGCCTGCTCGGTCGCGGTCTGGAAACGGTAACCCCCAGCAACTCGGGCCAGAATAAATCCGCGGCCATCGGCCACGTATTCGGCGGCGAGCGACTCGCAGATCTCTTCAACTTCGGCGATCGGTGCACCCACCAGGCTGGCCAGCAGTTCCGGAGGTAGCGGCTCTTCGGCCACCATCAAAATTGCTTCAAGCGCGGGAGCTACATGGTCGGACATATCAGCCTTCGTAAGTGTCGATTTCGATGTCGGAGGCGTGGATCTCGCCATGGTCGTTCCAGACCACCGAGATCTCGCCGAACGAAGATGCTTGGTCGATCTCGACCAGACCCTGCTTAAACAACTCCAGCAGCGCCAGGAACCGAACCACGACCTCGATCCGTTCGTGGATGTGGCCGGTCAACTCTCGGAAGGTCCGCCGTCCGCTGCGGCGAAGATCGACGATCAACTCTTCGACCGCTTCCGCCACCGTCACCTTGATCGGAGTGACATGGGACAGATCGACCCGGATCACCGGTTTCGGTTCGATGGCTTTCAGGTAGGCAGCCCGCAGATCTTCGGGGGTGGTGTTGACCAGCAGATCAGGTGCGAGTTGCAGAAAATGGTCTTCGACCGGTCCGCAACGGCGGGCGTAACTTCTCGACGCCGACGCGGAAAGCTGCCGGAAAATCACCGCCGCATCTTTGAACGTCTTGCATTCGACAAGCCGGGCCAGCAGCAGGTCTCGTTCCTCCCACAAACCCAATTCGTCATCAAGATCAATTTCGGGATCTTCGGGCAGGAGCCGGCGGGCTTTCAATTCAACCAACGTGGCCGCGATCAACAAAAACTCGGTGGCGACCTCCAGATCGAGCCGATCCATCCGATCCAATTCCGAAAGGTAGGCATCGACGATCTCGGACAAACTCACGTCGTACAGCTCGACCTGCTGTCGAAGAATGAGGTGCAACAACAGGTCAAAGGGACCGTCGAAAACCGGGGTATGGACCTCAATAGCCATCGCAAGGACACTAGACGCCCGTCGCCCCAGTGCAGACCTTCTACCCTGTGGAAAACGACGAGAACGTTTCCCTACCCCCCGGTCTAAGGTCTGTAGATGAACACCACCGCGATTATGTGGTTCCGTCGGGACCTCCGACTGCACGACAACCCGGCGTGGGCGGCCGCCACCGAGTCTCATCAGCGGGTTGTTCCCGTGCTGGTGATCGAACCGGTGCTGTTGGATCGGGCTGGACCTCATCGCCGAGCCGCGTTCTTGCACGCGGCGGCGCGACTCGATCAGGAACTCGCCACCCAAGGTGGGCGCCTCCACGTTGTTTCTGCGGCTCCAGATCAAGCACTGGTTGATCTGGCCACCCGTTTTCAAAGCGATGCGTTGTATGTCAACGGTGACGTGAGCCGCTGGAGCCAACGACGGGACCGTTTGGTGGAGCAGGCGTTTCCCGGGGTGGTGAATCGTTTCTGGGGCACGCTGGTGCATTCACCGGGCACGGTGCTTACCAAAGCAGGCACGTTGTCGCGGGTGTTCACCCCGTTTGCCAAGCAGTGGGCCACGGTCCCGGTTCGCGACCTAGCGCAGGCATCGTCGGTAGAGGTCCTCAACGACCCGGGGGTTGGCCTGCCCGCCCTCACCGACAACTCTGACCGGTTAGCGCTCGGGGATCTTCGAGACCGTCTCAATCCTGATGAACTCCTCGACACATGGGATGCCCGGGCCGATGCCTACGGCGAACAGCGAGACGTTCCCGCTGAGATGGGAACCAGCGCGTTGTCTACTGCGCTGCGGTTCGGAACCGTCTCCCCGCTCGTCGCCGCGCAACGGATCGGCACCTCGAGCAGCGGGCGGGCCGGGTTTGTCCGACAGTTGGCGTGGCGAGATTGGTACGCCCATTTGACCTTTCAGTTTCCTGACATCGACCGGTTGGCGATACGCAGCGAATACGACAACATCGACTGGCGCACCGGGACGTCGTCCGATGACGAATTCGCAGCTTGGACGCAAGGTCAGACCGGATACCCGATCGTGGATGCTGGCATGCGTCAACTGCAACAAACCGGGTGGATGCATAACCGGGTGCGCATGATCACCGCGTCGTTTCTGGTCAAAGACCTGCTGATCGACTGGCGTCGGGGCGAACGACACTTTCGTCACCTGCTCAGCGACGGCGAACCTTCACAGAACGCCGGGAACTGGCAGTGGGTGGCCGGAACCGGACCTGACGCCGCACCGTATTTTCGGATCTTCAACCCGATCACCCAGAGTAAAAAGTTCGACCCGGACGGTACCTACATTCGGCGTTGGGTCCCCGAGTTGGCTGATCTGCACCGCCGAGACATCCACGCCCCGTGGGAGGCGGGGGCGTTGGACCTCGCGGCCGCCGGTGTGGTGTTGGGCGACACCTACCCGCCACCGATCGTGAACCATGCCGAGGCCCGAGATCGGACACTCTCGGCATACAAGTCTGCCCTCGGCTCCTAAGGCTCTACGATGTGGGGCCATGACCCGCGTCTTTTCCGGAATCCAGCCCACCGGCGAGCAGCACCTCGGTAACTATCTGGGAGCCACCCGCAACTGGGCGAGAATGCAGCGCACCAGCGACGCGTTTTTCTGTGTCGTTGACCTCCACGCGGTGACCATTCCCAAAGCCCCCGGTGAGGTGCGCGACGGGTCCCTCCGTCTGGCTCAGATGCTGATGGCGGTCGGGTTGGATCCCGAAACTTGCACCTTGTTTGTTCAATCTCATGTTCGTGAACACGCCGAGTTGGGTTGGATCCTGCAATGCAACGTCAGTTACGGCGAACTCAGCCGGATGACCCAATTCAAGGACAAGAGCGGCCGCCATGACTTCATTTCGGCAGGCCTGTTCACCTATCCAGCCCTGCAAGCCGCCGACATTTTGCTCTACGACACCAATGAGGTTCCGGTTGGTGACGATCAGCGTCAACACATCGAAATCACCCGTGACATCGCCGAACGGTTCAATTCTCGTTTCGGCGAGACTTTCGTGCTGCCCGAAGCGGTGATCCCTGCGGCTGGTGCTCGGGTAATGGACCTCCAACGGCCCACCGACAAGATGTCGAAATCGCTCGACTCTCCGAAAGGCACGATCGGTCTCTTGGACGAACCAGGCCAGATCATGAAGAAGATCAAATCGGCGGTGACCGACAACGATGGAGTTGTCCGCTTCGATCCTGAACAGAAGCCTGGAGTGTCGAACCTGTTGTCGATCCTTGGTGCCGCCACCGATCGGGAACCCGCGGCGCTTGCTGAACAGTACGAGCAGTACGGGGCGCTCAAGTCCGACACCGCAGACGCGGTGATCGCGTTGCTGGAACCGATTCAGGCCCGGTACCGGGAACTGGAAGCTGATCCGGGTGAAACCGCTCGTCTGCTTCGGGTCGGTGCCGACAAAGCTCGGGCGATCGCGACCGACACGATGGACCGCGTCCGTTCTAACCTCGGTTTGTTGGACGCCTAGTCGTCGTCGACTTCGTTGAGCACCGTGGCCAGCTCAACGTCAACGCTCCATTCGGTGGCAGGCCGATGGTGTTGAGCCGCCCAAGCCACCGTGAACGGGTCTGCGCCGGCCCGTTCCAGCATGACGGCGCCCATCTCGGGGTGGCGCAGGTAACGCCCGATGCGACCCGGTAGCCCTCGCCGGGTCGACCATTGCTCCGCCGCGGTTCGACCTTGAGCGGCGGCGATCAGGGTGGCCAGTACCCGGCCGGGGGTTCGCAGCCCCGACGAAAGTTTGCCAACGTCGTGGAGCAGTGCCGCGGCGAGCACTGGGGGCGTTGCCTGCTCAGCCAACCGTTGTTGCACCGCCCGGGCTACCCCGTAGGAATGCCGTCGATCCGGTCCAGGCATTTCGGCCCAGAGCTCGAAGAGGGGCGGGGGAAGCACCGACTGCACCCACCGCTCGGCGTCGGCTCCCGGCCCTCCAGGGCGAAGCGAACCAACGAAACGGCGGGCCAGATGCCCGATGGCGGCCATCAGCCACCCACCGCCCGAGGGTGAGCCGCCCGGTAAACCGCTAACAGTCGTTCGTTCGACACCTTGGTATAGATCTGGGTGGTGGAGATCGAGACGTGGCCGAGGAGTTCCTGCACGGTTCGGATATCGGCGCCGTGGTCGAGCATGTGGGTGGCACACGAATGGCGCAGGACGTGCGGTGAGAGATGTTCGGTGAGTCCCGCAGCGTTGGCTCGCTGCGCCAAAATCCCGTACGCGCCTTGCCGGGTGAGCCGCCCCCCTCGCTGGTTGAGAAACACTGCTTCGGCGTCGCCGCGCCGAGCCCACTGGCGGGGCGCGAGCTGGGTCCGTCCCTCAGGATCAAACCATCGTTGCAGCGCAACCGCGGCGAGGCGGCCAAGCGGCACGATCCGTTCTTTGGAACCTTTCCCCATCAAACGCACCAGACCATCGTGCAGGTCGATGTCTCCGAGTGAAAGCCCAACCACTTCCGAGATGCGTGCCCCGGTCCCGTAGAGCGTCTCCAACAGGGCCGCGTCGCGACGCCCAACCGGATCGTTGGTGGGAACCGATTCGATCAAGGTCGTGACCTGGGCAAGGGTCAATGCTTTCGGTAGGCCTTTGGGTGGCGAAGGGATTTCTAGGTCGGCGGCCGGGTCGTCGTCGCGAAGTTCTTCGCTGACGAGAAAACGGTGCAGTCCTCGAACCGCGACCAGCGTGCGGGCTACCGACGCGGGGGCGAGACCTTGGCGCTGCAGGGAACGCAGGAACGCCACCACGTCGTCGTTGCTGGCGGTGGCTACCTGACGACCCGTTGAGCTCAGGTGTTCTTGGTACCGTCCGAGGTCGCGGCGATACGCCGACAGGGTGTTGGTCGCACGACCTCGTTCGACGGTTAACCACACGAGGAACTCGGTGATCATCGGATCAACGGTGACCGGGTCCGCGACCATCGCCAGCGGATCCCTCAGCGACCGAGGCGACGAAGGAGGGCGTGCAGCCCGACCAACGTTTTGGCGTCGGTAATGGTTCCGTCGGAGAGTGCGGCGCTCACCGCATCGAGTGGCATCCATTCGACGGTCATGTAGCGCTCTTCGTTTCCGACCTGCGACGGGGCAACGGTTTCGAAATCGGTAGTTAGGTACACGGTGAGCAACTCGTCGCAGAAACCCACCGAACAGTGAAGTTGGCACAGCATTTCCAACGACCGGGCCCGCAACCCAACCTCTTCTTCGAGTTCTCGTACCGCAGCGCGTTCGGGGGCTTCGCCGTCGACATCAAGTTTGCCGGCCGGGATTTCCAACATCTCTCGATGCACCGCACCTCGATACTGGCGCACCAACACGACTTCGTCGTCACGCAGCGCGATCACCCCTACCGCACCGGGGTGCCGGACGATGTCTCGCTGCATTCGTTGGCCGTCCGGGTCGAGGAATGCACCTTCCACCAGCCGCACCACGACCCCTTCGTGGATGACTCGTTCGCCGAGGTAGGTGAACCCGCTCGCTGACCGCGAACCTGGTTCGGTCACGACTCGGCCGTACTCAAGTCGTCTTCGAGCGAAGGAAGTTTGGGGTTGCGACCGCTAGCCCGTTGAAGCGCCGCGCCGACAAACTCTCGGAACAGCGGTGCGGGACGGTCGGGGCGACTCTTGAACTCAGGATGGGCCTGCGTCGCGATCCAGAACGGGTGATTGTTCAATTCGATGAACTCGACAAGGCGGCCATCCGGCGACTCTCCCGACAGCACCAGGTCGCTTTGTTCGAAGCGACTGCGGTATTTCGGGTTGAATTCGTAGC
>JAFMKU010000010.1 GCA_017852795.1 Candidatus Neomicrothrix sp.
ACGGACGGAACGTGGCCACGATCGCGGCTTCGTCGGCTGGTTGTTTGGGCCGTTGCAGTTCGTAGAGGTGCGGGAACTCCACCCAGGCCGTGACCGCATCCCAGAGCCGTAACGCTGCGTCGCCCGACGGTGGGTCGATCAAGACTGGCCCGAACAAACACTGATCTCCGAAAAACAGTGTCGGCACGCCGTACCCGCCGTGGTCGACGACCCGCTGATGGTCGGCATGCACTTCGTCGTTGGTGGTTGGGTCGGTAATCGCGGCATCTACCAACGCCGGGTCAAGGCCCAACTCGCGAAGCAGGTGCCGGGCCACATCCGGGTCGTGGGGGCGATGCCCATCTTCGTGCAGCGCTCGCCCGGCCCGTTCGTACCAACGGTCAAGGTCGTCCATCGACTGCCGCCGAAGCAGCGCCCCAATTCGCAACATCGACCAGCCGTAACTCCATTCGCGTTCCCACGGATGCAACTTGCCTTCCACCAAGTTGATCTCCTCCAGCGAAAAGAACTTCCAGTTGATGGTGATCCCGGTCTGTTTGCGCACATCACGGATCCATTTCGATGTCTGGTACGCGTACGGACACATGATGTCGAAATGAAAATCAACCGACGTTGGCTTGGTGCTCATCTGCGAACCTTCACAGACTCATTCAACAGATGCAAGCAGGTTGAGATCACGGCAAATTCCTGCCGTCTCGCGTCTAAATCACCGCGCGTTCGAGGAACGGCTCGTTGTCGAGAATCCGCTGATAGCCCAACGGGGACAGATCCAAGCTGCGGTAGTGGCCGTAGGCCAACCATTCGCTGACCCCACGACCCATGGCCGGAGACTGTTGCAGGCCGTGGCCGGAGAAGCCGTTACAGAACACGAAATTCGTCACCTCGGGATGAGGACCAACAATCGCGTTCTGGTCAAGCGTGTTGTAGGCGTAATGCCCGACCCAACGGTTGAGCACCTTCACCCGTTCAAAAGCCGGGATTCGTTCGGCCAACACCGGCCACACCTTGTCTTCCCAAATGTCGTTATCCATCGTGAAATCGTCGTAGGCCGCGGCAGGGTCCGGGTCGGGCCCGCAACCGGCCATGTAGTACCCACCGTCGGTGCGAACATGCACCCCTGACGGATCGATGGTCAACGGCAGGTCACGGTCGAGCGGTTCGGCGGCATCGAACACGAACGTGAACCGGCGACGCGGCTCCACCGGAAGGTCGAAACCTGCCATGCGGCTGACCTCAACCGCTCGAGGCCCCGCCGCGTTCACCACCGCCCCGCAAGCAACGGTTTCGCCGGACGCCAGCGTCACCGACGTGATCGACTGGCCGGTGCGGGTCAGCGCCACCACCTCGTTGGTGCAGTATTCAACCCCGGCTCGTCGGGCCTGAGTACGCCAGACATCAAAGAGTGTTCCGCCATCGAAGTAGCCCTCATCGACCCGATTGTGGCTCCCGCAGAGGATCCCATCGAGGTTGTAAAACGGGTACTCGGCGGCGATCTGGTCGGGGGTCATGATGTAGGTCGCGGCCCCGCATCGAGCCTGCACTTCTTGGCTCTGGCGCAACGCAGCAGCGAACGCTTCGGTGTCGGCCAGATAGAGGTAACCGAAATGGCGCGTACCGATTTCGGGAACGTCCGGGTCGTCGAACTGGCTGCGAATGTCCCGAAGGTACTGCGCCCCAAATTGGCTAATCCGCACGTTGATTTCGGTACCGAATTGTTGGCGCATGCAACTGTTGGTGTGGGTAGTAGACGCGAACTCGTAGGACGGGTCGCGTTCAACAACCAGAATCGAACCGTCAAAGTCGGGGTTAGAGGCCAGAAACCACGCCACCGACGAACCCATGATCGCCCCACCAACGATGACCACGTCGTAACCCACCGCCTTCGGAGGCTGGCTGCTGCGAGCGGTCATGAAACGTACCCCTGACGGAGGTCGTTGGTCACCGCCTCAGGGTCCCGGTCGGCGGGATCGCCAAACCCGCCTCCTCCCGGAAGTTCCATGATGAGTCGTCGGTCGGCGGCCACGGTCGCCACTCCTTTGGTGGGGAACGGTGTTCCATCGTCGAGGTATACCCGTCCGGCTTGGCCGTCGGCCCCGCCAGCCCGACCCCGCGCCGGATGGTCGACCCGGTCGAACATGGCCGAGAACTCGAACTGGTAACCGTCGGCCGGTCCAATTTCGATGGTTTGGCCCAACCCTCCCCGGAACTGTCCGGCCCCACCCGAATTCTCCCGAATCTCTTTGCGCCAGATCACGATCGGGCCGACTTGTTCGGTGGCTTCGGCCGACATGGTGCGAACCCCGGACGGGAACGCGGTGGCGGTCAGGCCATCCAGCGTGGGGCGAGCACCGGTGCCACCGCTGTTAAACATCAAGACCTCAACCGGCGGTTTGGGATCGTCGGGGGATGCCTGCCGGGCACTGGCTTGGAAGTTCCACAGCGCACCGGCCCCTTCGGCGGGCACCACCTCGGGGCGGGCCTGAGCGATCGCGCCGAAACTCAGGTCGGTGACGAAATGTCCGATGACGTGACGAACCGACACCGGGTCCGGGTCTTGGGCGTTGAGGATCACTCCCGGCGGAGCGCTCACCGTGAACGGTTCAAGCGACGCAAAGTTGTTCGGCAATTCTGGCGCCAGCGCAACCAGCATGGCGTAGGTGAAATAGGCCTGCGCGTAGGTCAGCGGCACGTTGACCCCGTGGCTGCTGATCGGGGAGGTGCCGGTGAAATCGGCGTGCATCCCTTCGCCGCTGACCGTCAACGCCACCTGCAACGTGATCGGCGTGTCGTAGCCGTCAACGGTCATCGTGTTGTGGTACGTACCGGCCGGAACGGCTTGGAGCGCGTTGAGCGTTGCGGTGCGGGTGCGGTCGAACACAAACTCGGCCAACTCATCGAGTCGTTCCAACGAGAACTCGTCGAGCATGGCCAGTAGCCGTCGACGCCCCGTTTCGTTGCTGGCGGCCAAACCGTGAATGTCGCCCACGACCTGGTCGGCTTCGCGGACGTTGGCTCGCACCAGCCCCACCAGATCGGTGTTGAGGTCACCCCGCTGAGCCCATTTCATGATCGGGATCCGGAGCCCTTCCTCGTACACCTCGCGACCTTCGGGGCCGTATCCGCGACCGCCGACGTCAACCACGTGCGCGGTTGAGGCAAAGAACCCGATCAGGGTCGGCTCGCTCCCGGTGGGGTTGGTAAACACCGGCGTCGTCACGGTGATGTCGTGAAGGTGCCCGGTTCCTTTCCACGGATCGTTGGTGATGTACACGTCACCGGGGTAGATGCGTTCGGGTCCAATGTCGTTGATGAAATGCCCAACCGCGGCAGCCATCGTGTTGACATGCCCCGGTGTGCCGGTCACCGCTTGGGCCACCATGCGGCCGGTCTGGTCAAACACCCCCGCCGAGAGGTCGCCGGCTTCCCGAACCGAGGTCGAAAACGAGGTGCGGACCAGGGTGAGGGCTTGTTCTTCGACGATCGAAATCAGCCGGTTCCACATCACCTGATAGCGAAGCTCTTCGGTCGGGTTCATGCTTGGACCTCCTGGCTGGCCGCGGCTCGATAGACCAGAAGCGCGCCGTCGGATTGCATGACGGCTCGGTGATGCGAGGCCAACACGGTGGTGGTTTGTTCTTCGACGATGACCGCCGGTCCGTTGACCTGCTGACCCGGATTCAGCGCTGACCGATGCACAACCCCGGCCGACCCCGACTCGCCGGTCACCGGGTCGTAGATGGTCCGGTGGTGGTCGGCGGCAAACTCGGTTCCTTCGGTTCTGAGGGTCACCGGTTCGGGTAATGCAACGACCGAAGCGACTCGCACCGACCAGCTCACCGCTTCGATGGTGAGATCGTCGATCGCCCGACCAAAGAACTCTTCGTAGGCTTTCGTGAACTGCGAACCCAACAGCTCGCTGGCCATCTCGTCGAACGTGCCGTCATCGAGCCGTACCGGGATCTCCCAACCCTGTCCCTTGTAACGCATCGATACTTGACGTTCGATAACGACCTCGGCATCGGTGCCTTGGCGAACAAACGACATCGCTTCTTGTTCGAGTTCGGAAAGCACCCGGTTGGCGCCGTCGACGTCGAACCCGGCCGTAGAGGTGTAGAAGCTTCGGATCGCTTCGTAGGCGAACGGAGCCCGAAGAAACCCGACCGCCGAACCAACCCCGGCCGCTTCCGGGATCAGCAGTTCGTCAAGACCGAGTTTGTCGAGCAACCGTCCGGCGTGGATCGGGCCTGCCCCACCAAAGGCGATCATCGAATAGCCGCTGAGGTCTTTACCGTTTTCCACGGCGTGGACCCGAGCTGCGTTGGCCATGTTTTCATCGACGACTTCGGAGATTCCCACCGCTGCCGTGTCGGCATCCATGCCGAGGTGACGTCCGACCGACGCAATGATCGCTTCGCCAGCCAGCGAAGGAGAAAGGTCAATGTTTTTGGCCCCGAACGTATCGGGATGAAGCCGCCCGAGTTGGACGTTGGCGTCGGTCACGGTGGCGTCGATGCCTCCCAGTCCGTAGCTGGCCGGTCCCGGTTCCGAACCGGCGCTGTGCGGGCCGATCCGGATCTGGCCGAGTTGGTCGACCGAAGCGATCGATCCCCCTCCGGCCCCGATTTCGATCATCTCGATCACGGGGATAGAGATCGGCATCCCGCTGCCCTTTTTGAACCGGGCGGTTCGGTCAACCTCGAAGGTTTTGGCGGTTTGTGGCGTGAAATGCTCGATCAGCGCGATTTTGGCGGTCGTTCCCCCCATGTCGTAGGACAGAACTCGATCTCGGCCGTATCGAGCGGCCAGGTCCGCTGCGAAAATCGCGCCGCCTGCCGGTCCGGACTCGACCAGCCGAACCGGGAACTCAGCCGCCGACTCCACCGACATCAACCCGCCACCGGAATGGATCAGATAGAGCGGGCAGGTCGCACCGCGGGCTTGAAGCTGATCGCGGAGCCGAATGAGGTACGACGCCATCAGCGGTTGCACGTAGGCATTGGCGCACACGGTGTTGAACCGCTCGAATTCGCGCATCTGAGGGGAGACTTCGCTGCTCAACGAACAGGCAATGTCGGGGAGGGTTTCCCGAAGCAGATCCCGGAACCGCCGCTCGTGGTCAGGGTTCCGGTAGGAGTGGATGAAACCAACCGCCACCGATTCGTAACCGCCGTCGGCGAGTTGACGAATCAACGTTCGGGCTTCAGTTTCGTCAAACGGGATCAGCACTTCGCCGCGGGCGTTGAGCCGCTCGTTGATCACGTAACGGTCCGCTCGGGAGATCAGCGGCTGGGGAAGCACAATGTTGAGGTCGTACTGTTCGAAGCGACTTTCGGTCCGGGTTTCGATGACGTCCCGGAATCCATTGGTGGTAACGAGCGCGGTGCGTGCACCCCGGCGTTCGATCAACGCGTTGGTCGCCAACGTGGTCCCGTGGATGATCTGTTCGACGTCGGCCAAGTTCACGTTGGCTTCGGTTGCGATCTGAACGATGCCGTCAAGAATCCCGAGTTCGGGGGCTTCATGGGTGGTCAGCACCTTGGTCGATACGTAGCCCCCAGTGGCTTGTTCTAGGACAACATCGGTGAACGTTCCGCCGACGTCAGCTCCGATTCGTAGAGTCATAATCGAATAGCTAACACGCTGTACCGGAAATTGCCATTAGCCCCCGTTCGCGAAACGCACCAATCAGGTGTCTGCCGGTTCGGCACCGACCGCTGGTGGGGGGTTGCTGGCGGAGGGAGGGGGATTCGAACCCCCGGGACCCGTGAAGGCCCGCTGGTTTTCAAGACCAGTGCAATCGTCCGCTCTGCCATCCCTCCGGAGACGATGTTAGGGGGTGCTTCAGCCGACGCGCCTCTCGGCTGGCGAATACACCCGCCGGGGGAGTGGCCAGCAACGCTGGGAGCCGGGCGAGATATTGGGGGCGAGAGACCTCGGTAACGCCCAGTGTGGCCAGATGCGGGGTGCGCCATTGCACGTCGATGAGCCGGTCTTGGTCGTCGCTCAAGGCAGCCACCAGCGCAACGACCGCCGCTTTGGAAGCGTCAGTGACCCGGTGAAATTTCGACTCGGCCGCGAACAGCCCCCCCAGCGCGATCCCGTACAGGCCCCCAACCAGTTGACCGTCACGCCAAGTTTCCACGCTGTGCGCCCACCCCAGTTCGTGCAGTCGCAGATAGGCGGCTTTGATCCGGTCGTCGATCCAGTTGCCATCGCTGCGGTCGGCGCAACCATCCATGACCTGCGGAAAAGCAGTGTTGATCCGAAACTCGAACCGTTTCAGTGAACGACGCAGGCTTCGGCTGACGTGCAGAGCGTCAAGTTCGAGAATGCCCCGAGGGTTAGGAGACCACCAACCAAGGCTGCGGGAACGTTGGGAAGGCATCGGGAACAGGCCACGCCGGTAAGCCGCCAGCAGAGTTCCCGGTGCGTCGTCGGCTCCGGTAGCGACGAAGTCGTTGAGCTCGTTTCCGAGGTCAACGTCAAAGCTCCAGTCGCTGGCCGGCGGCTCGATCGGCATGCCACAGCTTAGGTTCGCCTAGGTTGCGGGCATGGCTGAGGTGAGTGGATCCCGAGGTTTCGTACCCGAACCGGTGATGGAGACGTTGGCTGACCGGGTGGCAAGAATTCGCAGCGCGGCCCGGGGTCGGGTGCTGGAGCTCAACGGTTCCGACCCGACCGGTGAAGGTGAAGGTCGCTACGACACCGTGATTTCGCTGGTTCGGGTCCCCTACGAGCCCGACCTCGATTCCTATGTCGCCACGATGGTCCGCCACCTATCACCCGGCGGATGTCTGTACCTGCTCGAACCCACCGTGCGGACGGGGCCGCTAGGTCGACCCTCGCGGCGACGGGTACGGTCGACGGCCGGGGTTCACGTCGGACGCGACGTACCGCGGGCGCTGCGAAACGCCGGGCTGTTCGTTACCGACCTCGACCGGTTCGTGGTGCCCGACGTGCCGCGGGCGCTGGCGCTGTTCGTCGACGCCACTGCCCGGTTCCCAACCGAGGCGCCGCCGACCTAGCTGGTTTCGATCGTGACCGAGTTGACGGTTACCGTGCGCGACGGGGCGCCACCGAGAGAACCACCGGGTTCGTGCAGGCCGATAATGCCTTGCAGCACCTCGAGCCCTGCCTCGTCGGTTTCACCGAACACCACGTAGGAACCTTGACCATCGAGCAGGGCGGCGTTGGCTCCGGTGGTGAAGAAGAACTGGGCTGAGGCGCTGTTGGGTCCGGCGGAACGGGCCATAACCAACTGACCAGGTTGGTAGCGGTAAGGCCCGGTCACCTGACCGGCGTCGTCAACATCGAATGCGGGTTCGTCGGCGATGTTGTACCCCGGGCCCGGATCCGACGCAGATTCGGTGTGGGGTGACCCGCCCTGAATGATGTCGATGGTGGGATCGCTGCGGAAGATGGTGGTGCCGTCGTAGTAATGCCAGCGGGCCAGGGTGACGAAGTTGTTGACGGTCATCGGAGTAGAGGCGGTTGCCAAATCGACCCGGATTTCACCTTCGGAAGTATCGAAGACCGCAACGTGGTCCTGAGCCAAGTTGATGCAAAGTGGTTGCGCAGACTCGAAGTCGATGGTGCGAGGCGACGAACCATCGGCTTCGGGGCAGTTCTCGTCAGATGGGGCAGTGACATTCGGCAATGAGGTGGCGTCATCGACCGACCCGGTTGCGGTGTCGTCGGAAGAGGCGTTGGTGGAATCGTCGGTGTTGACCACCTTCAGCACGACGAGGCCGGCGGCGAGCAACACCACGACGATGGTTACCTGCTTGGCCCGGTCGATGATGCGAGACCGACGGTAGGCGATCAGTTCAGACGCCTGCTTTTGCTGACGGTTCTCTTTTTGCCGGGCGCGCTTGTCGGTGCTCATCGTTGTAGAACCTAGCGATCATCCGGCCGGGTTTTGTGTCACGACCGCGGCCCGCAATCGGTACGGGGTGGTGGGGTTGGACAACACCAGGTCATAGATGCGGTCAAAGACATCCAAACCGTCGCGAACGGTCCCGATAATCGGATGGACCGGGTCGACGGCCAGCGCCTGAGCACCGAGTTCGCCGGTGACAATTGCGAACTGTCCAGGCAAAGAACCTTGGAGGTCGGCCAGCGCGATCACCGTGCCGATCGGGTAGCTGCCGTCGGCCGGGGCTGGGTCGCTGCTGATGGTGAATCCCGCATCGCCGGCTCCGCCGACCAGCACCAGCCCGTCGTAGACCACCAAGGGTGCCGATTCGTACACGCCGTAGCGGGCCAGCGCCACGATCAGGTTGGTGGCTTCGGGACTTGTGGTCGGGTCGAGTTCGACCGCAACTTCACCGGACAGGGTTTCGAGTTGGATCGTGTACTCGGTCGCCGGTTCGAGACAATCGGGTGGGGCCGTAGCGAACGAGGTGGTTCGGGCCTGGCTGCCGTCGATCGCCGGACAGGGCGTTTCACCGGTGAGGGTGAGGCCCTCGTACCCTTCGCTCACCAGCGAAGGAGGGGTGGTGTCGAGTGGCACCACCGGAACGTCTTGTTCTTGAGAATCGCCGGTAACCAGAATCAGGCCAGAAACGAGCGGGAGCACCATCGTGACGGCAAGGAGCCCAACCGCCATGCTGATCAGGACCCGGCGGCGGCGGGCTTTACGCTGCGTCGCGCTGGCCTGCCGGGCCACAACCCCGTCAGCATGAACCCGCCGTTTTTTCAGATCATCGTGAGAAACCACACCGAGACGCTACCGGTGGGAGTCGGTGGCTCAGGCGGGGGAGCAAGGATGGACGCTGGAGACCACACCAAGCCGCCCCGACCGGAACGACTCCACAACCCCGTCACGGACGGTGAACACCACCCGGAACTTGGCGTCAATCTCGTCGGTTGGCACGAAGATCAGTTCGGTGGATCCGTCTCCCAGATCGACTTGTTCGATCTTGTCGCCAAACAGTTCGAGGATCCGCTCGGTGGTGGTGTTGACCCCAACCCCGGAGCGGGTCGTGATCTCTGTTGAGGTGACGTCGAGCCGTTCGATGGTCCCGTTGTCGACAGTGAAGATCACCCCTGACGGGCCGCGCTCGGGAACGACCAGATAGCAGGCGCCTTCCGGTGAGCAGGGCACGAGTGGGGTTTCGGCGGCCGTTGAGGCCTGATCCAACGTCATGCCGAACGTGATTTCACCAAACCCGACCGTGGTCACCGAGTCGTTGACTCCCAGAGCCGGGATGGCAGGACTGTTGGTGGTGCTTGACGAACCCTGAGCGGTTTCGCTGTCACCAGCCGGAGTGTCCTCGCCGCCTTCCGGGTTGCCGGTGGCGACGGTGGTGGTTGGGGTGGTGGTGGTTGAACTGGAGTCGGTGGCGGCACCGGTCGCCGCGTCAGACCCGGGAACGACACAAGTAATACCGGGCACGGTGGTGGTTGGGGCGGTGGTGGTCGAACTGGTGTCGGCGGCGGTAACCGTTGACGAGGGTTCGGTGGTGGTGGAATCCGGCACGACCGCGGTTTGTTCGTCGTCGTCGGACCATGTAACCACCACCAGCCCAGCGGCCATGATGCCGATCAGAACGATGAGGACAAGAAAGACCTGACGTAACTGCATACCTTGATGGTAGGCGAGGGGTATGACTCGTGTGGTTCGGTTGGTGCCCCCGGTGGGATTCGAACCCACGATCTTCGGATTAAAAGTCCGCTGCCGTGACCAACTTGGCTACGGGGGCACCGCGGATCCTAACGAGTTGAGGGCGCTGAACGAAACAGCGGAGCAGCAAACCGCGTGAAACGGTTCGGCTCGCCCGCTACCAAGCCGGGACGCAGTCGAGAAACTCCAGTGCCGCATCTATGAAACCGAACTGTTTCGGAAGGTTGAAGTGGTCAACCCCGGCGAGCACCGTCACCTCCACGTTGGGCAGGAGCTCAGCCAGCGGTTCCGGCGGACCAGCAAAATCTTCGCTGCCGATCACCAGCAGCGCCGGTGCGGTCACCGTAGCCAGCGTGTCGGCGGTGAAATAGCGGTCGGTTCGCTGCGTTTGGGCTTCCGAAATGGTTCGCAGCAGATCGGGATCCTGGCCGTCGGACCGCATCAAACCATCGAACCGGTAGCCGATGGCCTCCCCCTGATCGGTCCCAGCCATCGCGTGACCCTCGATCAGGTTTCGCCCCACCCCACCCAGCACCAGGCGCCGGACCAGCCCCGGGAAACGCACTGCGATGTCCAACGCGGTGCGAGCCCCCAGCGAATACCCGACGATGTCGATCTGGCGGCCGCTGTCGGCGGCAAACGGCAACTGTTCGACTACCGGACCAGCCAGGTCCTGATAGGCCTCGGGGTTCGTCGGCTTTTCGGCGTCACCGTGCCCGAGCAGATCAATACCGATCGGGCGACGACCACCTTCCTTGACCAGATCAAACCAGCCCGGCTCGACCCACGTCCGTTGCGTGGACGTAGCGAAGCCATGCAAGAACACGATCGGGACTGGCGCCTCACCGGTGGTCTCGAACATGCCGCTGACCTTACGAGGTGGGAGCCATCACCGCCATTTCTCAACCCGCCGGTACCGTGACGCCGGTGACCGCCCCCGACCTGCGCCCCGACCGCGCTTTCACTCCCCGAGTGCTGGCCGTATTTGGGGCCACGGCGTTGTATTTCGGGATCGCCGGAGTGTCGTTCCCGGTGCTGCCCCGACTCGTCGAACGCGAACTCGGAGGATCCGAAGCCGACATCGGGCTGGCTTTTGGGGTGTTTGCCATCGGGATGCTGCTGGTTCGACCGTTGGCCGGCTGGATGCTGGACCGGGTTGGTCGTCGCCCGGTGATGGTCGCCGGTTCATCGGCGCTGGTGATCCTGCAGTTGCTGCACGTTCCCGCCGCGTCGACCGGACACCTCAGCATCCTGCTCGCGGTTCGAGTACTGACCGGCGCGGCCAGCTCCGCGATGTACCTTTCGCAGGCCACCGTGGCGACCGAACTCCCACCGCCGCATCACCGCGACCGAGTGTTCGCGCTGTTTTCAACGGTGGTGCTGGTCGGGTTCGCAGTTGGTCAAGTAGCAGGCGAGTCGGTGATGCAGAGCTACGGGTTTGGTTGGGCCTTTGCGCTGGCGGCCGGGTTTGCGGGGGCCAGCGCCCTGGTGGCGTTCACGCTCCCCGAAACCCGCCCGGACGAGGTGGTGCCCGCCGCATCGTTTACCGACCTGTTCCATCCGGCCGCGGTCCGGGTCGGCGTCGTCAACCTGCTCATCTTCGTTGCCTTCATGGGGTTCAACGCGTTCATCGCTGACTACGCCGAAGAGTTCGGAATGGCCGAAGCCCGCTGGATTCTGCTCACCTACTCGTTGACGGTGATGGCGATGCGCGCCGCAAGCGGGTACGTGCTCGGCCGCTTCGCCCGAATCCACATCGCCACCTTCGCTCACCTCACCGTGGTCGCCGGCGCGGTGCTGCTGTCCACGGCAAACAGCGTCACCCAGCTCTACCTAGCCGCGGTGGTTATCGCCATCGGGTTGGCGTGGAACGTCCCATTGATGGTGCTGATCGCCGTTGACTCGGCCACCGAAGCGCAACGGTCTCGAGCGGTCGCCACCGTCACTACCTTTGGTGACCTCGCGAACTCGGTCGGGACGCTGGTGCTGGGTCTCGTTGCCGAAACCTGGGGGTACCCCGGGATGTACCGGATGGTGGCGGTGTCGGGGGTGGCGGCGCTGCTGCTGATGCGTAGCCGGTTCATGGCCACGACCGCCGGTTTGCATCGGGCCGGTGGCGCCCCGGTTGCCCCCAGCGCGGTTCGCTAACGAAACCTGGATCAGGCCTGCTCGCCGCGAACCAGCGAGTCGTACAGTTCGGCGTAGAGCCCACCGGCGGCCCGCAACGCTTCGTGAGTTCCCCGTTCGACAACGACGCCCTGGTCGAGCACCAGGATCTGGTCGGCCGCGACGATCGTTGACAAGCGGTGCGCGATCACCAGCGAAGTGCGGCCCTTCAAGGCGTGGGCCAGCGCCTCCTGCACGTGCACCTCGTTTTCGGTGTCGAGGTGCGACGTTGCTTCGTCGAGGATGACGATCGCCGGGTCTTTGAGCAGCATCCGGGCGATCGCTAACCGCTGCTTCTCGCCGCCGGAAAGCCGGTAACCCCGTTCGCCAACCACCGTGTCGTAGCCTTCATCGAGGCTGGCGATCACGCCGTGGATCCGAGCCGCAGTGCAGGCTTCGGTAAGTTCGGCGTCGCTGGCGTCCGGGCGGGCGTAGCGAAGGTTCGCCCCGATCGTGTCATGGAACAGGTGCGGATCCTGGCTGACCACACCGATGGCCTGCCGCAACGATTCCTGCGTGAGGGTGCGCACGTCGATCCCGTCGATCGTGACCGAACCGCCGGTGACGTCGTACAGGCGGGGGACCAGCGAGGTCATCGTGGTTTTGCCAGCCCCGGAAGGTCCGACGATCGCCACCATCTGCCCCGGTTCGATCACCGCCGAAACCCCACGCAGCACATTGCTGTTTCCGCCCGGCTGGTCTCCTCCCAACGAAGCGGGGGTACCGGCCGGAGGGGCGGGATACCGGAACGTCACTTCGTTAAACGCCACCGCGCCCCGGGGCGACGGAAGCGCACGGGCGTCGTCGGCGTCGACGATCGGGTTGGGAGTGTCGAGCACCTCAAAGACCCGTTCGAACGAGACAAACGCGGACATCACGTCAACTCGGGCGTTCGACAACGAAGTCAAGGGAAGGTAGATCCGCACGGTAAACAAACCGAGCGCCACCAGCGTGCCTTCGGTGATGTTGCCGTCGATGACCTGATGGCCTCCCCACCAGTACACCAAGGCGGTGCCGATCGCCCCGACCAGCGTGAGCGCAGCGAGAAAGATCCGGCTGTACATGGCGGAACGGACCCCGATGTCTCGCACCCGGCCGGCGTGGCTACCAAAGTCGTCGGCTTCGGCCCGGTGGCGTCCAAACAATTTGACCAGCAACGCACCAGCCACGTTGAACCGTTCGGTCATGGTGTTGTTCATGCGGGCGTTGAGGTTCATCCCTTCGCGGGTGATGTCGGACAGCCCGGCCCCTACCCGGCGGGCAGGGATCACGAACACCGGAAGGATCACCACCGCCATCAAGGTCAGGCGCCATTCCAGCACCAGCATGGTGGCCAACGTTCCGATCAACGTGATGACGTTGCCGACCACGGTCCCGAGCGTGCCGGTGAACGCCCGTTGTGCCCCGATCACATCGTTGTTGAGACGCGAGATCAAGGTTCCGGTCTGGGTGCGGGTGAAAAACGCCAGCGGCATCCGTTGCACATGGTCGAACAGGGCGATCCGTAGGTCGAAGATCAGTTCCTCACCGATCCGGGCCGATAGCCAGCGTTCGACCAGTCCGATCAGCGCTTCACCAACCGCGGCCACCACCATCAAGATGAACAGCAGGTTGAGCAGACTTGAATCACCGGAAGAAATCGCGTTGTCGAACACCTCCCGGATGAGCAGCGGTGGAAGCAAGCCCAGCATGGTGGCGGTGACCACGGTGGCGACGAAACCCACGATGAGTCGCCGGTACGGGCGAGCGAACCCGAGAACGCGTCGTCGGGTCTGCCGACCGATCTGTTTGCCTTTGAGCCCCGACGGATCGGAGGAAATCGAGTGAAGGATCTGGAACGGACTCGTTGCAGTCATGGTGCTCCGATCCTACGGCTGAATGGGCGGCCCGACGCTGGCGCTAGCGTAGTGGCCGTGCAACCGTCGTCTGCGCTGCTGACCGACCACTACGAGCTGACCATGGTCGCGTCAGCTCTCCGTTCTGGGGTGGCTCACCGGCGCGCCGTGTTCGAACTTTTTGCTCGCCGTTTGCCGGCTGGGCGGGCCTACGGCGTGGTCGCCGGCATCGACCGGATGCTCGAAGCGGTGGGCCGCTTTCGTTTTGATGAATCCACTATCGATCATCTGGTGACCGCGGGGGTGGTGGCGCCCGGGCCGATGGTCGATTGGTTGGCCGACTACCGGTTCAGCGGCGACATCACCGGCTACGCCGAAGGTGAACTGTTCTTTCCTTACAGTCCGGTGTTGACCGTGACCGGCTCGTTTGCCGAATGTGTGGTGCTGGAGACGGTTTTGCTGTCCATCCTCAACCACGACAGTGCGGTGGCGTCGGCCGCGGCTCGCATGTCCGACGCGGCCGGTGATCGCCTCCTGATCGAAGGCGGTTCGCGTCGAACCGACCCCGAGTCGGCAGTGGCTGCGGCCCGAGCGGGTTTCGTCGGTGGGTTCGACACCACCTCCAACCTGGAAGCGGGACGGCGCTACGGCATCCCGACCGGCGGCACGACCGCCCATGCCTTTGTGCTGGCTCATCGGTCTGAAAGTGATGCGTTCGCCGCCCAGAGCGAAACGCTTGGCGCCGACTCGACCTATCTGGTCGACACGTTCGATGTCGCGGAAGGGATCCGGCGGGCGGTGGCGACGGTTGGTACCGACATTGGCGCGGTGCGAATCGATTCCGGTGACCTGCTGAGCGAAACGCTGGCGGCGCGGGCGTTGCTCGACGAACTGGGTGCGAAGAGCTGCCGGATCGTGGTGTCCAGCGACCTCGACGAGTTCAAGATGGCAGAACTCGAAGCGGCCAACGCCCCGATCGACGCCTACCTGGTCGGAACGAGCCTGGTCACCGGTTCGGGACACCCCACCGCGTCGATGGTTTACAAACTGGTGTCGATCGCCGACGATGACGACCCGTCCAGTGAGCTACGAGCGGTGGGCAAACTGTCCCCCGGCAAACGCACCTTGGGTGGGCGCAAAGACGTCCACCGAACGCTTGATGCCGACGGCCGGTTTAGTGCCGAAGTGCTCTCGGTGCTTCCCGTAGATCTCGAGGGCGATTCGATGACCCCTCAGGTGTCGTTGATGCGCGACGGTGAAGTGGTGGTGGATCTCACCAACCCGGCCGCGGCTCAGGCCCGCTGCGCGCAACGCCGAACCCAGCTGTTGGACGCCGACCGAACCCCTTGGCCCGAGCGCGCCCCGGCCATCCCGACCATCTGGGAAGGTGTGGAGGAACCGTTGTCGGCCCCGGTGCACGCCGGAGTTGTCAACGGTCCGGCCGTCAGCGAGTAGAGGAGAAGGTCAATGGTGCGGGCCCTGATCGTGGTGGATGTGCAAAACGATTTCTGCGAAGCGGGATCGCTGGCGGTCGCCGGTGGGGCTGAAGTTGCCCGCTCGATTTCGTCGCTGGTGGGAACCAACCGGGCCAACGGCCGCTACGACGCGGTGGTGGCTACGAAGGACTGGCATGTCGATCCCGGATCGCATTTCGCCCCGACCGGTACCGAACCGAACTACGTGGATACTTGGCCGGTGCATTGCGTGGCCGAAAGCAACGGAGCCGAGTTTCACCCGGAGCTGACCATCGCAGTTGACGAGGTGTTTCTCAAAGGCCAAACCAGTCCGAGCTACACCGGTTTCGACGGCACAGCCGTTGGAAGCCCAGCCGTTGGAAGCCCAGCCGTTGCTCGAACGTCGGGTGACGGGGTTGATCTGGAGCGGTGGCTCCGGGACCGGGCCGTCGAGGCGGTGGATGTGGTGGGGCTTGCCACCGATCACTGTGTCAAAGCCACGGCGTTGGACGCCGCGGCCCGCGGGTTCGAAACCAACGTGCTGCTGGCCTACTGCGCTGGGGTTGCGGCCGACACGACCGAAGCGGCGCGGTCGGAAATGGCCGCCGCCGGTATCGGTCTGACCTGATGGGGCTTGACCGAGATCCGGGCTGGTGGCCGGTCGTCCGTCGTTTGCCGTTGCTGGTCGTGCCAGTGCTCGGCATGCGGTCTATGGCGCTAAACCGGTCGGGGTTGGATTCGATGCGGATGGTCTGGTTGACCCTGGCCAACGCCATGGTGCTGCTCTGGTTTCCGGTGACGTTGGCGTCAGGGCAGGGCCTCGACCGTCTGGACACCACGACCGGCGCGGTCCTGGTGGCGTTGGTCGGAACGTTCGCCCAGCTAGTTGCCCCCCGGTTGACTCCGGCTTGGGATTTCGCAGACGCGGCCCGGTTCGCCCGTTCGTTTCAGCGTGCCACGTTCACCCGGATCGGTTTGGCCCAGATCGCGGTGGCGGTCGGGCTAATGGGTTTTCTGCTCAGCGGTTCGGTGTGGGTGTACGGCACCGGGTTTGTGATCGCCGGAGCGGGAATGGTTGACGCCGCCCCCGGCCGACGCCGAGTGGCCGAAGCCCAGCGGGCCGCCGATGCCGCCGGCTGCGATCTGGTGGTGGTCCGGGTCTTGACTGGGCATCAGCTCAGCCGCTGACCCGAGGCGTTCACGAACCGTCGAGGTGACGGACTAGTGCGTCAAGCGCTGCGAAGTAGCTGTTCTTTCCGAAGCCCAACACCACCCCGAGGCAGACGGCGGACAGCACCGAGTGATGTCGAAACGTTTCTCGAGCGTGCACGTTGGAAAGGTGGGTTTCAACCACCGGCAGCCCGCTGCCCGCGATGGCGTCACGCAGCGCGATGGAGTAGTGCGTGAACGCCCCCGGGTTGAAGATCACACCGTCGGCCCAGCTTTGCGCATCCTGCAACGCGTCAACCAGATCTCCTTCGGCGTTCGATTGCCGATGCCGGATCTCCGCGCCGCGCTCGGCAGCAAGGTTGGTGACGGCAGCGACGATGTCGTCAAGCGTGTCCGACCCGTAGATCTCTGGCTCTCGGGTTCCGAGCAGGTTGAGGTTGGGGCCGTTGAGCAGCAGGATCTGATGCGCCATGGGCTCAAGGCTACGGGCTGGGTTGCCGATGGTGCGGGACGTTTCCCTCGAGCGTCCGGTCCCTCTAGCGTCAGGGGATGGTTGATCCTGAACCTGCCGGGTCGAGTATCCCGTTTAGTGTCGATGACATCGCCCGAGCCGCGCAACGACTCGCGGGCGTTGCCCACGTCACCCCGGAACTCACCAGTCGAACCCTCGACGAACGCTGTGGTGCTCAGGTACGGCTGAAGGCCGAGTGTTTTCAGCGCACCGGTTCGTTTAAGTTCCGGGGCGCCTACAACGCGGTGGCTTCTCTCGAACCGGATCAGCGCCGACAGGGGGTGGTCACGTACTCGTCGGGCAACCACGGCCA
Source organism: Candidatus Neomicrothrix sp. (assembly GCA_017852795.1). Taxonomy (GTDB): domain Bacteria; phylum Actinomycetota; class Acidimicrobiia; order Acidimicrobiales; family Aldehydirespiratoraceae; genus UBA11606. The sequence goes on from JAFMKU010000010.1 coordinate 17,075, forward strand.
GGCGGTGTCGTTGGCTGCGTCGCTGCACGGCGTCCCGGCGGTGGTCGTCATGCCCGAAGATGCCCCGGCGATCAAGCAGGCCGCGACCGCCGGATACGGCGCCGAAGTGATCCTCTATGACCGCTATTCGCAAAGCCGCGAAGCGATCGGCGAGCGGTTGGCTGCCGAGCGGGGATTGACGTTGATTCCGCCCTACAACGACTGGTCGGTGATGGCCGGACAGGGCACGGTGGCATTGGAGTTGTTCTCAAACGCACCGGTGGATCTGTTGCTGGTGTGCGTCGGAGGCGGAGGGTTGATCTCGGGTTCTGCAACGGTGGCCAAATCCCACGGTGACGTGCGGGTGGTAGGGGTCGAACCGGAAGCAGGTGACGACGTCAAACAGTCGCTGGAGCGCGGCGAACTGGTGTCCATCGACCCTCCCCGCACCATCGCCGATGGCCAACAGACGACATCGCCCGGCGACAAAACGCTGGCGGTGATCCTGGACCGGGTCGATGAGATCGTGCTGGTTAGCGACGCAGAGATCGTGGCGGCGATGCGGTTCGCGTTTGAGCGTCTCAACGTGGTGCTCGAACCCAGTGGCGCTAGTGCGTTGGCCGCGTTGCTCAGCGGTCGCGTCGATGTCGCCGGGTTGCGGGTAGGGGTGACGCTTTCGGGAGGCAACGTCGATCTCGACCGGTTCCGGGAGCTCACGGCCCCCGGTGGGTGATCAGCGTTCGCCGGTGAGCGAATGGTTCAAGATGTTGGCGGTTACCTGAGCAACCTGAGGGTCGGAAAGCCCGAACACCCAATCGGTGGAGCCGCACACCGTCATGGTGCCGCCCGACGCCCCCCACGGCCGGCTGGTCATCATCACTGCGTTGCCGTGCATGGCTCGGGCCAGGTTTTCGTCGTTGATCCCTCCGAAAACCCGTTCGGCAATGAATTCGGCGTCTCCTTGATCGCTGAGCGCAGCGATCGATTTTGGATACTGGCCGACCCGCAGGTTGGAGGTAGGGGTGAACGCCACGATGGTGCTTTCGGCGGGAAGGTCGGGGCGGGGCGCTGCCTCGGGAAGCCCGATGTCGTTGAGTTGGATCGGGCATCCGACCGTTTCGTATCCGACGATCCCGTCGTCGCGTCCAAGCACATCGCCGTAGCCGAGGTTGGTGCCGTCAAGCATCCAATGGTCGGACCGGTAGATCACGAAACCACCCACCCCGCGGGGTGTGGCCGCACCGAACCGGGCGTAGAGCCCGTAGGCGCTGCCAGCGCCGAGCAGCGACCATTCGGGTTGGCCCACAACCGGGTCGGCCCACATTCCGGTCATGGTGGATTCGTCGCTGCTGCCCATCACCGGATCGTCGAGGTGGGCTCGGTATTTGTGACAGATCATGGCCAGCCCCGGCGCAGTGTCGGTGAGGCGAACCTGCCAGAACATGGTGTTTCCGCTGAGCGACACGACGTCACCGCCGCTGGCCCCGAATTCGTCCAACCGTTGGCGCTGATCTGCCGACCAGTACTCGTCGTGGCCGACCCCGATCACGACGTCGTACCCGTCGAGACTGTGCGGGTCGGTGTCGAGATCACTTGAGATCAGATAGTCGAAGCGGTAGCCGAGCGCCTCAGCCCATTCCACGAACCGGCGTTCGTGGGTGAACCATCCGGTTGACCCGATCGCCGACGGGTAGTTGTGGTCGGTGCGGTACTGCTGAAAGGTGACCCCGTCGATGTCGGGCGTTTCGCCGGTGTACACCGGTCGGGCTTTGCGGTCGTCGCGTTCGGTTGTCGGCCGGTGCAGCATGCCGCGGGCAAACGGTCGAGCGAAGCTGACCTGATGCCCACCGGTGTACAAGCTTCGGCCGCCCCAGGTGTTGTAGGCGTTCCAGGTGTTGGTGGCGAGCACCAGCACCGCCCGGTTGCGACGATCGCCAGCCCGCAGCACAAACCCGGCGTGGTTAACGCGACCGCCTCGGTCGTCTTCGGGTCCCTCGGATGCTTCGAGCGTGACGAGATAAAACCCGGATTCCCAGTCGGTGGTGGTGGGGATGGTGAGTGTCTCGGGCCAACGGCAGCCCTGCGCGTCGGCGTCGGCGGGAGGGAGATGGTGCTGACCGGGTTGATCGACGGCCGACCAGACGGTTTGGCGGTCCGCTCCCCAGCGTTGAACCGTGACCGAAAACCGGGCGGCGGTGGTGGAGATGTGGAGCGAAACCGGTTGGCCCGGCTGGTAGCTCAGCGACCCGCAATACCCTTCGATGGCATCGGCGAACGTCTGGTCGTCGCTCATTTCTTGGCTGCGGCGACGCCCCCGTCGGTGCGGGTGAACACGGGTTGTGTCGCCGTGGACTGGGACGGGTCGTACCGGTAATCCAGCTCGTCGAAGGCGGTCAGGTCTTTCAGCGAGGTGACGCGGTTGCGGATCATCCAGCCGGCCATCGCTCCTCGGGCCCGTTTGGCGAAGAACGAGACGATCTTGAACGGCCCGTTGCCTTTGGCATCGAGAAAGACCGGCGCCACGACTCGGCCGTCGAGTTTCTCGGACTGCACCGAATGGAAGTATTCGTTGCTGGCCAAGTTGACCAGCACGTTGGCACCGGGGCTGGCCGCCAGATCGTCGTTGAGCAGCGTGGTGATTTGGTCGCCCCAGAAGGCGTAGAGGTCTTTGCCGTACGGGTTGGCCAGCGAAGTTCCCATTTCGAGCCGGTAGGGCTGCATCAGGTCCAACGGGCGAAGCACGCCGTACAACCCGGACAGGATCCGCAGCGTCTTTTGGGCGTGGGTGTAGTCGCGTTCGGTGAACGTATTGGCTGCGTCCATGCCGAGGTAGACGTCGCCGCTAAACGCCAGCAGAGCCGGTCGGGCGTTGGCTGGTGTGAACGGCCGGTGCCAGTCCTGGAAGCGTTCGTGGTTCAGTTCGGCGAGTTCGGTCGAGACCGACATGAGTTTGGCGATGGCTTGCGGAGAGCGGCTCGCCATGGCGTCGACCAGTTCCTCGGAGCGGTCAAGCAGCCGCGGTTCGGAGTGCTTCTTGGTCGGAAGCTTCGTTTCGTAGTCGAGTGATTTGGCGGGAGAAACAACGATCAGCACCCCTATGGTTTACCCGACCAGCACGACCCGCGCCTACCGCAGAGTTAGGCTCGGACGTTATGCCTGGACTTCTCCCCGAAATCGACCCGGACGGCCTGCTGGAGTATTCGGTGGTCTACACCGACCGTTCGGTGAACCACATGAGCGTGTCGTTCCAAAACGTGATGAACGACATTTCTCGGGTGCTGCGGTCGGTGTACAACGCAGCGGCGGTTGCGGTCGTGCCCGGAAGTGGAACGTTTGGGATGGAAGCGGTCGCCCGCCAGTTCGCCACCGATCAGCATGTGCTGGTGGTACGCAACGGCTGGTTTAGCTACCGCTGGACGCAGATTCTTGACACGGGCCGGATCGCGGCCAGCCACACCGTCTGTCAGGCTCGTCGGGCGGTTCCCGGCCGTCAGGAACCGTTCGCTCCCGCACCGATCGGCGAGGTTGTGGCCGCTATCGAAGCGGAACGCCCCGCGGTGGTGTTTGCCCCGCATGTCGAAACGTCAGCCGGGATGATGCTGCCCGACGATTATCTGCGAGCGGTAGCCGACGCGGTCCATGGTGTAGGTGGCCTGCTGGTCCTTGACTGCATCGCTTCGGGGGCGATGTGGGTGGATATGCAGGCCCTTGGCGTAGATGTGTTGGTCTCGGCACCCCAGAAAGGTTGGAGCGGTTCGCCGTGTGCGGGTCTGGTGATGATGAGTGAGGCCGCAGTGGCGCAACTCGACAACACCACCAGCACCAGTTTTGCCTGCGACCTAGGCAAATGGCGTCAGATCATGGCCGCCTACGAAGCTGGGGGTCACGCCTATCACGCCACGATGCCCACCGACGCGTTGCGTCATTTCCGCGACGTCATGCTCGAAACCGAGGCCTACGGCTTTGATCGGGTTCGAGACGAACAGCACGAACTGGGCTGCTTGGTGCGAGCCGCGCTGACGGAGCGGGGCGTGGTTTCGGTTGCGGCCGAAGGGTTCACCGCTCCCGGTGTGGTGGTTTGCTACACCGACGATCCCGACCTCAAATCAGGGGCCAAATTCGCGGCTCACGGGATGCAGATCGCAGCAGGGGTTCCGTTGCAGTGCGACGAAGGAGACGACTTTTCGACGTTTCGCCTCGGCCTGTTCGGGCTCGACAAATTGCACAACCCGCAGCGAACCGTGGACTCGCTCACCGCCGTGCTTGATCAGGTGCTTTAGGCCGGAGCCGTGAGGCTTTCTCCGAACGGCACGGCGCTGACCGTGACAACCAGCGGGTTGCCGTCGGCGTCGACGTTGAGCTGGGTGCCGGCCTGGGCGTAGGCCACCGGGACCAAAGCCAGACCGACCGCTTTGCCGAGCTTCGGTGACCAGGTCGCGTTGCGGAGGGAACCGGCGGGGGCACCGTCGCAGGTTGCCGGCCAAGGATTCTCGCAAGCCGGTAGCTCACCGTCGATGGTGACGTTGACCAAGCGCCGTCGTGCTCCGGCGTCGGCCTGGCGGCTCATCAGCGCCGCCCGCCCTACGAAATCTCGACCGTCAAGATCAACCCATTTGCCGAGTTCGGCCTCGAACGGGTCGGTGTCGTCATCGGTGTCGGACCGGTACGACAGCAGACCGTTTTCGATGCGTTCCATCTGGTGCGGGGTGCCGGGTGCGATCCCGTACGGTTCACCGGCTGCCATCACCCGATCCCAGAGTTCCTGACCGCGGCTGCCGTCGGTGAGAAACAACTCGACCCCTCCCTGACGGCTCCAACCAGAACGGCAGATCACCATGGGGATCCCGTCGAGGCTGATCGGCCGATGGTGGAAGAAGCCGAGTTCGTCCATCACCGAATCGCCGAACAGGTCACGGCAGACCGCTTCGGCTTTGGGCCCTTGGATGGCCAACGGAGAGACGTCGGGTTCCACGACCCGCACGTCGTACCCGCCGGCCCCCGCCACCGCCTGGCAATGCAACAGCACGTCGCTGTCGGCGATCGACAGCCACCAGCGATCGTCGGCAAGGCACAGCGCGATTGGATCGTTGATCAGGATCCCGTCGTGGTTGCACATCGGGGCGTAGCGGGCCCGTCCCGGTTTCAAGTTGGCCAGCGACCGGGCACACAACAGGTCGGTGAGGGTTCTGGCGTCGGGTCCAGAAATCTCTACCTGACGTTCAGCGCCAACGTCCCAGATCGAGACGCCGGTCATCACCCGTTCGTATTCGCCGATCGGGTCTCCGAACGACGTGGGCATGTACATGCGGTTGTAGATCGTGTAGTGGGTTGCGCCGGCGTCTCGGGCAGCGTTGAAAAAGGGGGATTTGCGGATCCGTGATCCGATGGTGATTTCGGCCATAAGCACCAGAGATTAGCCATTGGCCCATTCCGTTTGTCGAGTTTTTCTGAACGATTAGCAGCATCGTCTCGGCTCGGTCTCGGCCATGATGGCGTATGACCAAACAGGCCGAGCCGGAACTTCACGGCAACTACGACCCGCAGTACCAGCCGGTGGCCGATGCCATGGCCGCGAACTTCACCGAAAGTGGGGATCTTGGGGCCAGCGTGGCGGTGTATGACCGGGGCCAACTGGTGGTCGATCTCTGGGCCGGTGCCGCGTCGGTTGATGGGCAACGGCCCTGGGAGCGCGACACGGTGGTCAACGTCTGGTCCACCACCAAAACCATCGCCGCGTTGACGGTGCTGATCCTGCACGACCAAGGATTGCTGTCGGTTGATCAACCGGTGGCATCGATCTGGCCCGAATTCGCGGCCGCCGGCAAAGACGGGGTGCTGATCCGTCACGTCCTGAGCCACACCGCGGGTTTGCATACGTTTGATCCGCCGATCAGTCACGACGAGATGTTTGACCCGGTGGTTTGCACGCAACGAATGGCGGCGCAGGCGCCGGCCCATGCCCCGGGTGAACGTTTCGCCTATCACGCCTTCACTCAGGGGGTGCTGCTCGGTGAGGTAGTCCGGCGGGTGACCGGGCAGACGATGGGGGAGTGGATCCGTCGCGAACTCACTGGCCCGACCGGAGTGGACTTCCATCTTGGTGTTCCTGAATCGGTGATGGACCGGATCGGCGAGATGCGCACCGACGAGATGCCTGCCGCCAACGACGGGCCCGATCGGGTGGCTGATGTCAACACTTTGCGTTGGCGACAAAGCGAGTTCCCGGCGTCGAATGGTCACGGCAACGCCCGTTCGGTGGCGGCTTTGTTGACCCTCGTCACCCGATACCCGGCGATTGACCGGCCGACGCTGACCCCGGCCACGGTCGAACGGATTTTGGAAGTCCAATGGGATGGACCCGACCCGATCACCGAGAACCACGTGAAGATGGGGATCGGGTTTGGGCACAACAGCCCGTCGATGCCGGTGGGGGTCAACGACCAAACAGTGTTCTGGGCGGGCCTTGGTGGCTCGATGGCGGTCGTTGACCTCGCCCACGACCTGGTCTGCTGTTACGCCATGAACCGGATGATTCCCGGAGCGGAGGGTGGGATTCGAGCCGTTCGAGTGATGCACGCGGCGCATCAAAGTCGAAACGCGTGACTGTTGTCGCACGCGCGCATCGGCGCCAAAACTCGGCTCTAGCGTTTTGGTAGCAGCTTCCCCCAAGCTGCGCTTTTCTGGAGGTTTCCAATGTTGCTACGTCGTCGTTTCGAAGTTCCCGCTGAGTTGGCTGGGACGGATCTGGCTGCGGTTGTCCCCGAGGCTGAACTAGCCGTCATTGCCCGTCGAGGAACGACGGTCACGGTCGGGATGGGCAAGAACGTCATGGGTGAAGACACCTTTGGTCGTGAGTTTCTGATCGTGCTGAACGGTCGCCTGAGTGTGACCCGTGACGGCGAGGACCTGGCGGTGTTGACCGCGGGCGATATCGCCGGTGAAATCGCACTGTTGGGTAAGGCCCGCCGCACCGCCTCGGTGAGCGCTCAGGTGGACACCAAGGTGTTGGCGTTCAACCGGCGTGAGTTCTCGTCGGTGCTCGACGAGTGCCCGGCGTTCGCCAACTTTGTGATCGCCACTGCGGAATCCCGGGATCAGGCTGCCTGATTGGCGATGACCTGACCTTCACCGGTCGGGTCGACGTTTGCCGCGCTTGCCTTTGGCGAGAACAGAACTAGCGTCTGGTCGATGTCGTTGCGCTTCGGTCGTGCCCTAGTTGCCATCCCCGGTCCTTCGATCATTCCGGACCGGGTGTTGGACGCCATGCGAACGCCGATGCCCAACATCTACGACGGTGAACTGCTTGACGTCTCGGCCGAGGTGCTTGACCGGCTGCCGGCGATTGCCGACACGACCGGCCATGCCTTCATGCTGATCGGCAACGGTCACGCTGGATGGGAAATGGTGGTCGCCAACACCATGAACCGGCGCGACAAGGTGCTGGTTTTGGATTCGGGCCGGTTCCCGCTGATGTGGGGTGAAGCGGTCAAATTTGCGGGAGTCGAGACCGAAGTGCTGACCGGAACGCCGTTCGGTCCGGTTGATCCTGCGGCGTTGGAGGCGAGGTTGGCGGCGGGACCAGCCGACGAGTTTGCCGCGGTTATCGGCGTGCATGTTGACACCGCCAACTCGGTTCGCAACGACGTTGCGGCCCTGCGGCGGGCGATCGATGCATCCGGTTCGTCGGCGTTGTTCATGATCGATGGCATCGCGGCGTTGGGTTGCGACGAATACCACATGGATGCCTGGGGGGTGGACGTCACGGTGGGGGCGTCGCAGAAAGGGCTAATGACCCCGCCTGGCGTGGCGCTGGTGTGGGCCAACGAACGGGCGGTGCAACGGGGCAACGGCAACGACCTTCGGCTCCGCTACTTGGATTGGGATTCGAGAATCAATGCCGAGCAGGTGTACCAGAACTACGGCGGTACCCCGCCGGTGAGTCACCTTTACGCGCTGCGCGAAGCGCTTCGGATGATCGATGAGGAAGGCGGGTTGCCGGCGGTTTGGGCCCGGCATCAGGTGCTGGCCGACGCGGTTCGAGCCGCGGCCGACGCATGGGCGAGCCCCGACGGAATCGCCTTGTGTATCGAAGATCTGAACGCCCGTGCCAACGGTGTCACCACCCTGCATTCGGGGTCGGTGGATGCTCTGGAGTTGGCGAGGCGATGCGAACAGGGTGCCGGGCTGACGATCGGGCGCGGAGTGTTAGCCCCCGAGCACATGTTTCGGATCGGTCACATGGGTCACGTGAACCCGCCGTCGGTGATGGGAACGTTGGGCACCATCGAAGCCGCGCTGCGGTCAATGGATGCACCGCTGGGGGGCTCGGGCCTTGCCGCCGCCGCGACCGTGATCGCCGACGGACTTCGCTGAGCTACGACCCGTTCGTGCTGGGTCGAGTCGGGTGGGCCAGGATCGTTTCCGCGCACCGACGTCCTGAAAACAACGCCCCCTGAATCGACGCGGTGTCTCGATGGTCGCCGCAGACGTGGAGGCCTTCACCAAGCGCGGTGCGTTGTTTGGGCGGAAACGAAGGCGGCTGGGCCGGCTGCCCGTGGGCGATGGTGTCGGTGCGAAGGTGACGCCAGTGATCGACCGCCGGACCCCACAGGGACCGCAACTGGTCGCGGACGCGGGGTTCGGCGTCGGGGAGGAACTGGCCAGGGCAAGCCGCAGCAATCAGGGCCTGGCCGTCGGGGGCATAGCTGGGAGCGACGTTGCTCATCACCGCGATGTTGTGGGCGGGACCGGCGCCATCAAGCACCAGCAACGGTTGTTGATGCGGCGGAGTGTCGGCTGCAAACCAGACGCAGGTCGCCGGGTTGGATTCCACCGGAGGGAGCCCCAGCAGCCGTGACGCAGTCGGTCCGTCGGTGGCGACGATGACGTGATCGGCCGAGAGGCTTCCCCCTTCGAAATGTACCTGCCCCGGTTGGATGTCGTGCACGGGACGGTTCAGGTGAATGGTGCCCTTATCGAGCCGTGCCGCGAGTTGGGCCGGGAGCGCACCCATGCCGGTCGCCGGGATCAAGGCGTCGCCGCGAAACAGTTGTTGGAGGATCACGTCGAACATTCGGTTGCTGGTTTGCAGCGTCGGGTCGAGTTGGATTCCGCCGACGAACGGTCGAAAGAACTGTTCGATCATGGCGGAGCTGTAACCCCGTTGACGCAGCGCTTCGGCGGTGCTGGTGTCGGGTTGGCGAAGCAGGTCTCGGGTGTCGGTTCGCCGGAGCCGGATCCGGTCGTTGAGCAGCCGGGTCTTGTCCACAAGGGTACCGACCGGGGAGATCGCGGAGCTGAGCAGGGTGCGGGGTTGACGAAGCGGATCTCCGAGGGGCCGAAGCCGGTCACCGATTCGTACCAGCGCGCCGGGAGCGAACGGTCGCAGGTCGAGCGCAGCCCGATCGAACTGGCGATCGAGTTCGGGGTAGGCGCCGAGCAATATCTGGAACCCTCGGTCGAGGGTGAACCCTTCGACGATGTCGCTGCGAACCCGGCCACCGACCCCGTCGCTGGCTTCAAGCACGACGACCTGCCGTTCGGCGTCGGTCAGGATGCGAGCCGCGGCCAGTCCGGCCAGTCCGGCGCCGATGATCGCAATCTCGGTAGCGTCTGGGATGTCGGGTCCGGCAGTAGCCACGCCCACAGACTACGGGGTGCTCGCCCGGACGGCAGTTCCGCCTTCCACCGGGTGGGATGGGGTTGGGAGGATGTTGTGAGCAAGCCACAGTTGATTGCCTATGTCGACCGGTTGGCCGGCGACCTGACCGGTCTACGTCGGATTCTCAACCAGGAGTTGGCGGGGGCGTTTGGTGGGGTTCATCTGTTGCCGTTTTTTGTGCCAATCGACGGGGCCGATGCCGGTTTTGACCCGGCCGATCATCTGACGGTCGATCCGCGGCTGGGAGATTGGGATGGAGTCGCGGCGCTGGCGGCAAGCCACGACGTGGTGGCTGACCTGATCGTCAACCATGTGTCGGTTGATTCTGATGCGTTTCGGGATTGGCAGGCTCGCGGTGACGCTTCGCGGTGGGCGGGGATGTTTCTCACCCGTGAGCACGTCTTTGGGCCGGACCCCGACGCTCCGGAAATCGAGATGGTGTATCGACCGCGGGCGGGTCGTCCGTTCACTGTTTATGAGGTGGCGGGTGAACCCGTTGAGGTGTGGACGACCTTTACCGGCCAGCAGGTCGATCTCGACACCGATCATCCCACCACGATGGCCTACCTCCATTCGGTGCTCGACCGGTTAGCCGACGGGGGTGTGACGCTGGTGCGGTTGGACGCGGTGGGGTATTCGGTGAAGCGGGCCGGTACGTCGTGTTTCATGCTGGCCGAGACCGAGGCGCTCATTGAGCATCTGGTGGGGGAGGCCCATCGGCGGGGGATGAGTTTGCTGGTGGAGATCCGTGGCCATCACCGCCATCAGCAGGCGATGGCCGATCTGGTGGACATGGTGTACGACTTCGCGCTGGGGCCGTTGACGCTGTTCGCGTTGTATACCGGCGAGGTGGGCCCGTTGGCTGAGTGGCTGGTTGAGCGCCCCGAGCGGTGCCTGACGGTGCTCGACACTCACGACGGCATCGGTGTGGTGGATGTGGCCGCTGACGGTCAGCATCCGGGTCTGCTCGATACCGATCAACTCGCCCGGCTGGTGGCCGGGATCGAGTCGGCGAGCGGTGGAACCAGTCGGCGGGCGGTGACCGCCCCGTCGGGTCCAGGGTTGTATCAGATCAACTGCACGATCCGCGATGCGCTGGCCGGAGATCGGGAAGCGATCGTGCTGGCCCGTCTGATGCAGGTGCTGGCCCCCGGGATTCCTCAGGTGTACTACGCCGGGTTGGTGAACGCGGGCAACGATGTGGCCCGGGCCGATGCCACCGGGTCGCCCCGTGAAATCAACCGTCCTTTCTTGACTGGGGATGACCTGACCGCGGCGCTTGACGACCCGGTGACCACCGATCTGTTGGCGTTGCTGCGCTGGCGGACATCCGAGGCCCGTCTGTTTGAAGGACAGTTTTCGGTTCTGCCAGCCGATCCGGGAGTGTTGGGGTTGCGCTGGGAAAACGACGGCCGGGTCTTGGAGGCCTGGCTGGATTTCCCGACTCGCAGTTTCACGGTGACGTTGGACGGCGAGTCGTTCACGCAGTTCACCTGACCCAAATCCAAGTTTCATAGCCGAGGCTTGGATTTGATTGGTCAGAATCCAAGTTGTGGCTAGTGACCTTTCAGGGTCGCTCGTCGGCTCCACGGTCCTGATCCGAGGCATGGATCATCGCTTGAACGCGCCCTACGAACTTGGGGCGTTCGTGCCAGCTCCTCTACCCCGAGTGCTCGACCTTCCAAACGAGGTCTGGATGGCCCTGACGGATGCCATGGGGGCGCTTGGTCGTCTCGATTCGGCGGCGAGTTTCATCCCCAACCCGCAACTGGTGACCCGAGTGGCGACCCGTCGCGAAGCGATCGGTACGTCGGCGATTGAAGGGACGTTCGCGAACTTGACGGAATTGTTCACCGCGGAAGCAGCCTTCGGTGATGAGGTAACGCAGGCCGTTCCCGCCAACGTTCGGGAGGTGATGAACCCGTCGGCGGACACCTCGCTGGCGTTGGATGCCGCTTTGACGGTGGTTTCTGCGCTGAGCCCTTCGGGGCCGTCAGGGTGTCAGGAGTTGTCGACGCTGAGGTAGTCGACGACGAGTGGATCAGAGTGCGCCGTGTGGGTGAAGACGACGCGGATGAACCAGGCGTCGGGATGCGCACCACCCACGGGCGACGCCAGCCACCGCGTTCGACGAGGCCACAGGTTGTGCTCCGACCCGTTCGCAAGCTGTGCACTCACGAGTGGAGCGGGTGACGAGAATCGAACTCGCGTTCTCAGCTTGGGAAGCTGATGTTCTACCATTGAACTACACCCGCGGTAGACGGTGATCGTAGCGTCGTCGGGCGGTGCTACCACGGGCGGATGGTTGAGTTGGCGCCGGTTGGGCGGCCATTTTGCTTTTTCCTTCTCGTGCGGCGCAGGGAGGCGCTAGGGTCGCCGCCGATGGCAGAGCTTCGGTTCACGTTCGGGACAATGGGGTCCGGCAAGTCCACTCAGGCGCTCCAGATTCACCACAATCTGCGGGCCCGGGGCTTGTCGACCATTCTCATGACCCAACTTGACCGCCGCGTTGGCCGGGTGTCGAGCCGGTTGGGAGTTTCGGCTGAGGCCGAAATTGTCGAACCGGCGACCGACCTTCTGGACCTGGTTCGGCGCCGGCTCGAAGAGGAAGGCGTCGTGCACGCAGTGATCTGTGACGAGGCTCAGTTCTACGAGCCGTTGCAGTGCGAGCAACTCGCCCGGGTCGTTGATGAATTGGATGTAGATGTCTACGCCTTCGGGCTGCTCACGACCTTTCAGGGTGTGATGTTTCCCGGTTCGGCCCGGATGATGGAGCTCGCCGATTCGCGCACCGAAATTCAGGTGGAAGCTCGCTGTCGGTGTGGCGCCCGGGCGACGCACAACGCACGGTTTGTCGACGGCCATCAGGTCGTTTCGGGGCAGATGGTGGTGGTCGGCGACACCGGTGGTCCGGTCGCGGGAGAAGTGACCTACGATCTTCTCTGTCGTGCTCACTGGATGGAGGGAGCTCGGGCTGCTCGAGGCGCTCAACTGGAGTTGCTTCGAGCCGACGAGGCTCGTTCTGAAGGAAGTCCGGCCCGGAGCGGTCCGGTGGAAGTCGATCCCAGTGCCGTCCCAACCCCTTTGCACCCAACCCTTCCTACAGCAGGAGAAGCATCGTGATCCTCTCCGATCGCACGATCCGTGAACAGCTCGAACGTGGCCGGATCGTCATTGATCCGCTCGACCCCAACGGCCTGCAGCCGTCGTCGGTTGATCTGCGTTTGGATCGTTGGTTCCGGGTGTTCAAGAACCACGCCATGGGCCACATCGACGTCAAGACCAACTTGGAAGAACTCACCGAACTCGTCGAGGCGGTCGGGGATGACCCGTTCATCTTGCATCCGGGCGAATTCGTCTTGGGTTCGACCCTGGAACGGGTCGCGGTGCCCGATGATTTGGTGGCGCGATTGGAAGGCAAGTCGAGCCTGGGCCGGTTGGGTCTGCTGATCCATTCGACGGCGGGGTTCGTTGATGCCGGCTTTGACGGTCAGCTCACGTTGGAGTTGAGCAACGTGGCCAACCTGCCCATCACCCTCTACCCCGGGATGAAGATCGGCCAGATCTCGTTTCAGCAGATGACGACACCGGCCGAAACCCCCTACGGGTCAAACCATCTCAAGTCGAAATACAAGCACCAGAAGGGCCCGACGCCGAGCCGTTACTGGGAGAACTTCAGCTAACTCCCGCCTGATGGAGCGACGCCGGTAGTAGCGATACCGGTTTTAGCGGTACTGCGTGGCGGCGATGATCCCGCCGAGCACGAGGGCTAAGCCAAGCAGCAGGATGCCGTTGCTGGTGTCCCAAAACGATGTGGAGTAGTTGAGCACCAGCACCGCGATCCCGGAGCCGAGCAGGCCGAACATGATTCCGGCCACCCAAGGCGGGCTGGGGGGAAGATCCTGATGCCCGGTGTGGCTAACCGTGTCCGGTCGATAGCCCTCGGGATGGGTTCCCTTGGGGGTTGTTCGACCACCGGAAACCCGACGTTTCGTCGGTTTTTCTGCCATTCCCTGAGATTAGGCGACGATTTCGTATTTGGGCTGTCATCCAAGGCAGTCTGCTCGACGAGGCGAATGACAACGATGTGATTCTCAACAGTCTTATGCATAGGCTGTGGAAAACGCTGGCCTAGCTATTCGTCGATCGGGGCGACCAGATCCATGTCTTCGAGACAATGCCGGGGTGGTTCAGGGTCGATATCGGGAGCGATGGTCATCCGAACCTCGGTCCCGCATACCGAACAGCGGTACATGATTTTCACCTTCCGAAGCTCGCCAGCCGGAGGCGGTTCGGGGATCGGATGGGCCAAACCCCGCAGCATCGTCAAGCCAATCCGCAGGATCACAAGGCCGACGACCACGGCGAGGAAGATGTTGAACGCGTTGCCCACCCGGCCAGCCTAGAGCCCGACCCGGCACCACACCCCGATCCGGCTACTGGCGCTCCCAGACACAGATCCCAGCCACCCCCGCCGATGACCGCACCGCAGCCCCCACCGTCCCCGGCTGCGCCCGGGCCAGTCCGTCCACGATCAACCGAAGATCTTCAGCCGCACCCGCGTCACCGACCGCCAGCGTCCCACCGTCAGGGTTGAGCGCCATCCGAGAACCGGCACGCTTGGCGTCATCTTCTGGGATCCCAAGCGCCCGAGCGGCAACCCAAGCCACGCTGGCGGTTGGCTCTGCCACATCCCAGCGGTCAACGGAGGCGTCACCGGTGGCGGTGGCGATCAGTGATTGGGCGCGCCGGGCCGCAGGGACGGTCGCAAGCAACGAACCCGCACCAATTTCCACCGCCCGCACCACCCCCAACGCGTGGTCGGCTTCGGCTGAGAGCACCACCACCGACACACCGTCGGCGACCGGGGCCAAGCTCGCAGCGGTCGTCAATCCATCCTCGCTAAACACCCCCGACGGGCCATCGGCAACAACCCCGTCAACCCGGCGGATCGCATCGCGGGCAACCGGCACGCCGCGTTGGACCGCTACGGCTTCGCCGGGCCGTGCCCCCACCGGGAGGATCCACGGCACCGGGTCGGCCTGCGCGGCGAGCCGCCGCGAGATACTGCCCGCCACCCACCCGGCCAGAACCGACCGATCCGCGCCAAGCTCCAACGCTTCCCGGTCGGCCACCTGAAACGGTGGAAGCAAACCACCCGCTTGCTGGTACCGCTCCGCAGGTTGGGTACCCCACGGCCGTCCGTAGGCCCGATTGAGCGCCGACGCTCCAGGCTGGACAACCGACGCGCAACCCAAACCGATCACCATGACGTTTTGCGCTGCACCGGCCCGGATCGCCAACCCGCCTGCTTCCAGCGCGGCCATGCCGCTCACCGGGTTGGCGTCAACCACCCGAGCCGAAACGATGTCCGGCCAACCGGCAGCCAACACGACGGCTCGGGCCACGTTGGCGCCCTGCGCACCGACGGGTTCGTCACACCCCAGCCACACCTGATTGATCTGGTCGGGGCGAAGGCCGCTTAGGTCCAACGCTTGGTTGACCACCAGCGCAGCCAAGTCCACCGGATGCCAACCGGCGAGCACGTCACCCGCCGCCGCGAACGGGCTTCGGATAGCGGCGGTGATCAACGGCAACACCAGACCAGTCTCCTACACTTCTCACTCTCAGGAGGAACTGTCATGTTTGCTCAACTTTTTGCCGGTGAATTCGTTGCCGATGCCGATGCCGCCAGTCTCGGAGTGCTGGTGCTGCGGGTCTGTGCTGGCCTCGCCATGGCCTCACACGGATGGGCGAAATTCACCAAAGGTGGCAAGATCGCCGGCACCGCCGGATGGTTCGATTCGATGGGGATGCGTCCCGGCCGGTTCCATGCCCGCCTCGCCGCCTCCACGGAACTCGGCGCCGGGCTGCTGTTGGCGGTCGGCCTGTTTGTACCCCTAGCCGCACTGGCGTTTGTGGCGCTCATGTTCGTGGCCGGTTACACCGTGCATCGCCCCAACGGGTTTTTCAGCGTCAACAACGGCTACGAGCTCAACGTGATCTTCGCGGTGCTGGCCGTTGGGGTCGCCACCGTCGGCGCTGGTCGCTACTCCATCGACTCCCAGTTGGGTCTCATTGAAGATTTCGACGGCTGGGTTGGTCTGGTCATCGCAGCCGTCGGTGGCGTTGGTGCGGCAGTCACCCAACTTGCGGTGTTCTACCGGCCACCAGCCGACCAGGCCTAGCCGCTGATCCCCAGCCGATTCACCGCAACCGACGAAAGCCGTTCGCTACCGATCGACCTGATCGGGTATCGCCAAATCTTCAGAACCTTCAGCAGGCCGCCCGCCTTGTTTGAATCAGTCGGAGTAGATGATGTCGAGCGTGCCTTCTTCGAACCGACCGATCGACGGGTCGACGTAGGCCTCGCCGTGGTAGTTCGCGACCGCCTGGGCTTCAAGGTCAAGGATCGCAGTGTTCACGACACCGCTGCGCTGATCGGAAAGGGCCTTCGCGAGGTCCATCGGGTCGGCGTTGGGATGGTTCTCCACCGTGGCGGGTCCGACGCTTTCGATTTCGATCAGGTGCCAACCGAAATCGGTCTGGACCGGCCCAACCACGTCACCGGCTGATCCGGCGTGGGCCACTGCCTCAAATTCGGCCACAAACGACCCTTCCGAGGTGCACCCGAGGTCACCGCCGCTGGGTCCGCTCGGCCCCGTAGACAATTCGATCGCCAAATCAGCGAACGCTTCACCGGCGTTGTACCGGTCGAGTGCCGCTTGTGCTTCTTCTTCGGTTTCGACCAGGAGATGGTTGGAACACAGGTAGTTCGGTGGGTCAAGTTCGTCGAGTCCCGTGATTTCGTTCTCGGACCAGCGGTTCACCGTGTAACTCAGCGCGAACGCCTCAAGCAGGTTGGCGTATTCGGTGTCGTTATTGTCGGCGTCTTGTTCACCGATCAGCGTCTTGGCGTTGTCGAGGTCTTCGCTCGACACCGGATAGCCGCGTTCAAGCAGTTCTCGTTCTACCGCCCGACCGGTCAACCATGTAGTGACGATCTGGGCGACTCGTTCCGGAACCGTGTTGTCTCCGTCGGGGAGCAGATCGTTGAGCTGACCCTGAGTCATTTCCGAGTCACCGAACGACGCTACGACCGTGTTGTCGTCGGCGCTGGAACCGCACGACGCGCCCAGCAGAGCAACGAGCAGTACCAGCGAGGAGAGGCGAAGTGCACAAAGTCGGTTCACGAAGGGTGAAGGCTAACGTGATCGAGATGGCGAACCTGCCCCCAGCGACAGCCCCCACGTTCGGGCGGGCAACACCTCACCATGCAGTGGGCTGATCTCGGACCGGCCTTGGGGCTCAGCCGCCAAGAATTGGTCAGCTTCGTCGGGGGCGGAGGCAAAACCAGTGCCGTGTTCGCACTCGCCGAGCATCGTTCGGGCCGTCGGATCGTCACGACCACCACCAAGATGGGTCGGGAACGAACCGGAGGGCTTCCGGTGCTGCTCAATCCCTCCGATCAGGACATTGCTGCCGGGTTGGAGACCAATCCTGCGCTGCTGGTGTGGGGGGCCGTAGACGAACACCGCGCGGTGGGGGTTTCCACCGCCGATTGTGACCGCTGGATGCACCTGGCCGACACGGTGGCGGTAGAAGCCGACGGGTCTCGCCGGCGTCCGTTCAAAGCCCCGGCCGCCTACGAACCGGTCATTCCGGCGGCCACCACCACCCTGGTGGCCTGTGTCGGGTTAGCTGCGGTCAACGCGCCGATCGCTGAGGGCTGTCATCGCCCCGAATTGGTTGCGGGTCTTCTGGGTTGCGACGAAGCGGACCGGTTGACCGCCGAACGGTTAGTGACCGTGCTGCTGTCTGATCAGGGTTCGCGGCGCGAATGCCCCGACCATGCTCGCTTCGCGGTGTTGTTGAACCGTTGCACCCCCGAACGTCAAACCTTGGCTGACGAGGTTCGCGAACGGATAGCAACAGCCGACCCGGCGGTGACCACGGTGGTCATCGACGAAATGCCGCCGGGTTAGGCCAGCACGATCGCCACGGTGCCGAACAACACGATGACCAACCCGACTACTTGGGCTCGGTTGACGGCATCGCCAAACAGCACCCGACCGGCCGCCACGCTGCTGGCCGGAAACAGCGATGCCGTGACCGACGTGGCCGCGGCGTTCACCGCGTAGCCGAGCAGCACAAACACCGAACTCAACGATCCGAACACTCCGGCCGCGATCGCCCATCCGGTGTAGCGGCGAGGTGGGAACACCGGCTGGTGTCGCAGCAGGGCAAAACCGGCGATGGTGACGAACGCGGCGAGGCGTTGGGCCACGATCGGCCACTGCCCAGAGTCTTCGCTGATCTCGATCAGCAGCGCGCTCCCGATGCCGTACCCCAACCCGGCCCGAATCCCGATGGTGACACCGGCCCGAACGTTGCTCGCGGCACCGCCACCGATCGTGACAAACCCCAGACCAGTCAACACCAGTCCCGAGCCAAGAAACCCAAACGCCGACGGCACCCCATCGACGCTCGCCGCGTAACTAAACGGAAGCAGCACAAACAGCGCCGCCACGGTTGGCCCCATCACCGCCGACGACGACACTCGCAACCCGGTCAGGTAACTAGCCAACCCGGCGCCGTACCCAACCCCGGAGAGCGCGCCGATCAGCAGATCTCGCGTCACCCACGAGCCTCCGATGGCAAGCGCCACAAACACTGTGGTTACCGCAGCCAAAAGGCTGGCGATCGCCGCGGCAGCAATCGCGCTGAACTCATCAGAGATACGGCGGGAGAAGATTTCGTTCCCGGTGATCGAGAACGCGCCGAGCAGTCCGAGGAGGGCACCCATGATCTAGACGAAAAGGTCGGGGATGCCTCGTGGCAGGTACCGGCCGTGTCCGGGCCGTCCGACAAAGCTGCGGTTATCGATCACCAGCGAGCCACGGCTCAGCACGGTCTGCACCTGCCCGGTGACTTCCAACCCTTCCCACACCGAACCATCAACGTTCATGTGGTGGGTCGCGGCGCTGAGGGTGTGGCGAACGGTCGGGTTGTACACGACGAGGTCGGCGTCGCTGCCGGGGGCGATCACTCCCTTTTGGGGGTACAGGCCAAACAGGCGCGCCGGGGTGGTCGAGCAGGTTTCGACCCATCGGGCCAGCCCCAGTTCCCCCTGAACAACCCCACTATGCAGCAGGTCCATGCGGTGCTCGATCGAACCAAGCCCGTTGGGGGTCTGCCGGAAATCGTCTTGGCCCAGCAGCTTTTCGTTGTCGCAGAACGGGCAATGGTCGGTTGACACCACCGCCAGATCGTCGTGGCGGAGGCCCTGCCAAAGGTCGGCATGATGGTCGTGGCTGCGCAGCGGTGGACTACAAACCGCGCGAAGCCCGTCGATCCCGGGCTGGTCGAGCTGCCCTTCGAGCGTCAGGTAAAGGTATTGCGGGCAGGTTTCGGCAAAGACGTTCTGGCCGCGGGAGCGGGCCCAGGCAACCTGTTCGAGAGCGTCGGAGGACGACAGGTGCACGATGTAGAGCGGAGCGCCGGCGATTTCGGCCAGCGCCGAGGCCCGGTGCACGGCTTCGGCTTCGAGCCGGGCCGGGCGGGTACGGCCATGCCACACCGAGTCGGTTTGGCCGCGGTGGGCGGCCTGATCTCGGAGCACGTCGATCGCCAACCCGTTCTCGGCGTGCATCATCACCAACCCGCCGAGGTCAGCAGCTCGCTGCATGGCCCGCAGAAGTTTGCCGTCGTCGTTGTACCAGACGCCCGGGTAGGCCATGAAGTACTTGAAGCTGGTGATCCCGTCCGCGATCAGGCTTTCCATCGCTTTGAGGGACTGGTCGTTGATGTCGCCCATCGCCAGATGGAAGCCGTAGTCGATCGCACACTGGCCGTCGGCTTCGCGGTGGCGTTGCTCGACGGCCTCGCCGACCCTCGTCCCGGCCGGTTGACCAACGAAATCAATGATGGTGGTGGTCCCACCCCAGGCCGCCGCCGCAGTGCCCGACGCGAAGCTGTCAGCCGAGGTCGCTTCAGGGGTCATTTCAAGCTGAAGGTGGACGTGGGCGTCAACCCCACCGGGCAGCACGTAACAGCCGGTGGCGTCGATGATTCGGTCAGCGGTTTGCGCAGCCGAAGCGGCCAATGCAGAACTCGGATCGAGTACCGCGCTGATCGTTTCGCCGTCGACGACAACGTCGGCCGGTGATGCCCCACTCGTGGACACCACGGTTCCCCCTCGGACCAGTGTGGTCATCGCCAAACCCTAGCCGCCTCCTTTGGTCTGCGGTGGGGGTTGGGGCAAGCTGCCTGTGTTGAATGCCGCGTGTGGTTCGGACTGTCGGGATACCCTCTCTGGTCTCTGGACCGTCGTTTCTTGCACGGTTTCCAAGGAGTGCTGACCATGGCCCAAGCTGAGAAACTGAACGCTCCGGCGACAACGACCGGGCCACGTTGGTTCGACGGTCTCGACGGGTTGCGAGCCCTGGCCGCGTTTTTGATCGTGCTGCATCACGCCGGGTTCGCCAGCGGGTTGACGTTCACATCGGATTGGGTCGGTCCGTTCCTGGCTCGGATGGAGATTGGCGTCCCCGTCTTCTTTCTGCTGTCGGGCTTTCTTTTGTTCCGCCCGTTTGTCGCCGCGCAGTTCGCCGGCGAACGCCCATCAGATGTGGTTGGGTTCTGGCTCCGTCGTCTGGTTCGGATCTTTCCCGCCTACTGGCTGGCCTATTTCGTCCTGCTCGCGGTCGGCGCTATCAGCGTGGTGGGGATCGCCGGGTATCCCGCCAACGGTCTGCTGGCCCACATTTACCGTCCGCTGTGGGTGAAATCAGGCATCACCCAGTCGTGGAGCCTCGGTACCGAAATCAGCTTCTATCTGGTGCTTCCCGGGTTGGCGCTGATCGGTGCCCGGCTCGGCGCAGGCCGCAGCATCAACCGTCAAGCCATCCGTTTGCTGACGTTCTGTGCTGGTTTAGCGGCGCTGAGTTTGGTGTTCCGACTCGGTATGCACACGGTTTCTCCCTACTGGGCCAATTCGTACGGCGCAGTTTCGCGACTCTGGTTGCCGTCGTATCTGGATGTGTTCGGAACGGGGATGGGCCTCGCCGTGTTGTCGGCGTGGGCTGAGCATCGGTCGCTGGTCGCCGGATATTTAGCGTCGATCACCCGTCGGGTCTGGCCCTGGTACCTCGCCGCATTGGTGATGTATTGGATGGTCTGCACCCAGCTCGAATTGGGGCGTGGTTTGGAGATGGGGACGTTCCCGATGGAGGTCGCCCGCCAGACGTTCTATCTCGGGGTTGCGCTGGCCATGGTGTTCCCGGTGATCTTTGCCGATCCTCAACGATCGTTGATTGTCCGCTTCTTCTGCCATCCGGTGATGGCCTTTCTGGGCAGCATTTCCTATGGCGTGTACCTCTGGCATCAGGCATTTCTGACCTGGATCCGCCATATACTGGACTGGCCTGAGTTCCAAGCGAACTTCCTGGTGTTGGTGGCGGGGGCGTCGCTGGGTTCGGCGGCGGTGGCCTATGTCAGTTTCCGCTTGTTGGAGCAGCCCCTGATGGCCAAGGTGCGGCGATGGTTGGCGGCCCGGTCGTGAGCCGAACGGTTGCTGTCATTCCGGCGTTTAACGAAGAAGCGGCGCTGCCGTCGCTGCTCAACGAGTTACGCGCCGTGGCCGGTTTAGTGCCGGTGGTCGTAGACGACGGCTCAACCGATTCGACGGCCCAGGTCGCGCGGCAGGCCGGAGTCGCGGTGCTGCAACTCCCGTTTAACCTCGGTGTTGGTGGCGCAGTGCGGGCCGGGTTGTGTTGGGCAGTGGAGCGAGACGCCGAGCGGGTGCTGGTGATCGACGCCGACGGCCAACACAATCCATCCGATATTGATGCGCTGATCACCGCGGTCGATCAGGGGGCCGGCTTGGCGATTGGCAGCCGGTTTGCCGAAGGCGCCGGCGCCTACACCGTGGGATCGACGCGGCGTCGCGCCATGCGTCTGCTGAACGGCATTGTTCGTTCCACCACCGGCGTCGCGGTCACCGATGCCACCTCCGGTTTTCGGGCCATGAACCGGACGGTTGCTGAGTTTCTGGCTCGGGAATACCCAGTGGAGTATCTGGCCGACACCGTCGAGGTGGTGGTGATGGTTCACCGGGCCGGGTTCGACGTGGTTGAGGTCCCGGTTTCGATGCGTATCCGGGCTGGTGGTCTGCCATCGTCCCGGCGGTTCCGGCTGGCGTTCAACATGCTTCGCCTGCTGGTTGGCATTCTCGGAGGCGTGTTGTTTGGGCGAGGCCGGAGGAAAACCTGATGAGTAATGCAGCACAGGTGGGGGTGGCGTTGTGTGCGGTAGTGCTCACGCTGTGGACCCTTCGTCTGGTGGGGCAACGAAAGCTTCGATCCAAGTACGCCTTGTTGTGGTTGGTGGTGACGTCGCCGCTGGTTCCGCTGGCGTTCTTCCCGGGGATCGTCGACGCTGCCGGTGACGCGGTAGGGGTGGAGTACGCACCGGCGTTGCTTTTCGCCGCGGCCGATCTGTTGTTGTTGGCTATCGTCATCCACTATTCGTGGGAACTGAGCCGGGCTGAGGTTCGGTTGCGCCGGTTAGGTGAAGAAGTCGCGCTGCTGCGGGCCCGACTCGACGAGGTCGAACATGACTGAAACCTGGTCTGAGCGAAACTTCTGGCCGGCGGTCTGGGCCATTGCCTTGGCCATGCTGGGCTTGCGTCTGGTCTTCATCATGGTTTGGCGTGCCGACGCGTTTTCCAACGACTACGTGGTCACCTACGGCGACTCGCTGTTCTATCACGCCGCCGGAAACCAACTCGCTGATGGGCTCGGCTGGATCAACCCGTGGCAATACATCCAGACCGGCGAGACGGTTCAGGCGGCTGATCACCCCCCGCTGTACATTGCCTTCCTCGGTTTCTGGTCCTGGCTCGGGTTCGAAGGCTGGGTCGAACACATGGTGTTGACCGCGGTATGGATCTCTACCCCGATGGTGATCATGTGTGGTCTGGCCGGCCGGGAGATCGGTGGCCGTCGCCTCGGGATCATTGCCGCGCTGGTCGCTGCGCTTTACCCCAACATTTGGGCGTGGGACGGCACGGTGTTGTCCGAACCGGTGGCCATGCTGACGGTGGCCACCATGGTTTACGTCGCCTTCCGATTCTGGCGTCGACCCTCGATGAGTGGCGCCGTGTGGATGGGGGTCGTGCTTTCGTTTGCCGCGTTTGCTCGAGCAGAGTTGTTGCTCATGAGCGTGCTGGTTGTGATGCCGCTGGTGTTGAGAGTGCGGGACTGGCCGTGGCGAAACCGACTCGCTGCTTTGGTCATCGCCGGGGTATCCAGCATGGCGGTGCTTGCGCCTTGGGTGGCGTTCAACCTGTCGCGCTTCGACGAACGGGTGTACCTCTCGGAGGGCTTTCAGGTCACGCTGGCCACTTCGACCTGCGACAAAACGTATTACGGCGATGGAATTGGCTACTGGAATTACGACTGCATCGGTGGCTATCTCGATGAGGTGGGGCTGACCAGAGACAACAGCGAGCAACCCGAACGCTCAAAGGCGTTGCTCGATGGTTCGCTGCGCTACATCGGTGACCATCTCGACCGGCTGCCGGTAGTGGTTGCGGTTCGTTGGCTTCGCATTGTGGGTCTCTGGAAACCGGCGGCTCAGGCCCGCACCGATGCGATGCTGGAAAGCCGCAATCAGTGGGTGACGTTTGTGGCGCAGGCTTCGGGTTACGTCTTTATGGCGTTGGCTGCGGTCGGTGCGGCGCAGCTTCGCCGCCGCCGGACTTCGATCGTTCCGCTCGTGGGTCCGCTGATCGCAGTGCTGATCACGATCACCATCACGTTCGCCCAGAACCGATATCGGGCGTCGATCGAACCGGTGGTTGCCATCCTCGCCGCGGTTGCGTTGGAGTCGATGGTGCGAGGGTGGTTTGCCCTTCGTGACGATCCTGAGGATCAGCCTTCACCCGACTCGGTTAGTCAAACCAGTTGAGCGTCGACCGCATGGTCGCCTCGAAGTCTTCGAAACTCATCGCGGTTTTGGCGGCGTCGATGAGTTGCGCGTCGCCACCGACCAGCGTGCGTAGCGGGGTCTGATCGTCGTTGATTGCGGTGGCGATGGCGTCAGCGACATCCTGAGGGTCGGCTGGCGGACCGTCCCCGTCGAGCGCGCTGAGCGCAGTTCGGAAGGCGTCGCAGCGTTGCTGGTGGATCGACCCGTCCCAGTCGTCGGGCCGCTGAATCTTGTCTTGGAAACCCGTCGCGAAGCGGCCGGGTTCGATGAGGTGGACTCGGATCCCAAAGTGACGCATCTCGAAATGGGCTGCTTCGCTGAGTGCTTCGAGCGCGAACTTGGACGCCGCGTAGCCGCCTCCGTATGGGGTTCCTACCCGTCCCGCGATCGAGCTGACGTTGACGATGACGCCGTGGCCTCGGGTTCGCCACTGCGGGAGCACAGCCCGCATGGTGCGCAGCGGCCCCAAGACGTTGGTGTCGAGTTGGCCCAGCATGAGTTCGTCGCTGAGCTGTTCGACCGCGGCCTGCACCTCGAACCCGGCGTTGTTGACGAGCCCGTCGAGCGTTTCGGCATCGGCGAACGCAGCGGCGACCGAGTCAGGGTCGGTCACGTCAAGGGTGCGGGTTTCGATGTGGAGCCCTTCGGCGTCGCAGGCCGCCATCAGGTCGTGGGCGTTGTTCGGGTTGCGCATGGTGGCGATGACGTCGTGGCCTTGGCGGGCCAGCGTCACCGAAGCCAGCAGACCAAAGCCGCTGTTCGAACCGGTAATGAGGATTCGTGACATGCCCGTGATCCTTGCACGCCCCGGTCAGGTTGGTTGCTCG
This sequence comes from Candidatus Neomicrothrix sp., assembly GCA_017852795.1. GTDB lineage: Bacteria > Actinomycetota > Acidimicrobiia > Acidimicrobiales > Aldehydirespiratoraceae > UBA11606. Next base: position 41,534 of record JAFMKU010000010.1, read on the forward strand.
TTTGCCACGATTCGTTCGACCGCGCCGTCAAGTCCAAGCACGTACAGTTCGCCGTCGGGTGCTTCCACAAAGGCGCTCAGGCGGTCCACCGCAATGCCGAGGTCTTGATCGTCGATGACCATTGCTGCGTCGAGGCGAATGGCCCGGATCTTGCCGTCGCAGTAGTCGCCGTACAGGTATGCACCGTTGAGTTCAGGCAGGGCCGAACCCCGGTAGACGTAGCCACCGACCACCGCGCACCGGCCCGAGTCGTGTGAGTAGTAGTGCACCGGCGGCACATGATCAGCCGGTTCGGGCCCCTGACTCACCGGCCCTTCGAAGCGGTTCCAACCGAAGTTGGCTCCCGGTTGATCGCCGGGGATCCGGTCGATTTCTTCGATGGCGTCCTGGCCGACATCGCCGATGTAAAGGTCGCCGGTTGTTCGATCGAACGAGAACCGCCACGGGTTCCGAAGCCCGTAGGCCCAGATCTCGCTGGTCGTGCCGTCGCGGCTGAGGAACGGGTTGTCGGCCGGGACGGTGTAGGGCGTCGCGGCTTCGGGAGTGGGGGTGATCCGCAGGATCTTGCCGAGAAGCGAGTCGAGGTTCTGGGCCTGATCGGTTGGGTCGTTGGCCGAACCGCCATCGCCAAGTCCGACGTACAGGTGGCCGTCGGGGCCGAACTGCACGAACCCACCGTTGTGGTTAGTGAAGGGCTGGTCGATGGCCACCACCGTGATGAAATTGTCGTTGATCGGCCAGCCGGTGGCGTCGACTGGCAGCGCCGCAACCCGAGTGTTGTTGTCGCGGTTGACGTAGCTGACGTACAGGTAGCGGCCGTCAGGGTCGTAGCTGATCGACAGCAGACCACCTTCGCCGGTCATGGCGAGCTCGGAGCTGAGATCAAGCACCGGTTCGCCCGGTTGATCGCCGGTGAAGTCGATGATGACCCCGGTCCGTTGGGCCAGCAGCACGGTCGGTGAAGCGGGATGAAACGCCAGATCGACAGGTTGGTCAACGCGGGCCAACCGTTCGGTAGCGACCACCGCGACGGTGGCGGGCTGGTCGCGGCTGCAGGCGCTGGCGACGAACCCGAGCAGTCCGACCGCGATCGCGGCCGTGCACCGCAACAACATCCACCGCTTGGTCGACGGTTTCATGGCCAACCCCAGCTCACAGGAACCGGCGGATCAACTTCGATTTCTTCTCGGTGTACGGCGGGTAGACCAGCTTCGGGTCGATCCGGGTCGGCTTTTTGAGCACCGCCCGCAGGTTCGAGAAGGTATCGAAGCCAGCTCTGCCGTGATAGCGACCAAACCCCGATTCGCCGACCCCACCGAACGGCAGGTCGCTGGGGAGCAGATGCTGGATCACATGGTTGATGCAGGTGCCGCCAGCGCTGGTGTGATCGATGACGTGCTCGATGGTGTCGTCGTGTTCGGCAAAAACGTAGAGCGCGAGCGGGTGAGGGCGGTCGGTGACAAACGAGATGGCGTCCGCCAACGAATCAACAGTGATGATCGGCAGGATCGGACCGAAGATTTCTTCCTGCATCACCGGCGAGTCCGGGTCCGGGTCGATGATGATCGTCGGCTCAACCCACCGGTCAGCCACGTCGCTGTCGCCACCGAAGGCCACCGTCCCGTTGTGGTTCGCGAGCAACCCTCGAAGGCGTTCGGTGTGTCGTTCGTTGACGATCGAAGTGAAATCAGGGTTGGTTCGGGTGTCGGTTCCGTCGGCGAACTCAGCGAAAGAACGTTCGAGGAGTTCGACGAAACGGTCGCGGTGGGTCGCCGAGATCAGCACGTAGTCGGGGGCGACGCAGGTTTGGCCGGCGTTGAGCCATTTCCCCCAGGCGATCCGGCGGGCCGCGACCTCAAGGTTTGCCGAGTCGTCGACCAGCACCGGGCTTTTGCCTCCGAGTTCAAGCGTGCAGGGGGTCAGGTGGCGGCTCGCGGCCTGATGAACGATGCGACCAACCGCGGTTGACCCGGTGTAGAAGATGTAGTCGAACCGTTGTTCGAGCAGCTCGGTGGAGGTATCGACGCCGCCTTCGACGGTGGCGATGGCCTTCGAGTCGGTAAAGCGGGGCAGCAGTTCGGCCAGCAAGGCGCTGGTGGCGGGGGCTACTTCCGACGGTTTCAGCACGCAGGCGTTTCCGGCCGCGATCGACACTGCGGCTGGCAGCAACAGCAGCTGCACCGGATAGTTCCACGGCGCAATGATCAGGGTCACGCCCAGCGGCTGGGGCAGGACGTAGGCCCGACCGGGTTGCACGGTCAACGGCACCTTCACCCGCCGGGGTTTCATCCACTTCGGGAGGTGTTTGGCAATGTCGTCGATTTCGGACGCCACCGTCGCGATGTCTGCGGCGTACCCCTCGATCGAAGGTTTCCCGAGGTCGGAGGCCAGCGCCGCTTCGAAGCGGTCGCTTTCGGTGCGCAGCATGGCGGACAGGCCGCGCAGTTGGTCGAGTCGCCAGCTCACCGGGCGGGTCAGTCCCGAATCAAACCCGGCCCGCACCGCGGCGACAGTGTCAGCGATGTTGGCGGTGTCGTTCGGTGCGGTGGTTTCAGTGTGAAAGGCCATGGTTCAGTCTGCCACTGGCCCGGTCCACCCGCACCGGCATCGGCCCCGGCCCCGGCAGCGGCCCACCCGCACTGGCCCCGGCTGGCGCCTACCGGTTGATGCCTACCGGTTGATGACTGAACGGAAGTAGTCGGCAGTGCGGGCCAAACCGTCGCGGAGGTCCACCGTGGGTTCCCAGTTGAGCCGGGCCCGAGCCTGGCTGATGTCGGGCTTGCGTTGGGTCGGGTCATCGGTGGGCAGAGGCCGATACTCAATGGTCGATCCCGAACCGGTGATTTCCTGCACGAGTTCGGCCAGTTCGGCAATGGTGAACTCGGTGGGGTTGCCAATGTTGGTTGGTTCGGCAACGTCGGAGTCGTGAAGGGCCAGCAACCCGGCCGCTTCGTCGTCGACAAAACAGAAACTTCGGGTATGGCTCCCGTCGCCATAGATCGTCAGCGACTCCCCGCGAAGCGCCTGCACGATGAAGTTCGACACCACCCGGCCGTCGTCGGGTTGCATACGGGGGCCGTAGGTGTTGAAGATTCGGGCGATTCGGGTCTCGACGCCGTGTTCGCGTCGGTACGACATGGTCGCTGCTTCGGCAAACCGTTTCGCTTCGTCGTACACACTGCGGGGCCCGATCGGGTTCACGTGGCCCCAGTAGTCCTCGCGTTGAGGGTGCACTTGGGGGTCTCCGTAGATCTCGGAAGTGGAGGCCAGCATGAAGGTGGCTTCCTTTTCTCGGGCAAGTTCCAGACCGTTCAGGGTGCCGATCGAACCCACTCGGAGCGTTTCGATCGGCAACCGCAGATAGTCGACCGGTGACGCCGGGCTGGCGAAGTGCAGGATCGAATCGACCGGTCCATCAACGGTCAGCGACGTGGTCACGTCGTGTTCGAGGACCGTCAACCGCGGGTTGTCGTCAAGGTGAGCGAGGTTTGCTCGTGACCCGGTAACCAGATTGTCGACCACGATCACGTCGTCGCCGCGGGCCAGCAGCCGGTCAACCAGATGAGATCCGAGAAACCCAGCCCCCCCGGTGACAACTCGACGCGCCATCAGGACCGTCCGATGTTTTGATAGGTGAAACCGTGCTGTTCGGCGTCGCTGTAGGCCAGCAGATTGCGGGTGTCGATCAGATGCCGCTGGTTGACAACTTCGGCGAGTCGGCTCAGATCGAGTTTGGCGTATTCGGGCCATTCGGTGGCGATCACCACCGCGTCGCATCCCTGCGCCGCGGCGAAGACGTCGTCGTGAAGTTCGATCCCGTTGGGGGCGGTGGTCAGCGCCGGATCGTGGGCCCGTACCGTGGCCCCCCGAGCGGTGAGGCGTTTGACGATCTCCAGTGCCGGTGAGTCTCTGGTGTCGTCAGTTCCGGCTTTGAACGTCAAGCCGAGTACCGCAACGGTGGCGCCGGCCAGGTCAACGACCGATCCGACCTTGTCGGTGACCCGGTCGAATTGTTGTTGGTTGGCGTCGACCGCGGCCCGCAGCAGGGCAAAATCGATGCCTTGCTGGTTGGCGAGGCTGATCAGGGCCTGCGTGTCTTTCGGGAAGCACGACCCACCCCATCCGGGTCCCGGCTGCAGGAAATCCGGTCCGATCCGAGCGTCGTGGCCCATACCGGCGGTCACCGCGTCAATATCGGCCCCGTAGCTTTCGCAGATGGCCGCCATGGTGTTGACAAACGAAAGTTTCATGGCCAGAAACGCGTTCGATGCGTACTTGCAGGCTTCGGCGGAGGCGGCGTCGGTCATCAGGACCGGGCAGGTGAACGCCTGGTAGAGGTCAGCGACCCGCTGGTTCGCGATGGGGTCGTCGCCACCCACGATGATCCGCTGCGGGTTCAAGAAGTCGCTGACCGCGGTTCCTTCTCGAAGAAACTCCGGGTTCGACACCACCGAAACGTCGGCGCGACCGAGCGCGGTGGCAACCATCTGGCTGGCGCCGATCGGCACCGTTGATTTGTTGACCACGATCGTCCCAGGCCGAAGCAGCGGCCCGATGGTTTCAGCGGCTGCGAGCACGTAACCCATTTCGGGTTCGCCATTGGTGGCTTGCGGGGTAGGCAAGCAAAGAAAGACAATGTCGGCTTCGGCGACCGCGTGTTCGCTCCCGAGCACAAACGAAAGCCGCTGGTCGGCGAGCGCATCGCTGAGCAGTTCGGGCAACCCCGCTTCTCGGATGGGGATTCGTCCGGCCCGCAACTCGTTGATCTTGTCGGCGTCAACGTCGGCGCAGATAACTGTGTGGCCAAGATGGGCGAGTCCGACTCCGGTGGTTAGACCAACGTAGCCGGTTCCAACAATGGCAATAGTTGAAGGCACCGGTTCATGCTAGTCGCAAAGCAGCAAGCTAGCTTTCAGGGGCGGTCAGCGCGCCTGCGAGGTCGTCGATGAGGTCGTCGACGTCTTCGAGCCCGACCGAAAGCCGGATGGTTTGATCGGTGATTCCCATTTGGGCCCGCTGCTCGGGCCCCAGCCGGTAATGGGTGGTGGAGGCCGGGTGGGTGACCAGCGATTTGCTGTCACCGAGATTGTTGGAAATATCGACGAGTTCGAGCCCGTCGAGTAGCCGGAATGCGTCGGCTTTCGTTCCGGCCAGTTCGAACGTGACGATGGTTCCACCCGCCGCCATCTGGCGTTGCGCCAGATCGTATTGCGGGTGCGAGGGCAGGCCGGGGTAGCGAACCGAAGCGATACGCGGATGGTTTTCGAGATGCTCGGCGATGGTCAAGGCGCTGGCACTTTGCTGGTTGACGCGCAGCGCCATCGTTTCGAGAGCTTTGACCAGCACCCACGCGTTGAACGGGCTGAGCGACGGGCCGGTGTGTCGGATCAGCGGCTGGAGTTGTTTGCCAATGAACGCTTCAGACCCGAGGATGATCCCGCCGAGTGTGCGGCCCTGACCATCAACGTGTTTGGTGGTGGAGTAGACGATCACGTCGGCACCGAGTTCGATCGGTCGTTGCAGCACGGGGCTGGCCAGCACGTTGTCCACGATCACGGTTGCCCCGGCGGCGTGTGCGAGTTCGCTGACCGCCGCGATGTCGACGAGTTCTTGCATTGGATTAGACGGAGACTCAAAGAAGACGACGGCGGCGGGTTCGGCCAACGCGGTTCGCCAGGCGTCAAGGTCGGTTCCGTCGACGAATTCGGTGGTGATGCCCCAACGGGGGAGGATTTCGTTGAGGATGATGAAGCAGGATCCGAACAGGCCCCGGGAGGCAACAACCCGGTCTCCGGTGACGAGGCTGGCGGCGAGTGCGTTAAACACTGCGGACATTCCGGAGCTGACCGCGAACGCGGCTTCGGCCCCTTCGAGCGACCGGAACCGTTCTTCGAACATGCTGACGGTGGGGTTGCCGTACCGGGAATAGATGAAGCGGTCGTGGTCGCCGGCAAACGCCGCTTCGGCTTCGGCGGCGGACTCGTAGACGTAGCCGCTGGTGAGGAACATCGCTTCGGCGGTTTCGTCAAAGGCGCTGCGGTTCACCCCGGAACGAACAGCGCGGGTGGCTGGTTTCCATTCGGGCCGGGAGTTTCCGGTCATGGTTGCACCCAGGGGAGGCCGGCCGCTTTCCAACCGGCGGTGGTTCCGCGGTGCCCGGCCGGGTCGGTGGGGCCTTCAAACCCGTCGCTGATGTTGTACGCGGTGTAGCCCTGTTCGGTGGCGGCGCTGGCTGCGGCCGCTGACCGTGCCCCCGACCGGCACAAGAAGAGCACGTCATGGTCGGTGCTGACCCCGGCCTGGCGGAGTTCGTCAAGAAAGTGCGGGTTGGCTTGGCCGTCCGGGTAGGTGGTCCAGCTAATCAGGATCGGTGCCTTGCCCGTCTGTTGCAGGTCGGGGGTGCCGACGAAGGTCCATTCGGCGGCGCTGCGAACATCAACGAGCACCGTCTGGGGGTTGTCGGCGAGCCGCCGGTATGCGTCGGTGACGTTGATGTCTCCGGCGTAACTCATGGCGCCAAGTCTTTTCTGATCACGGCTTGGCCGGTGACGACCCGGCCATCACAACTGGTCAGTGTCGGCGATCCGTAGAGCACGTATCCGTCTTGAAGCGCGGCGCTGACCTTTTCGCAGAACTCGCGGTTGTCGGTGCCGGTCAAGAGTCGGTAAGCAAGTGGGGTTTCAGACATCGCAGGCTCCTTGGGTCGAGTGACAGCATCCGGCCGCCCGGTGTGCCACCCCATCGGAAGGGTACTGCTCTGGTCGAAGGTCTCCCCGTTGTTGCGGTCTGGTTGACAGCCGGCGGTTTCAGCGCGGGGCTCGGGGCAGCGAGATCACGGCGTCAATCCCACCGTCCGGGTTGTCGTCGAGTCGGGCACTCCCGCCGGAAGCGTCGGCGAGTTGCCGCACGATGCTGAGCCCGAGGCCGGTGCCTCCGCTTGCCGCGCTGGGTGAACGCCAGAACCGGTCGAAGGCCTGCTGGCGTTCTTCGGCGGGCAGGCCCGGCCCCTGGTCGATGACGTGCACGTCGACGCGGTCGGGGTGTTCGTCGACACGAATTTCGATGGTGCTTCCGTTCGGCGACACCTCTAAGGCGTTGTCGATCAGGTTGTCGATCATCTGGTCGAGCCCGGTTGGCACCACCATCACCGCTGGTGGCTGAGCGCGGCCGGTCACGGTGAGGGTTACCCCTTGTTCCTCGGCCAGCGGGGTCCACGTTTCGGCCCGTTCTTGGATGGTGGGTCCGAGATGGAGCGGTTCGGGTTGGATGGAGCTGGCGTCGACGCTGGACAGCACCAGCAGGCCTTCGATCATTCGACCAAGCCGTTCGGTTTCGGCGATCGCGGCGGCCAGATGTTCAGCGTCGCGTTCGTTGGTGTGTGTCTCGGCAAGGCTTTCGAGTCGGATGCGCAGCGCGGTGAGCGGGGTTCGGAGCTGATGCGAGGCGGTTCCCGCGAAGGCTCGTTGCCGGTCGAGCAGTTGGTTGACTTGCACCGCCATGGTGTTAAACGACTGGGCGAGCGACCGTAGCTCGGGTGGGCCATCGTTGGGATCGGCTCGCTGGCTGCGGTCCCCGTTGGCGAACGCTTTAGTGACTCGGGTGAGTTGTTCCACCGGCCGCACGACCGCTCCGGCAAACACGAGGGCGGCACCCACCGCGAGCAGGATCGCCACGCCGACGACGAGAGCCAACCCGATGAGCCGACTGTTGACTTCGCTGGTAACCGCGCTGGCGGGCGCGGTGATGCGGATCGCCCCGATGGTGGCGTCACCGGACAGGATCGGCACCGCAACAAAAAACAGCGGCTCGCCGAGCGTTACTGACTGGCGTTCGCCAGTCACCGGCGCACCGCTAAGGGCCTGCATGATTTCGGGCCGGTTAGAGAAATCTTCGGCCGGGTCGAAGCTGGGGCCAATAACGGCGACGGCTGCGTCGTCCACAACAACGACCGAAACTCCTTCGGTGGCTTCGTAGCGCTGCACGAGGCCGGTCAGCACGATGTCGCTGGCTGCGAGGTCGTTCTCAAGTGCTTCCTCGACCCGCCCGGCCAGCACGAACGCGTCGCGTTCGAGGCGGGTCACGAGCCGGTCGCGTTCAACGTCGTGCAGGTGCGAAACCAGGGGTAGGTCTTGGACGACGAGGATGGCGAGCACGACCGCCACCAGCACGCCGACGAGGCGAAGCCTCATGCCGGCCACTCCGAGGGGGCAACCAGTCGAAAGCCGACTCCGCGAACCGCTTCGATCCACTGCCGATCGCCAAGTTTGCGGCGGATCCCGGCGACGTGCGCGTCGAGGGTTTTGGTCGGGCCGAACCAGTTGGCGTCCCAGACCCGTTCGATGATGTCGGTTCGGGTTCGGACCGCTCCCGGGTCTTCGGCAAGGTACCCGAGCAGATCAAATTCTTTCGGGGTGAGCGCCAGGCTTTCGCCGTCGAGGGTGGCTCGGTGGGTGCGGTGGTCAATCGTCAACGGCCCCACGGTGATCGCCGTGCCGTCGTCGGTAACAGAGCCGCCGGTGGCAGGGCTACCGGTGGTCCGGCCATCGGCTGGGGTGGAGGGGCTGCCGGTTCGCCGCAGCACCGCTCGGATCCGAGCGATGAGTTCGCGAGCACCGAGGGGTTTGACCATGTAGTCGTCGGCCCCGAGTTCTAAGCCGAGCACCCGATCGAATTCGTCGCTGCGGGCGGTGACCACAATGACCGGCACGTTGGAGGTGGCTCGGATTTGGCGGCAGACGTCGTAGCCGTCCATGTCGGGCAATCCGAGATCAAGCAGGACGACGTCTACCGGCGCGTCCCGCAATTGTTCGAGCGCGGCGGCGCCACGGTCGAACCGGTTGACGACGAACCCGGCGCGGGTGAGCGGTTCGTGGAGCGACGCGGCGATGGCGTCGTCGTCTTCGATGAGCAGCAGATCCACTCGGCAAGCTTGGCACTTTCTGCACCGGTTCCCTGCCGTTGGGGTCGGTTCTTTGTCGTATTTACCGGTTTCGCACTGGTTCTTTGACGTTTCTTGGATCTTTGCGGGACTTCTGCTGGATCGCCTTCTCGTACGGTTGGTGGTGTTCCGAAACGAGCGTTGGTTCGGTTCGGATCCGAATCCCCCAAACCCGATCTGTGGAGTTGATCAACGATGAAAACGTCTTTTGCGAATGCCTTGTCTCTCGTCGGTGTGCTGGCAGCCGGCACGGCGGCGGCCATGGCCAACACCTCGATTTTCGATAGTGGTTCGAACGCCGCCAACTCGTCGGTGTTTGTTCCTCCGTCCCAGACCGTTGATCTGGTGCTTCCCGAGGTGAGCGCGTCAGACAGCGCCGTGTTGACCGCAGGATCAGAAACCGAAACAGCAGTCGATGGTTCGTTGCCGGAACCTTCCAGCACCGGCGGTTCGTCCACCTCGGCGTCGGCGTCGAGTTCGACATCGTCATCGGGAGCCAAAGTTTCGGCGTCGGCGGTGGGCGACGAGGTGGTGGATTCTCCGGCCGACAGTCCGGTGTCGTTCCTGACCGCATTCAACGTGGGCGACGCCGGCACGGTCACCGTTGACGTGGTGAACGGTTCGCTCCTGATTGTCGATACGGCTCCGCAGGCGGGTTGGACGGTCGAAACCGCGCAGATGGATTCGGTGCGCAACTCGGTAAAGGTCGCGTTTGTTGATGGAACGGTCCGAGTGATTTTTACCGCCTCGTTCGATGGGGCGACGATTTCACCGTCGGTTCGTTCTGAGCCAATGCAGTCCAGCTACTACGACGACGATGACCACGACGACGATCACGACGACGATGACGACGATCATGACGACGATGACGATGACGATGACGATGATGACGACGATCATCACGAGCGGGACGACGACTGACCGCGATGTCCGAAACGTTGGATTCCCAGCCTGGAGAACCGGTAAACGAACCGGCGGTGGCCGGCCGGGCGCGACCGAACCCTGCGGGGAAGCGTCGCAATCCGGCCCGGGTCGCTCGGGTCGCCACGGTTGGCGTTTCGTCCACGGCGGTAGCGGCCCTGATGGCCAGCTATCAACTCAGTGAGAACACCGCGTCGGCAACCACCGCGCTAGCACCGGTGCAGGATCCGGCGGCGACGCTTGATCCGGGAGTGATCCGGATGAGCGCCGATGCCGAAGTTGTGGTCTTGACGGTCGACACCAACGGTCGGGTGGTGGACCTGGCCCAGATGGAGTCGGTGGCTCAACTCCAGGCGTTTCTTGCCCAAGCCGAACCGATCTTGGGCGGAGTCGCCGACCCTTCGATCGCTCCGGTTGCTGATCTGGCCAGCGCCTCGGATCCGACGGCCACCGTTCCCGGCACGGCGCCCGGCCCGGCCCCGGCCCCGGCCACCCC
>JAFMKU010000060.1 GCA_017852795.1 Candidatus Neomicrothrix sp.
ACGATCCGGGTTCGGGCCGCAAGGTCGCCGAGTCGCTGATGGCGGGTCCGTGTGAGTACGAGAAGCGGTCCGACGAGGGGCAGGCCGTAGGGGAGCGCGTCGACGGTAAGCAGGACCGTGCGGATCAGGTTGGCGAACAAACCCGCCCGACGAAAGGTTCGGGCGTTGACCACTCGAAGGCCAGTGAGGAGTTTGCCGAACGTCCAACCGGTCAGACCCGACACCAGGGCGTGATGCACGACGATCCACAGAACCCAGAGCAGCAACGCGGTTTGCAGCATGACGTTGGTCCCGGTCAGGGTCTGGGTTCCTGAGTGGAAACAGAAATCATCGGTGAGGTCGTTGATGAAGTTGCAGCGTCGAGCTGCGTCACCGCTGGTGGCTAGTTCGCGCAGGGTCATCTGGTTGATGAGGTAGCTGACCGGCACGACGAGGCTGAGAACCACATCGATCAGTGCGGCGACAAACCTGCGCAGGTTTGTCGCTTGTGGTTCGCGAGCATGGTGGGGGCTTAGGGTCGGCCCGGGCGTGGTCATGAACAGATTGTTTCACAAAGCAACGACAACTGGCGCCGGAGAGACAGCGGTTCGGATTGCGGCTCGGGTGCGGTCGGGGTGAGGTGGGGCTGCGATAGCCTCAGCACCCATGACCGATGCGGCAGGCAGCGACAATCAGCTCTTCGACAAGATCGTAAACCTCTCGAAGCGGCGAGGTTTCGTGTTCCAATCGGCCGACATCTACGGCGGTTTCCGTTCGACCTATGACTACGGCCCGTTGGGTGTGCTGCTGCTGCGTAACGTCAAGGAGCAGTGGTGGCGTTCGATGGTTCAACTTCGCCACGATGTCGTTGGTTTAGATGCATCGGTGCTGTCGCCACCTCAGGTATGGCAGGCGTCAGGGCACCTCGCCAACTTTTCTGACCCGCTCGTTGATTGTGTTTCCTGCAACGCCCGTCACCGCCTCGACAAGCTCGACGACCCGAACGTTTGCCCGACGTGTGGAGCGACTGGTTCGTTCACTGAGGCTCGCGAATTCAACCTGATGTTCAAGACTCACGCCGGCCCGGTGATGGAAACCGCGGCGGAGGTTTACCTGCGGCCCGAAACCGCCCAGGGGATGTTCATCAATTTCTCCAACGTGTTGGTCACCAGTCGGAAGCGACCACCGTTCGGGATTGCGCAGATCGGTAAGTCGTTCCGCAACGAGATCACACCCGGAAACTTCGTGTTCCGGACCCGCGAGTTTGAGCAGATGGAGATGGAATATTTCGTTCCACCCGAAGAAAGCCAGCACTGGTACGAATACTGGTGTCAGCAGCGGATGGACTGGTATCTCGATTTGGGGATGCCGAGCGATCAGTTGCGGCTGCGAGCGCACGACGACGACGAGTTGAGTCATTACAGCTCGGGGACCAGTGACGTTGAGTTCTTGTTCCCGTGGGGTTGGGACGAGTTGGAAGGGGTGGCGAACCGAGGTGATTTCGACCTGCGCCAGCACGCCGAACATTCCGGTGAACGGCTCGACTATTTCGATCAAGCAACCGGCGAGCGTTACGTCCCGCATGTGATCGAACCGGCGGCGGGGGCAACCCGAGCCGCGATGGCGTTCCTGATGGCGGCGTATGCCGAAGAAGAAGTCAACGACGAGGTCCGCACCGTTCTGCGATTGGATCCCCGGCTGGCTCCCTACAAGGTGGCGGTCTTGCCGTTGTCGAAGAAGGACACGCTCACCCCAACCGCCATGCAGGTTTTTGACTTGCTGAAGGGCCAGTGGATGACCGACTACGACGAAACGCAGTCGATCGGGAAGCGCTACGCCCGGCAAGATGAGATCGGCACCCCGTATTGCGTGACCGTCGATTTCGACACGCTTGAAGATGCTTCGGTGACGGTTCGCAACCGGGACACGCGCGAGCAGGACCGGGTCGCCATCGCGGGGTTGCTTGCCTATCTCGAACCTCGCCTTAGGTAGCGGATCGGTCGGTACGGCGGAGCGTTCTTTGCGGGGTTGACAAAATTTTTCTGAAGTGATCGAGGTGTCGCTGCTAGGTTGCCCGAAATGGGCATCCACGATGAGGACATTGCACGGGTTCGCTCGTCGGCAGACCTCGTTGCCTTGATCGGTGAACACACTGAGGTGAAACGTTCGGGCCGGAGCTGGATGGCTCGGTGTCCGCTGCACGGAGAGCGGACTCCGTCGATGTCGATCAGCCCGGAAAAGGGTGTCTATTACTGCTTTGGTTGTCAACGAAGCGGTGATGCGATCACCTTTCTGCAAGAAATTGACGGGGTTGATTTTGCTGGCGCCGTTGAGTCGCTTGCTGGTCGCTACGGGATCCCTCTGCGCTACACGTCGAGCGGTGAAGGCAAGCAGCGGGCACGGAAACGTTCGTTGGTTGAGGCGGTCGGGAAAGCAGTCGAGTTCTATCATCAGCGCCTCCTGACCGGATCGGATTCGGGTGAAGCACGGAGTTATCTGCGGAGCCGGGGCTACGACGGAGAGTTGGTCCGTCGCTACCAGATCGGCTGGGCTCCCGACGATTGGGATCAGCTCGCTCGCTATCTGAAGCTTTCACCGGAAGACCTCGCGGACAGCGGACTGGGGTTCGTAAACAAGGCGGGCCGTCAGCAGGATTCGTTTCGGGCGAGGGTTATGTTTCCCATCTTTGACGAGCGGGGTGATGCGGTGGGGTTCGGTGGTCGGATCCTGCCCGGCCAAGAAGGGCCGAAGTACAAGAACACGACAACCCAGGCCGAGGTGTACGACAAGAGTCGAGTTCTTTACGGCTTGTACGCCCACCGTGATGGGATCGTCAAAGCGGGTGAGGCCATCATTTGCGAGGGGTACACCGATGTGATCGGTTACGCGAACGCCGGGATCCCTCGGGCGGTTGCCACGTGTGGCACGGCGATGACTGAAGACCACGTCCGCCTGCTGAAAAGGTTCTCAGCGAATCGTCTGGTGCTGTCGTTCGATGCTGACGCCGCCGGCTTGGCCGCCGCCGACCGGGTGTACGCCTGGGAACGCGAATACGAACTTGATATCCGGGTCGCGGATCTGCCAGCGGGGGTTGATCCGGACGATCTCGCCCGGGAAGATCCGGAAGGGTTGCGGCGGGCTGTGGAACACGCGCAACCGTATTTGAAGTATCGGATCGGTCGGGTGTTGGATGCCGCTGACCTGTCCACGGTTGAAGGTCGGGTGCGGGCAGCTGAAGCCGCGGTTGATCTGGTGCGCGAGCATCCCAGCGAGTCGGTCCGCGATCAGTACCTGATCGAAATCGCCGATCGAGCGAGGGTCGATGTTGGCGGGCTCCGCAAGTCAGTGAACGCACCTCGCCGTACACCGGCGGCGCGTTCGGGCGCACCCACCGGCGCGGGCCGTCACACCGATGCTTCACGGTCGGCTGATGGGGGAACGTGGCGTGACCGCGGAAGTGACGATCACTCGGTCGATCACTACGACGACTACGACGGACCCAGCAGCGAAGCGCAAGACGGAGGTTTCGGGGAAGGGTTCCGCCTTACCCCCGAAGATGAGGCGTTACGGTTGATGATCCACGTGCCCGAACAGGTCGAAGGACGATTAGCTGAATGCTTATTCGGGGATTTAGACCGCCGGTCCGTCTATACTGCTTTAGCAATGGCGGAAGTAACAGAAGCGGCGGATCTCCTTTCACCCCGGGCGGCATCTCTGCTGCACCGTCTTGCGGTTGATCCTGGCGACACGGAAGTTGATGACGTGCTCGCTGGCGTAGCCCGGCTCTCGGCCGATCGCACGGTGCGCGATTTGCAGCTAGACCTCCGTGAGGCCACGACGTCAGACAAGCGACAGGAGTTGACGACCGCGATCGCCTGGCTAAAACGACAGACCGAAATGTTGGGCGACCGGTCCACCCGGGAGGCGGCCCTCAGCCAGTTGATCCCCTGGCTAATCCAGCGTGAGGAGGTGCGGTAGGTGGTCGGTGCCGGGGACGCACTGGTGTCGGTGCTACCGGAACCGGCGCGTCAACGTGTGCTTGCCGTGTTGACAGCGGTCAAACCGAACGGTGTCCTTTCGCTTGACGATGTCGTGAGCGAACTGACCGACATCAACCTTGAAGTCGCAGCGATCGACGCAATCCGTGAGGCCTGCCGCAGCGCTGGGGTGCAACTCGACGAAGGAGCAGATGCGGCGGTTCTCGAAGCGGTGGCAGCACCTGAACGGGTTACCCGAGCGGTCGCCATTGCCGCAACGATCGGTGACGATGTCGATGAACCCAACCGTCGAACCCGGCGCAGACGCAACCAGGGTGGGGGTGTGGTTGGTTCGAACGATTCAGTTCGGGCCTATCTGACCGAGATCAGCCGTGTCCCTATCCTTGAACCCCAACAAGAGATTCGGGTTGCGGCACGGATCCACCGTGGTCGAGAGGCTGAGCGAAAGCTCGAAGGCTTCGAGTACTCCGACGAAGAGACGAGAGGCGAGTTCGCCCGGCTTTCGAGGCTGGTGCGGGACGGTGAACGGGCCACCGATCAGATGATTAGCGCCAATTTGCGACTGGTGGTGTCGATCGCCAAACGGTACTCGAGCCATGGTCTGGGACTGCTAGATCTCATCCAGGAAGGAAACCTCGGTCTCATTCGAGCGGTCGAAAAGTTTGATCATCTCAAAGGGTTTCGGTTCTCCACGTATGCAACTTGGTGGATACGTCAGGCGGTCAGCAGAGCCATCGCCGATCAGGGGCGATCGATCCGGATCCCGATCCATGTCTCCGAATCCATGGTTCGTCTCAAGCGGACGAAGCAGGAGTTGCACGACGCGTACTAGCGGGAACCATCGCTGGAAGAGCTCGCGGCGGAACTTGATGAACCGGTCGCCAAGGTTCGTGAAATGCTTCGGCTCGAACCGGGGGTTGACTCGCTGGATCGACAAATTGGAGAAAGCCAAGGAACGAGCCTTGGCGAGTTGATCGAGGATCGAAATATGGTCACGCCGGCCGATGCGGCCATGCAGCGGCTCATGCTCGGCGAAGTCGAGTCCATTTTGCATGAGCTTGAAGAATCCGAACGAGAAGTGGTGCGTTTACGGTTTGGACTTTCTGGACGCTCGGCGCTGACCCTTGATCAGGTGGGCGCGGAGCTCGGAGTGAGCCGCGAACGAGTCCGCCAAATAGAGCAGAAGACCTTGGCGTAGCTGCGGCGGCGTCACGAATTCGGGCCAGCCCGCACACTTCTCGATTCGCCGTAACAAGACGCTTACGCTCGGGGGAATTCGGGCGGATTCGGGCTGGAGTTGGTGCCATTGCTGATAACCTTCGCCTCCGACCTTCCGGGGTAGCTCAGCTGGCAGAGCGTCGGACTGTTAATCCGCAGGTCGTGGGTTCGATCCCCACCCCCGGAGCCAAAGAACGTTGACCGGATGGCCCCTTTTGCGGGGCCATCCGCCGTTTTGCACGACCCGGCGGCGAGTCGTCGTGTTCTCTACGATCGGTGGCCGCTGCCAGCGACTGGACATGGTCACAAACCACAGGAGGGCGCTAGGGTCCCGATGGGCTCGTAGCTCAGTGGTTAGAGCATGCGACTCATAATCGCTTGGTCGTGGGTTCGATTCCCACCGAGCCCACTATCAGCTTGTGCTTCTCAGTCGCCGAGTTTGGCGCCAGTTAGCGCACCCTACAGGCGTTCGCGAAATGCGGTGCTCACGGTTGCGCGCCAAAACGCGTTTCGTTCTCGGTCACAAACCGGCGAGGGTCCGGAACCGCTACGAAACGGGTTGTGGCCTCCGCCATGACGGACTCGCCGGCATCACGTCTCGACCTTCTCGGGCGGCGTTGACCGCGCTGGGAACGGTGCTCGGCGTTGCCGCGCTGGTAGCTACTCTCGGGCTAGCTCGAACCGCGGGCAACCGTATTGTGTCCCGCTTCGACGAACTCACCGCTACCGCGGTCGTTGTCACGACGGCCTCCCAGAATGAGTTCGAATCTGAGTTCGGTTCGGGTCCGATGATTGTGATCCCGTGGGATTCTCAGGAACGACTTGAACGGCTCAACGGTGTCGTCTCCGCTGGGACCAAATCCAGCGTCGATACCAACGGTGCAGTCGTGAGTGCGGTCCCCGTCCTCGATCCGGCGAGCGCCAGCGTCCGTCCGGTCTCGGTGGTGTCCGCATCGGGTGGCCTGTTCGGTGCGGTCCGCGCCGAACTAGAGACCGGTCTGTTGTTCAATGACGCTCACAACGACCTGGCCTTGCCGGTCGGTGTGCTCGGACCGGTTGCGGCCGAAAACCTCTCGATCACCCGGGTTGACAACCAGCCTGCGGTTTTCATTGGCGATACCCCGGTCATTGTTGTCGGCATTCTCTCTGATGTACGACGCCAACCGGACCTGCTCAACGCGCTCGTTGTTCCCGATGGTTTTGCCCGCAGACAGTTCGGTCTGGAAGCACCAACGTCGGTTCATATCGAAACCGAAATTGGGGCCGCGCAGTTGATCGGCGACCAAGCCCCGATCGCGCTTTCTCCGAACGAACCACGGTTCATGCAAGCTCAGGTGCCACCCGATCCCGCCAGTTTGCGCAAGCGGGTCGGGGAGGACGTCAACACGCTGTTTCTCCTGCTCGGCGGTATTTCGTTGCTGGTCGGGGCCATTGGGATTGCCAACGTGACGTTGGTGAGTGTGCTTGAACGAACCAGTGAAATTGGTCTGCGCCGTTCGCTCGGTGCGACGAAATCGCACATCGCCTTCTTGTTCCTCACCGAATGTGCGATCCTCGGGTTCATCGCGGGGATCCTCGGCACGTCGATCGGTGTGCTGGCGGTTGTCGGAGTGTCCGCGGTGAAGGTGTGGGAACCCGTGCTGCAACCGTGGCTGCCGCTTGCTACCCCGCTGCTGGGGTTGCTGATCGGCGTGGTCTCTGGCGCCTATCCGGCTTGGCGCGCAACCGCCATCGAACCAATCAGCGCGTTGCGCTCCGGCGGCTAAGCGGCGTGCGGAGCCAGGTTCTTCGCGCCGGGTAACTTGGAAGTCACCTCATGGCGTAACGTGGGGTTTTCCGCCGAGACGAAAGGAGACGCTGTGAAAGAAGGAATGATCGTTGACGACTTTGCCCTTCTCAACCAGCACGGAACCGAAGTGTCGCTCAGTGACCTGGTGAGCGCCGGTCCGGTGGTGTTGTTCTTCTACCCGAAAGCCATGACCCCTGGTTGAACGAAGGAAAGCTGTCATTTCCGAGACTTGGGGGCAGAGTTCGCTGAACTCAACGCCACCAGGGTGGGAATCAGCGCCGATCAGGTTGATCGGCAACGAGCATTTGATGAGCGCAACAGTTTGGGGTTCCCGTTGTTGAGCGACCCGGACCGCAGCGTGCATCGTTTGTTTGGGACCAGTCGGCGTGGGCCGCTGCCCGGCAAGCGTGCGACGTTCGTGATCGGTAGCGACCGGAAACTGTTGAAGATCATTCGCAGCGAAACCAACATGGCAACCCATGCCGACGAGGCGCTGGAGGTGCTTCGAGCCGGCAACTAACCCGCGGTCGTTGCCGGGGTTATCGGTCGTTGCCTGGGTTATCGATCGTTATAGGAGTCGCCCAGCCAGGTCGGGGCGTGGTCCAGCAAGAACTCGGCGACTTGGCCGCAACGGTCCAGCACATCGCAGAGCACTTCCTGACCGAGATAGATGCGGCTGAGGCTCACGCTGACCCGTGAGACGATCCCGATCGCTCGTTCAGGAGCATCGGTTACGGCGGCGAAACTGTCCACCGCTGACACCTCCAACGGCAGTTCCGGTCCACCAATGCCCGCAAGTTGGGTGGCAAGCAGCAGCAGATCTGGACCCGCCGGCAACGGAGGCAGGGCAAACGCGAACGTGGCGGGAACGATGATGGAATCGTCCGGTTCGCCATGTTCACCAACCCTGATCACCTCATCTTCGAAGGTGATCAGCGTGCGGGGATCGATTTCGAGTGCGACGTGCATGTCGAGCGGCCCGTCACAGGCCCGGTCAGGATGGAGATCTACTTCCCACGTCTGACGGTTGGTGTAGGTCTCGATGAAATGGCGTTCATCGTGCACGTGAAAACCGTGTTCGGCCACGTGATCCTTGAGGTCGGCGACGAAGCCTTGAAGGTCGATGACTGCCATCGGAAGTAGCCTGCCACGGTTTGCGGCGTATCACTCCTGACGGGGTGGGGATCAACGGAACGTCGGCGGCGACGTGGTTCACTACAGAGGTGAGTCACTCCGAACTGCTCGACGTGTTGCATCGGGCAACTGATGCCGTGGTCGCCGCGCTGGCCACCCACGATCATTGGGGGCTGTCAGGGGTTCGCGACGGTCAGTATTTCAGCGACCTTGCCGCCGACGAAGCTGCGAGCACGGTGCTCATCGGCGCTGGTTTGGCGGTGCTGAGCGAGGAAAGTGGTGTGACCGGAGCGTCGGAGATGGTTGCGGTGTTGGATCCGCTTGACGGTTCAACGAACGCCTCACGAGGGTTGCCGTGGTACGCGACCAGCATCTGTGTCGTGGCCGATGGAGCAGCGGTCGCGTCGGTTGTGCATGATCACGTCAGCGGGGTTCGCTGGGAGGCAGTTGCGGGTGGGGGAGCCCGGATGGATGGCGTGCTCCTTGAGGCGAGGACAGAAATCCCGTTCGACGAATCGCTGGTGGTGGTGAACGGTCTGCCTCCCGAAAACCCGGGATGGGCGCAGTTTCGGGTGTACGGGGCGGCCGCGCTTGACCTCTGTGCGGTGGCCGATGGACGTTTCGATGCCTTCGTGGATTACGACGTAGACGCGCTTGGGCCTTGGGATTATCTCGGCGGAATGCTGATCTGTCAGGAAGCTGGAGTGTCGGTGTCCGACGCATTCGGGCGCCCACTGGTCGTGTTGGATCACACGGCCCGGCGCACCCCGGTCGCTGGGGTCGGTGGTGGTTTCCAGCAACTCCTTGACGCCCGAGTCGCTGCGGCTGCTCCCTGACCTTGGGGTTCGCTCGCTGCGTCCTGACCGGTAAGGGCGGTGCGTCGCGGCGGCGCCGCTAGCCTCTCCGGCACGGGCGTTTAGCTCAGTTGGCTAGAGCACCTCCCTTACAAGGAGGGGGTCGGGGGTTCGAGTCCCTCAACGCCCACAACTGACATCGACGGAGTTGGCACCTGCGTGGTCGGTGACACGGTTATCTGGTTCGACTAGGGCACCGTCGTCAACACGCCCTCGGGCTGGTGGTGGGCTAGGCCCGTTGGCAAGCCAGCGCGAACACGAAAGCGTCGCGGCTGGTGTCGCTCACCAACGAAATGGTTTCGGGCCGGAACGGGTTGAAGGGCCGCTCGCTGCTAGCCAGGATGCCCCACTCCTGCATAACCCGAAATCCGTTGCGTTCAACGATTTCGATCATTTCCGCCACATCAAACTCGTGCGTGTGGTCAGCGGCGATGAACTGGGTTCCGAAGATGTCGGCAGCTACCGAACGGTTTGGGGTATCGAACACCAGCACGCCATCGGCGGTGAGGTGCTCACCGATGAAGCCCAATACCGAATCGAGATGTTCGAGTTCGATGTGTTCGATGGTTTGTCCCATAAACACGGCATCAAACCAGGCGTCGTTGAGGCGTTCGATCTCGTCGATCTGTTCGGCATGGCCATGGTGGTAGCGCACCTCTCCCCACGGAAACCGGGTATCGACCTGGTCGTAGGTGGGGCGGCCATGAAACTGATCGTCGATCGGGCGGTCCAAAATGTCGAGCCGTTGCGGACGATGCCGGTACCCCAATTCGATCAGGGCACCTTCGGGGGTGGTGGGAGAAGACCCGCCAATATCGAGTATCCGTGACCAGGCCGGCAACGACGCGGCCCACGCTTCACGGCCCCGGTGCAGCCAGTTCAAAAGGTCGGTTTGTCGAAGGATCCGCTCAGGGCTGAACGCAACCGATTCGATGATCTGGTCGGCGGACAGATGCCGGTGTTGGAGCACCTGTCGAAAGTGGTCCTCGCTGGTCGAGTCCAGAGCACGGCCGAGGAGTTTCTGAAAGGCCGCGTCGATCCGCGCCAGATCCGCCTCGATTTCAACACCAGCAACTGGCTGACCGCCATGGTCGGATCGCCGCAAACGACGAACCAATGTTCCTGCCAGCTGCCGGAACGATTTCTCGCCCACAGCCATCCCGGGACAGTAGCAGCGTCGCACCCTCGGTGTAGACGCGCTCCAGCCGGTCGAGCACTGGCTGGGTGGATTGATTGAACGACGCCAGCCAACTAGGAAGATGTCCATGGTTCGATACGCAGACAGCCCCGCTACCGACGTTTCTGTTCAGATCGCCGCTTCTGCTGCGGTGGTCTGGTCGCTTCTTTCTGACATCAATCTTCCGGCACAGTTTTCTGAAGAGTTCGTTCGGGCCGAATGGATTGACCCGGGACCGGAGATGGGGGCGACCTTTCGGGGATACAACCAGCATCCGGTAGCAGGCGAGTGGAGCGCGCTCTGCACGATCACCGGACTCGAGAGCGAACGGGTCTTTGAGTGGACGGTCGGAGACCCGTCGAACAAGGTTGCCCGTTGGCGGTTCGACGTAACCCCGAACGGTGATGGCGTGACCCTTCGGTTCAGTGCGGAGATGGGACCGGCTCCCTCAGGGTTGACCCCGGCAATCGAAAAACACCCCGATCGGGAAGAAGCGATTGTGGCTGGTCGGCTCGCCGACTGGACGACCAACATGCAACGAACCGTCGA
>JAFMKU010000061.1 GCA_017852795.1 Candidatus Neomicrothrix sp.
GGTGGCGGAAGGCTAGAAACCGCTTCGCTGGTGACCGCCGGTGAAGCATGGCGAATCGTTTGCAGGTGCCGTTCCACGTCACCGCGAGTGATCCGTCCACCCACTCCGGTTCCGGTGAGCGATCCGATATCGAGATGGTTTTCGCTGATCAACCGGCGAACAACTGGGGAAAGCAGCACCCCGGCGGTGTCTGCGCCACCGTCAACCGAAGCGGGCGCGGGAGCCGGAGCCGGAGCCGGCGCGGGCGCCGGTGCGGGAGCGGGAGCTGGCTCAGGGGCCGGAGCCGGCGCGGGAGCTGGCGCTGGCTCGGGGGCCGGAGCCGGCGCGGGAGCGGGAGCTGGCTCAGGGGTCGGAGCCGGAGCGGATGCTTCGGAACCAACCCGACACAACACCTGTCCAACCTCAACGACCGCACCTTCACCAGCAAGGATCTCGGTCAGCACACCAGCCACCGGCGAAGGCACCTCCGAATCCACTTTGTCGGTGGAAACCTCAAACAGTGGTTCGTCCATCGCCACGGCATCGCCAACGTTTTTGAACCACTGGGTGATCGTTCCCTCAGTGACCGTTTCACCCAACTGGGGCATCGTTACATCAGCCATGAAGACCTCTTCCGGTTAGGGACATCACCGTCTCACCAAACAATTCACTCATCGTCGGATGCGGCTGAATCAACGCCGCTACCTCATCAACCGTGGCTTCCCAGTTCACCGCCAGATACCCCTGACCGAGTTGCTCGGTTACCCAGGGACCAACCAGATGCACGCCGAGTATTCGACCGGCGGTTCCATCCGGTCGGGCTTCGGCGATGACTTTCACGATGCCGTCGGTTTCACCCACGATCTTGGCTCGCCCGTTCCCCATGAAATGGTGCTTGGAGGTCACAACCTCAAAACCGGCATTGATCGCGCCCTGCTCGGTGTAACCGGCAAAGGCGACTTCGGGATGGCAGTAGATACACCAGGGGGTGCCGTGGTAGTCCAGCGGGGCCGGATCCTCACCGAGAATGTCACGGATCGCGAGCATTCCTTCGGCGAAGGCCACGTGAGCCAACTGTGGAGTCGCGATCAGATCGCCAACCGCCCACACTCCCGGTTCTCGGGTACGGCAGCGGCCATCAACCTCGACAAAACCTCGATCATCGGTCACGACCTGCGTTCCAGCCAGCCCGAGAAGGTCTGCGAACGGTCGACGGCCAACCGAGACCACCACCGTCTCAACCTGCACCGACTCGCCATCGCCAAACTCGACCACGGTGCCCGACCCATCGGCCAGCGGAGTGTGCCCCGAAACCGCGACACCGGTCCGAGTGGTGATCCCGCGCTTTTTGAACGAACGTTCCACGACCCGCGCCGCGTCGGGATCGCAGCCGGTCAGGATCTGCGGCAAAGCTTCCAGCACCGTGACTTCAGAACCGAGGTCTCCCATCATCGACGCGAACTCGCAACCGATCGCCCCACCGCCGATCACTGCGACCGTCTTGGGGAGATGGTCCATCGACAGGACCTCATCGGACGTCATCACCAAACGACCATCAACTTCGAAACCTGGGATGGTCCGGGTAGTGGACCCGGCGGCCAGAATCACCGCATCGGCACGGAGGGAACAATCACCGGATTCTCCCCCGCTGATCGACACTGTCCGATCGGCAGCAAGCGTGCCGGTTCCGTCGTAGACCGTTACCGACCGTTGCCCCAGCAAACCCGAAAGCCCACCGACCAGCTGGTCAATGATGCGCTGCTTGCGGTTCATCGTTGTCGCCCAATCCAGCGACGGTTCACCGGCGTTCACCCCAAAATCCGAGGCGTGGCTCACGGTGCGAAACACCGACGCCGTTTCGAGCAGTTCTTTGGCCGGAATGCAGCCGACATTGAGGCAGGTGCCACCCAATACCCGCCGTTCTACGAGGCCGACGTTCAGTCCGATTCCTGCGCCGTAGAGCGCCGCCGCGTACCCGGCTGGTCCCCCTCCAATGACGATGACATCGTGCTGTGACTCGGTCACATCCACCTCCTCGGGCGTCTGCTGATCCTACCGGCCTCTCGGACGACGCCCGTCACGAGATGACCTGGAACAACTGGATGGCCGAGGCCAGAAGCAGCGCCATGCCACAGGCCAGCGCGAGGAAGATCAGCTTGCGAGTACTCACGACATTGCGCCTTTGCTGGGTTGAAACGTTCCGGGCTCCGCCGGACTCTGCGACCGGGGTCCAGCGTAGGTTCCTGACGGTGGCTCAGCCATATCCGAACCCAACTCGCTGCGCCCGGTGTTGCATTGCCTCAGCGCTGGCGGTCACGACGACCGACAAGCCACGCCACCAACTTCGCTACGACAGCTCCGGCGAGCGCCGAACCAACCACGATCAACCACAGTGGCGCTTTGCCGCTCCACACCATCCAGCGCACCGACACCTGGTCTGCGTTCTGCACAACGAAAAAAACCAGCACCACCGCCAAAATTCCTGATAGCACATGGCGCACCCGTACCCGGTGAGCACCGGCTGCGGTCCCGTCAAGAGCTTCTGCCCGGCCCGCCTCAGCATCGTCATGCTGCGTTCCGCCGTTGTCATCTGCGCTACCCATTGCCAACCCTTCCCGTCGATGCGGCCGGTTCTGGTCCCCGCCGTCAACCCCTAGAGTAGCGAGGAGGTCTGGAGGCTTTCATGCGTGTACTCATCAGTGGCTCTACCGGTTTCATCGGCTCGGCGTTGACCGAACGACTTCGAGCCACCGGACATGAACCGGTACGACTTGTTCGCACGAACCGCCCCGATGACCTACCGACCGTGAGCTGGGATCCTGCCCGCGAAACAATCGACGAAGGTGCGCTCGACACGATCGACGCCGTCGTGCATCTGGCCGGGGAAAGCATCGCGTCGAGCCGTTGGACCGACGCTCAGAAGGCCCGGATTATGGACAGCCGAATCCAAGGAACCCGCACCCTGGCTACCGCAGTGGCCAACGCAGCCACCCCTCCCAAGGTGTTTCTCAGCGGTTCAGCGATCGGGTTCTATGGCGATGCCGGCGACCGTGAAGTCACCGAGACCACACCACCCGCCGACAACTTCGCGGCTCGAGTGTCTGTGGCGTGGGAACAACAGGCGGCATCGATCGCCAGCGAGCAGACCCGGCTGGTGTACCTCCGGACCGGGATTGTGCTCGACCCTTCCGGTGGCGCGCTCAAAGAACAGCTTCCGTTTTTCAAACTTGGACTCGGTGGACGGATCGGCAACGGACGTCAGTGGTTCAGTTGGATCTCGCTGGCCGATCAGGTTGACGCCATGATCCATCTGCTCACCGCGGAAGTTTCCGGCCCGGTCAACTTGACCGCACCGAACCCGGTCACCAACAACGAGTTCACCAAAACCCTCGGTGGGGTGCTCAACCGGCCCACCTTGCTGCCGACCCCCAAACCTGCGCTCTGGCTGCGGCTCGGTCGTGAGCTATCCCGGACGCTGCTCGAAGGGGGCGCCCGGGTGCTTCCCAACGCGCTCGTCGACAGCGGCTACGCGTTTAGCGACCCGGAGCTCGGCCCGGCGCTTGAACGGATGCTCAAGGACTGACAATCCAGACATCGTCGGGCATGGCGGTCTCGAGGCTCTGCACCACTTTGCCAATGCGCGGTTCGTGGTGATCCCAAACCACCACGGCTTCGGTAGCGACCCGACGCAGCCAACCGTTACGTCGATCCAATGCCTGACCGGCCGCCCGAGCATCACTGGGTAGTTTTCGTTCCAACTGCACGACCGCGACCGCTTCGTTGATCAACTCGGCGAATCGCCGCTGAGCTACCGCAGGCCACGCCAGTTGCGCGTCGGGGTACGGAAGCACCGCAACAAAGGGCAGTTCGGCTTCAGCCGCCGCTTCGGCCGCCAGCGTCTCAGCCCCGAGGCGAAGCCCGGTCAGGACCACCAGATCAGGCGCTACCTCGGCTTTGGCCGACAGGATTGTCACCAGCTGGGCCCGCACCGCGTCGGCGATCGGGTTGGGGTCGTACCCGCCAAGCAGCGGAGGCTGCACCCCGGTCACGAGCACGGCTGGCCCGGTTGGCGCCCACGCCGAGGAGTACCGGCCGTCGGGACCAGGCAGAACCACCGCCGGATTGGCAGCGAGAGTAGCCGCGTCCCGGTTCTTGGTCGGCCGGACCGTGTCGCCGTCACCGAGGTCGTCGGGGGTTCCCACTCCGTGACGGCCCCCTTGACGGAGCACAGCATCGACGGCGAGTTGGTCGGCGAGGTCGTTGTTGGGATCCCCCGAATGTCCTTTGATCCAACGGAACGTCAATTCCTCAGCCCGAGCCTGATACAGATCAAGCAACGGTTCCCAAAGATCCCGGTTCGCTACCGGTTGTTTGTTGGCGTTCTTCCATCCTCGTTTCAGCCACCCCACCCACCAGCGCTGCAAGAAACAGTTCACGACATACGTCGAATCAGAAACCACCTCGACGGGACCTTCGAGGGTTCGGAGCGCCTCCAGCACGGCCATCAGCTCCATCCGCTGGTTGGTCGTGGCCGCATCAAACCCGTTGGCCCACGGTCCGTCGGGGACTATCCAGCCCCAGCCTCCCGGTCCAGGATTACCGCTACAGGCACCATCGGTATAGACAACGGTTGGGCTCACCGCTTTGACCCTAGTGGCTGCCTTGGTCTCCGTCGCCACCTCGGCTCGCGAAGGTGGAAGAATGGCGCCATGTTCGATCATTACGCCCGACAGTTGCCGGATATCGACCCGGACGAGACCAGGGAATGGATCGACTCACTTGACGCCATTGTCGCGCTCAAGGGAACTCCTCGCGCCCGCTACCTCGTAGCCAAACTGCTTGAACGGGCCAACGAACTCAACGTGGGCGTTGCCCCCACCACGTCAACCCCCTACATCAACACCATCCCTGCCGAAGAACAGCCCTTCTTCCCCGGCAACGAGGACATCGAACGCCGAATCCGAGCGTTTATCCGATGGAACGCGGCGGCGATGGTGATCCGAGCCAACAAATCTGCGGACGGTATCGGCGGTCACCTCTCCACGTTTGCGTCGAGCGCCGCGCTCTACGAGGTCGGCTTCAACCATTTCTTCCGCGGCAAAGACGACGGCCAAGCGGGCGACCACATCTACTTTCAGGGTCACGCCGCGCCCGGCATCTACGCCCGGTCCTTTCTGGAGGGTCGCTTTACCACCGAGAACCTTGACAATTTCCGGATGGAGATCGGCGGAAACGGATTGTCGAGCTACCCCCATCCCCGTCTCATGCCGCACTTCTGGGAGTTCCCCACCGTCTCCATGGGGTTGGGACCGATCAACTCGATCTACCACGCCCGGTTCAACAAGTACCTGCACCAGCGCCGAATCGAAGACACCTCGGCGAGCACCATCTGGTCGTTTCTCGGCGATGGCGAATGCGACGAACCGGAGACGCTCGGCGCCATCGCACTAGCGGGACGGTCCGACCTCGGGAACCTGAAATGGGTGATCAACTGCAACCTGCAACGCCTCGACGGCCCGGTGCGGGGCAATTCGAAAATCATTCAAGAACTCGAAGGGGTGTTCCGGGGCGCAGGCTGGAACGTCATCAAAGTGGTCTGGGGTTCGGCCTGGGACGAACTGCTGCACCGCGACGTTGACGGGGTACTGCTCAACAAAATGAACCAGACCGTCGACGGCGAATACCAGCGGTACGCCACCGAACACGGCGCCTACATCCGTGAACACTTCTTTGGACCCGACCCGCGGTTGCGGCAACTCGTTGAGCATCTCAGCGATCAAGAACTCGAAAACCTGCCTCGTGGTGGGCACGACTACCAGAAGGTGTACGCCGCGTTCCGGGCTGCCAGCGAAGTCACCGACCAGCCGACGGTGATCCTGGCTAAAACGGTCAAAGGTTGGACGCTCGGCGAAGGATTTGAAGGACGCAACGCAACCCACCAGATCAAAAAGATGACCAAGGCGCAGTTGTTGGAACTTCGCGAACGGCTCTCCATGACCGAAGAAATCTCGGAGGCGTCGCTCGAAGAAGGGGTTCCCCCGTATTTCCGACCAGCGGCAGATTCCGAAGAGATGCAGTACATGCTGGAACGTCGCCGCGCCCTAGACGGTTTCGTACCCCGCCGAGTGGTTCGCAACCGTCGCCCGGTTGCTTCGCCGGAAAGCACCCCGTTTCTGGAACTTTCCAAAGGTTCCGGTGGTCGAGCGGTGAGCACCACGATGGCGTTCACGTCGTTGCTGAGAAACCTGCTGCGAGACGAAGCGTTCGGTCCTCGGGTCGTACCGATCGTGCCCGACGAAGCCCGAACCTTCGGGATGGACTCGATGTTTCGCGAGTTCAAGATCTACGCCCCCCGAGGCCAGCTGTACGAACCGGTCGACCATGATCTGCTGTTGAGTTATACGGAAAGCAGCGACGGGCAGCTGCTTGAGGAAGGCATCACCGAATGCGGTTCGACGGCTTCGTGGATCGCAGCGGGTACGTCGTACGCCAACACGGGTGTACCGATGGTGCCGTTCTACACCTTCTATTCCATGTTTGGTTTCCAGCGGACCGGGGACTCGCTTTGGGCTGCCGCCGACGCCCGAACCCGCGGCTTCCTGATGGGGGCCACCGCGGGCCGCACCACCTTGATGGGTGAAGGGCTCCAGCATCAAGACGGGCACAGCCACGTGCTGGCCAGCACCGTGCCCGCCTGCGAAGCGTACGATCCCGCGTTCGCCTACGAACTTGGGACGATCATCGATAACGGGATCGCCCGCATGTACCCGGCTCGCTCCGAAGACGGCGAAGACGTGTTTTTCTATCTCACCGTCTACAACGAGAACTACCCGCAACCTGCCCGTCCTGACCATGTCAGCGACGACGACATTGTTTGCGGGTTGTACCGGTACAGCGACGGACCGCAAGGAGGCGAAACCCTGAGCCGTCAGGCCACGATTTTGTTCTCGGGAGCAGCAGTGGTGGCCGCCACCGAAGCGCAAACGATTCTGGCTGACCGGTTCGGGGTTTCGGCTGAGTTGTGGAGCGCAACGAGCTACAAGCGGTTGCGTACCGAGGCCCTTGACTGCGAACGTCGCAACCGACTGAACCCGACCAGCGAGCCACGTGTACCGGTGGTGACTCGCAAACTGGCCGACTCGGCAGGACCAATCGTGGCCGTTTCTGACTGGATGACTCTGGTCGCCGATCAGGTGTCACGGTGGACGCCTCGACCGCTTCACGTGCTCGGAACCGACGGTTTCGGCCGGTCCGACACCCGCGAGAACCTGCGCCGTTTCTTTGAAGTCGACGCAGCCCATCTGGTGATCGCAGTGCTTTCTGCGCTCGCCGAGGAAGGCACGGTCAGCCCCGACGACGTGACCGCGGCGATCAACGAGTTCGGGATCGACCCGGAGCGACCCGATCCTGCCCACCCTGATACCGGTGCCACCACCGTCGGCCAATGACCAAACATCGAAGTACCGGAGAGTTTCACGGAACGCTGTGGATCACCGGCGAACCCGACGTGGACGGGTTCGTAAACCAGAACCCGTTGGCGTTGATCATCGCCATGCTGCTCGACCAACAGATCAGCATCGAGTTGGCGTTCCGCGGCCCGAGCCGACTGCGGGAACGCATGACCACCCCGTTCACAGCGCAGGCCATCGCCGACTACGAACCGGCGGCGTTTACCGAGCTGTGTCGAACAAAACCGGCGTTGCATCGGTTCCCGGGTTCGATGGCTACCCGAATCCAGCTGCTCTGCGGATACCTCGCTGACCATTACGAAGGTGACCCTCAGCGGCTTTGGTGTTCAGGCCACGACCAGGATGCCGGCCGTGGCGGTGAGCCCTTTGACGCGGCCACGGTCCGGGCCAACCTCGAAACGCTTCCCGGGTACGGCCCGGAAAAGTCCCGGATTCTGCTGGCCGTGTTGGCTAAACGGTTCGGAATTGCACCGGAGAATTGGGAGGCTGTCGCCGCGCCGTTCAGCGACCACCAGCCCCGGTCGGTGGCTGACATGGGCAGCGAGGACGAGCATCGGGCCGTTCGAGAATGGAAAGCGGTTCAGAAAGCGGCCGGACGGTCAAAAAGCGACTGATCAACGATCGGAAGCCAGGACCATTGAGCGTTGCCGCTCCAGCCACCCGAACAAGACCGCCATCGCCCGAGGGTCGTGCCGCAACTGGTGTCCCGCTCCCTGCACCACCCGCAGATCGGCGGTGCCGTGACTGTCAGCCACCGCTCGAGCGTCGAACAGGGGAACGGTCTCGTCTTCGCTGCCATGTAGTACCAGCAGTTCACGATCGGCGAGTCGTTCCGCCGCTTCGATAGCCCGGACCTGACCAAATTCCGCAGCCCAACGGTCGAGGTTGGGAGGGAAATCTTGGCTTCGGATCAGCCCAAGGTCGCGGGCAACCACTAACAGTTTCCGGGGGTTGCGGGCCCAGTCATCGAAATCGGCGGACGCGGCAACGGCCGCCACGCCCTGAATGGTCGGGTCGCTGGCCGCCGCCACCACCGCGAGCGCTCCCCCGGTTCCGAACCCGAGCAGGTACACCGAAGTGACCGATGCGGATTCACGCAGGTACGTCACCGCCCCTTGGAGGTCACGCAACCACCCTCCGAGGGAGAAATCGCCTTCGCTGTTTCCTACCCCTCGGCTGGCGTAGGCCATCGCCACCCACCCCTGCTGTTCGGCGATCTGGTCCGCTAATTCGGGAAGGCTGACAGTGGCGTCCACACCACCGGCGATCTGGGCCGGAAAGCCATGCACGATCACCACACCGAAATGACCGGTTTGGCGAGGGGTCGTTGGTACGGCGAGATGCGCGACGAGTTTGTTGCCGTCAACCTCGAAGCATCGATTCACGGCCGCTACTCGGCGAGTCGATACCCGCGGTTGCGGGCTTCGGCCAACGTGTCGGGTCCGAAACTCAGCCCGAAGGGACTTTCCGCTATCTCGGTGATGACGGCGATCTGGTCGGCGTCGACGGCTTCATCAACGTCGTACACCAGCTGCGTGCGCTTATCGCCGAGGTAGCGGCTGTGCTCGAATCGTCCGGGTCGTTCCATGGGGTGAGGCTAGCGCCCCGACGATCAGCCGTCAGCGTTGGCCGTCGACCGCGTGGCGAGACTCGTCAGTGGCCTGCTCACCGACCGCACCAATAAGCCTCAAATACTCCATCTGGCGGGCCAACACGCAGACCACATCTACCGGGTCGAGACCGTCACTGTCACCTGCCGACTCCTGCAACGCCCGAGCCACAATCGCGTCGACGGCCGCGTCATCGATCGCCACTGCGCCTTCACGCATGGTCCCGACTCCAGCGAGTTCCTGTCCGTGTTCAGACGCCACTCCGACCGTTGCGAACCAGTCGAGATGCCAGGTCAGGATTCTGGCCAGATCGTCGTAGCTGATGCGAGCGGTGACTTCGTCGGGAAGCCGGTCGGCGATCCAGTCGACCGCGGCGGCGAGTTCGTACACCGCGGGTGGACGTTCCTGAGCCAGTGAACCTGACACCCGACCAACCGCAACCACCGCGATCCCGACCACGATCACTGCACCAAAAACGAAGAACACCCAGGCCATGGCCGAAGCCTAGAGCCTGGGTGTTCGCAACGTCGGACCGGGGTTCCGGTCCGACCGTTGATCAGATTCCGATTCGCTGAGCTAGCAACTCTCGGTGATAGCTGGGATCGCCGAACAGCAGCTCGGAGCTCTTGGCTCGCTTGAAGTACAGGTGAGCCGGGTGCTCCCAGGTGAAGCCGATGCCACCATGGATCTGGATGTTTTCGGCGGCGGCATGGAAGTAGGCCTCGGAGCAGTA
This sequence comes from Candidatus Neomicrothrix sp., assembly GCA_017852795.1. Classification (GTDB taxonomy): domain Bacteria; phylum Actinomycetota; class Acidimicrobiia; order Acidimicrobiales; family Aldehydirespiratoraceae; genus UBA11606. The sequence continues at coordinate 9,792 of JAFMKU010000061.1, forward strand.
GCTCTTGGCCAGCGACGCGACCTGAGGCAATTCGTCGTTGAGTTCCGAAGCGCACCAGCCGGCGTAGTAGGCCGCTGATTTCGCTGATTCGACCTCAAGAAGCATGTCGGCGCACTTGTGCTTGATGGCTTGGAACGAACCAATCGGCCGACCGAACTGCACCCGAACCTTGGCGTACTCGACCGACATGTCGAGACACATCTGGGCGCCACCGACCTGTTCGGCTGCGAGCGCTACCGCGGCCAGATCCAACACGGTGGACAGCACATCCCAGCCACCACCGTCGGTGCCGATCAGCGTTGCCGGCACACCATGGAACTCGAGCTTGGCTTGCTTACGGGTCTGGTCCATGGTTGACAAGGCAGTGCGGGTCAAACCGGCGGCATCGGGAGCAACGCTAAACAAGCTGACACCAGCGTCGCTGCGGGCGGCGACCAGAATCAGGTTGGCGGTGTGGCCATCAAGGACGTAGCTCTTGACGCCGTCAAGGGTCCAGTTGCCACCGTCGTTGGTGGCCTGCATGGTGATGCCACCCTCGTCCCAACGTCCGCTTTCCTCGGTGAAGGCCAGCGCGGCGCGGGTTTCACCTGAAGCAATACCTGGAAGATGCGCCTGCTTAGCGGCATCGTCGCCACTGTGCAGCAAAGTGTTGGCGGCCAGCACACAGCTCGAGAAGTATGGGGCGCAGAGCAGAGCCCGGCCCATTTCTTCGAGCACCACAACCTGCTCGATGAAACCGAAGCCCTGACCACCGAATTCTTCGGGGATAGCCAGCGCCTGAAGGCCCATCTG
>JAFMKU010000062.1 GCA_017852795.1 Candidatus Neomicrothrix sp.
AGGTCCTTTTTGAAAAACAGCTTGATGCCGTCGGCGAGGGTTTGCAGAATGCCCCACGGTCCGGCGATCGACGGACCGATCCGGTTCTGCATGTCCGAGATCAACTTGCGTTCAAACCAGATCATCAGCATCACGCTGACCAGAAGGAACGCAAACGCCACACCGACCTTGAGCAGGGTGATCCCGAGGTCACCCAGCCAGTCGCCTACGTAGAGCGGGTCTTGTCCGAAGATCATGGGCGCTCCACCCGAACCTCGGTTACCGACGTCGAACAGTCGATCAGGGTGTTCGCCGGAGAACCCGGCGCATTGGCGGCCAGTGCCGCCGAACCGGTCGGAACGCCACGATCATGCACCACCGGCACCAGCAACTCGCCCTGAGCCGAAGCGACCCTGACCGTGGTTCCTTCCGCGCAGCCAAGGCGTTCGAAATCGGCGGTACCCAACCGAACGGCCACCGCCGCAGCCAAACCGGCGCTTGACGAACTGGCCTGCACCATCGTGCCGGCGTCGTACATCCGACGGCCGGTAACCAACCGCAGCGAGTAGGCGTCGTGATGTGGCGTCTCGGGTGCCGATGCGCTTGGCAGTGAGATCGACGAACCGGTCACCAACACCCCTTCGATTCGGTGCTCGATGAGCGCCTCCTCGGTGAGGCCGGCAAACAGCGGAGAAACCGACACCATCTCGGCTCGGATGTCGGCCGTCGAACCGAAGCCCAGATCGTTGCCCAGTCGACGAGCGATTTCTGAGGCGATCATCCAATCGGCGCGGGCGGTGCCAGGCGGAGTGACCTTCTGTTCGGAAACACTCACCCGCCCTTCAAGGTTGGTGAACGTGCCGTCCACTTCGGTCGCCATCGCGGCCGGGAGGACCACGTCGGCGTAGGCCAACGTTGACGGGTTCGGCAACGACTCGATCGCCACCACTGTCGTCACCGCCTCCAGCGCCTTGCGGGCCAGTTGACGGTCGGGGAAATCGCTGAGCGGGTCAGCTCCGAGCAACACGAGCACATCGAGTTCGCCGGCCGCCGCCGCCCGCAACATGCCTTCCGTGTCGAGTCCGGGCTCGCTGGGGGTGTTTGCCCACACTTCGCTAACCGTGCCCGCCGACAACGGGGTTCGTCCCGGGAGCAGCCCAGGGGCCATGCCCATGTCGAGTGCACCGTGAACGTTGCCGCGGCGAAGCGCCGACAGGAATGCCACGTCGGGAAGTTCAGTCAGGGCCAGCGCCGCCGCAGTCACCGAGTCAACCGATTCGGCAATCGAAGGACGACCCAGCACCACGGTCACCGGGCCACTGAGGGCTGCCGCAGCCTGTGCGACTTGCTCGGCCGAAACGCCGGCCGCCCCTTGGGCTTCGCCGCGTTGGGCCGCCACCAGCGCCGAGGCCAGCGCCGCGACTTCTCCCGCGGCCGGATGCAGCGAATGGGCTGCGATCCCAGACAGGCCGGTACGGGTAGGGGTGATCTCAATCAGGGTCACCCCGTCGTTCACTACCGCGTGACGGATCCGCAGGTACAACGCCCCGAGGTCTTCTTTGAGGTCGGGTCCGCAGAGGATCACCGTTCCCCCCGGCCGACAAGCTTCGTTGATGGAGGCTCGCCGCAGACTCAGCACCAGCTGAGCCGGGAGGCCGTCGCCGAGTTGGGCATCGACGTTGTCGGTCCCCAACCCTCCCTTGAACAGTTTGGTCCAGGCGTACTGCGATTCGTTGGTGAGGCGAGCACCACCGATGAGACCCACCCGGCTGGCCGGGGTTTGCTTCAAGGCGTCCGTGACTGCGGCCAGCGCCGGTGCCCAACCCGCGTCGACGAGTTCGCCGCCGGGTTGGCGAAGCTGCGGAGCACCGAGTCGCCGGTCGCTGTTCAACGCTTCAAACGCGAACCGTTCTTTGTCGGACAACCAGCCCCAGTTCACCGCATCGGCGTCAACGCCAAGCAAGCGAACGACCTGATTGCGTGAGGACTGGACCGTGACCCGAGAACCAACCGAGTCGGTCCACGCCGTCGACACGGTTTCTTCCAAATCCCAAGGCCGGGCCTTGAACCGGTACGGCGCTGCGGTGAGCGCCCCCACCGGGCAGATCTGCACCGTGTTGCCCGAGAAATACGACGCGAACGGCTCGTCCGGGAAGGTGTTGACCTGAGTGTTGTTGCCGCGGTCCATGAAATGGATGAGCGTGTCGCCGGCTACGTCATCGGCGAATCGGGTACAACGGTCACAGAGAATGCAGCGTTCCCGATCCAAATAGACGGTGTCGCTGATGGGGATCGGCTTCTCGTAATGCCGTTTTTCCTCAACGAACCGGGTTTCGCCAGGGCCAAACGCCATGGTCTGGTCCTGCAACGGGCATTCGCCACCTTTGTCACAAACCGGGCAGTCAAGCGGGTGGTTGGCCAGCAAAAATTCCAAAACGCCGTCTTGGGCCTTCTTGGTCAGGTCCGACTCGGTTTCGACCCGCATCCCGTCGCTCACCGGCAACATACAACTGGGTTGCAGACCCGGGCCCCGACCGGCATCAACCTCCACCAGACACATCCGACACATACCGACCGGTTTCATCCGGGGGTGATAGCAGAAGCGTGGAATGTACGTGCCGGTACGTTCGCAGGCGTCGATCAGTAGCTCACCGGGGGTGGCTTCGATCTCGACACCGTTGACCGTGACCGAGACGGTAGAAACGTCGTTGGCAGTATCGGTCACGCTGAAACCTCATGATGATCACTGGACCCGGTCACCGGCTCTACCGAAACCGGGATCGTGTCGCGGCGAGTTATCTTCGCCTCGTACTCGTGGCGGAACCGACGGATCGTCGAAACGATCGGGGCGACCGACGACGGACCCAACGGGCAGATCGTCGTCTGTTTGGGCGGGAACGGCACGGCGTCGAGTCCCTGCGACGGGTCAGCCGCCACCGGATAGGGACCGGGGCTGATGTTGTCGGCGATGTCGAGCAGCATGTCGATGTCCGAAGGGCGCCCTTCACCGTCAAGGATGCGCTGCAAAATGCGCTCTTCCCAGGTCGTGCCTTCACGACACGGGGTGCACTTTCCGCAGGACTCCCGAGCGAAGAACCGAACGACCCGCAGCGCGGCCCGAACGGCATCGGTCGTTTCGTCCATCACCACGATCGCTCCCGAACCCAGCATCGAGCCAGCTTCGCCAACCGGTTTGGCCTCCAACGGGAGGTCAAGATGTTCCGGGAAGAACCACGGCGAAGAACCACCCCCAGGAATAAACATCTTGAGTTCGTGGCCGTTGCGGATGCCTTGCCCGAAGTTGTCGCCATAGAAGAGGTCACGGAACGTGGTGACCCCCTGCTCAATTTCGTAAACCCCGGGGCGGTTGACATGCCCGGACACCGCGACCATGCGGGTGCCTGGCGACGTCTCCGATCCGTACGCCTTGTAGGCGTCGGCACCGTTGAGCACCAGCCACGGAAGGTTCGACAAGGTTTCAACGTTGTTGACGATGGTGGGCTGGCCGTAGAGGCCGATCGCGGCCGGGAAGTACGGCGGTTTGAGCCGCGGCATCCCCCGGTTGCCTTCCAACGATTCGATCAGCGCCGTTTCTTCACCAACGATGTAGGCGCCAGCTCCCCACGTCAGGGTGATGTCCACGCTGAAGTCGCTGCCAAGAATGTTGCGGCCCACATAGTTGCGGGCGTAGGCGTCGTTGAGGGCCTGAGCGATCCGTTCCTGCGCCAACGCCATCTCGCCTCGGACATACAAGAAGCATTGGGCAAGGCCGAGCGCGTAGCAGGTGATCAGGCAACCTTCGATCAGCTGGTGCGGGTCGCGTTCCATCAGCAGCCGGTCCTTGTAGGTGCCGGGTTCGGACTCGTCGCCGTTCACCACTAGGTAGTACGGGAACTTGCCGGGCGGCATGAACCCCCACTTGACGCCAGCCGGGAAACCCGCACCGCCGCGCCCCAACACGGTGGCGTTGCGAACCTCATCGTGCACGGCGCTCGGTGTGCGGTTCAACGCAGCCCGCAGACCGTCGTAGCCACCGGTGGCTTCGTAACGCTCAATGGTGTAGCTGTCTTCGTGAACGAAACGCTGGCTCACGATCTTGGGACCGTCGTTGTCGACGTAGCCGGGGGCGTGAGGAATGTATGCGTTGGTTGCCATCAGCCCTGCCCTCCGGCGTCCTGGTTGTTGCGACTCAACCAAACCGGCATCTCGGTGGCCTGCTCGGGGGGAACAATCCCGGCCATGGCGTCAGCCGGGATGTGTTGGCGAACCGCGGCGAGCGTGCCATGTTCGGGAATCTCCGCGGTTCGACCGGCCCGCAGGTCGGCGATCAGCGTGTCGAAGTCGTCGTCGGTGACCTTCAGTCGGTACCGGTAGTTGACCTGCAAGCAGGGGGCCTCGGTGCAGGCTGCGATGCATTCGACATCTTCGAGGGTGAACAACCCGTCGGCGGTGGTGCCACCGGCTTTCACGCCGAGGGTCTGTTCGGCGTGCGCCAACAGTTCTTCACCACCCAACAACTGGCAGGAGATGTTGGTGCAGACGTTGACCACGTACTTGCCAACCGGATGAAACTTAAACATTTCGTAGAAGGTGCCGGTTCCTCGCACCTCAGCTGGTGTGGTGCCGGTGAGATCGGCAATCTGACGCATCGCGTCGTCACAGACCCAGCCGTGCTGTTCCTGAGCGAGGTGGAGCAGTGGGATCAGCGCCGATTTTTTCACCGGGTAACGGGAAACGATTTCGTGGGCGAGATGCAGGTTGTCGTTGCTGAAGAACTCGGTCGTCATTAGCGGTCAACCTCCCCCATGATCGGATCGACGCTGGAGATGATCGCCACCGCATCGGCAATCAGCCCGTTTTGCATCATGTGCGGCATGCACTGCACGTTGATGAAGCTCGGGCCTCGGACGTGCATGCGGTACGGCGTCGACGTCCCGTCACTGACCATGTACACGCCGAGCTCACCTCGGGGTGACTCAACCGCGGCGTAGGCCTCACCTTCCGGGACCTTGAAGCCTTCGGTGAAAATCTTGAAGTGGTGGATCAGCGCTTCCATCGACTGGTCGATGCGTACCCGCGGTGGCGGGGTCACCTTCTTGTCTTGGATCCGATAGTCGCCGGCAGGCATCCGATCGAGGATCTGCTCCACGATCCGCATCGATTCGCGGATCTCGTTCAGACGAATGGCGTAACGGTCGTAACAGTCACCGTAGGACCCAACGATCACGTCAAAGTCGACCTCGGGGTAGGCCAGGTAGGGCTCGTCACGACGAAGGTCCCAGGCGTAACCGGTTGAGCGCAGGATCGGACCGGTGGCCGACAACGCCAACGCCTCATCGGTGTTGATCGCCCCCACCCCTTGCAGGCGGTCACGCCAGATCGGTTGCCCGGTCATCAGCACGTCGTATTCGTCGAGGCGCGGGGGAATGATTTCCAGCAGCCGCTCCACGTCGGCCTGCCAACCGTCCGGCAGGTCAGCGGCCACGCCACCCGGACGGATGTAGTTGTGGTTCATCCGCAGACCGGTGACTTTTTCGAAGAACCGCAACACCTCTTCGCGTTCCCGCCAGCCGTAGATCATCATCGACACCGCGCCGAGGTCCATCCCGTTGGTAGCCATGAACAACAGATGCGACGACATGCGGTTGAGTTCGCTCATCAGCATGCGGATCCAGATTGCCCGTTCGGGGACTTCGATCCCCAACAGTTTCTCGGTGGCGAGCGAGAACGCCAGTTCAGTGAACAACGGTGAGGCGTAGTCCATCCGGGTGACGTTGGTGCAACCCTGGAGGTAGCTCAGCTGCTCGGCCTGCTTTTCCATGCCGGTGTGCAGGTAGCCCACCACTGGCTTGCTACGCAGCACGGTCTCGCCTTCCATTTCCAGCATCAGGCGCAGTACGCCGTGGGTGGAAGGATGGGAGGGGCCCATGTTGAGCAGCACTCGGTGGTCGTCTTCGTGCGACGGTTCGGTGCCGATCTGAGCCGCAGCTTCCTCGCTGAGCCGCAGCACCGCCGAACGTTCGCTACGGGTACGAACCCGGGCTGAGCCGTCGACTCGGGGTTCGGTGTCGATATCGGTCATCGTTGGTTACTCGCTGACTTGAACTGCACAGGAATCGAACCGATCGCGTAGTCCTTGCGAAGCGGGTGACCGTCCCAGGACTCTGGCATCAGTACTCGGCTCATGTCGGGATGATCGGTAAACACGATGCCGAACATGTCGAACACTTCCCGTTCAAGGTTCTCCGAACCAGGCCACAGGTCGAACACCGAAGCGATCTCGGGGTGGTCGGCTGGTACCTGAGTGCGGATACGGATCCGTTCGCGGCGTTGATGGTTGATGAGTTGGGTGACTACTTCGTAGCGCTCGGCGGCCACCTCGGTGGGGAGCGGACGGGCCCCGGCGAAGGTCAGGTAGTCGACCGCGGTCAAGTCGATGAGTTGATCAAAACCATCGTCGAACGCAGCTTGGCAGACATCGGCGTACTGGTCGACGGTGGCGAAAAGCACCGCCTGCCCCGACGACTCACCACACCGTGCACCAAAGCGCTGCGGAGCAGTCTGTTCGGAAACACTGTCTTCGGAAACACTGTCTTCAGAGACACTGTCTTCGACCGCTGCGGATTCGTCGCTCATGCTAGGCCCCGATGGTCAGGCCAGCCGTCTGACCGTCCCGCTGTTCGATGACGAGTCCCGCGCCGGCGCCGGTGGCCTCACGACGCCGGGTGAGTTCCCCGGTTTCGATCTTTTCGTGAAGGGTGAAGATGGCATGCATCAACGTCTCGGGTCCCGGCGGACAGCCGGGGGCGTAAACATCGACCGGAACGATCTGGTCGACGCCTTGGACGATCGCATAGTTGTTGAACATGCCGCCGCTAGACGCGCAGACCCCCATCGAAATAACCCATTTGGGTTCCATCATCTGGTCGTAGACCTGGCGCAGTACCGGAGCCATCTTCTGGCTGACCCGACCGGCCACGATCATCAGATCGGCTTGCCGGGGCGAAGCCCGAAACACTTCCATGCCGTACCGGGCAAGGTCGTAGTGCGCGGTGCCGGAGGCCATCATTTCGATGGCGCAACAGGCCAGACCGAACGTGGCAGGCCAGCAACTGCGGGCTCGGGCCCACTGCACCAGCGATTCGATGCTGCCGGTGAGGAAGTTGTGTTCCATGCCTTCAAGGCCAAACTCGGCGATGTCGGCGGAGTTACCCAACCCGGGGAGTTTCATATCAGGCAGCCTCTCCGGAGGTTTCTTCGACGTAACGGTCCTCTAGCCCCACTCGACGGATTGTCGATTCTGCGGTTCGTTCTGGGGAGCGAGCACCAGAGGGAAGGGCGACCTGCTTGATGGGACCCCATTCGAGCGCACCCTGACTAATCAGGTACACGAACGATTCGAACACGGCGAAGGTGAACACCATGATGGCCACCAAACCAAACACGCCGAGACCGCCGTAGGCCACGGCGTAGGGGTAGAAGAAGATGATCTCGATGTCGAAAACGATGAAGATCATCGCCACCAGGAAGAACGTCACTGGGAACCGTTCCGGGGTTTCCTTGGTGGGGACGATGCCACATTCGTACGCCGACCGTTTGGCTTTCGTGGGGTTGCGGGGCGCAAGCAAGCCTGATGCCACGAAGCTCAACGCTGCGAACGCCGCAGCCAGCACAAACAAGGCGAACAGCGGCAGGTACTGACCGAGCATCGCTTAGTTCGCTCCGGCAAACTCGGCCCGACGGGCCATCATCAACTTGTCACGTTCATGCAGTGCGTAACACAGCGCCAAGAAGATCAACAGCGAACCGAGCGTGACCAGCGCCGGCAACAACCGGAGGTTCCCAAGGTTCCTGACCATGATGACCGAAATCATCGGTTCGGTCGGATCCACCTCGGGCCGCTTCGGGGCCTGACCAGGCAGGTTGGTGATCGACTCTTCGGTCACCTGACGCAGCTGGATGATGCCGTAACGGGTCGGGTGGGTGATCTGGGCCGTCATCCGGACCTTGGTCCAGACCCGATCGAAAACATTGGGATCGTCTGGGAGGCCCTGTTTGCCGCCGATGGTGAAGGCGTCGAGCACCCGGAACTCGCCCTGACCACCAAACGAGAAGTCTCCAGACTCAAGGATCATGGCGATCGCCGATGCCTGTGCCTCGCCAGATTCGGCGGTGGAAAGCAGCGTCCAACCTCCGAGCAGCTCAGAGTTCTGATCGATCAGGTCGGGGGCAACCGCGGCTAGTTCCGAAAGGGTCGTTGCCTCGTTCTTGGCTTGCTCGGCAGCCGCCAGTTCACTGGCTTCGTTCGCCGACAACCCAGCCACCTGATCGTCGGTGAGATCCTCAACACTCACCGGTCCGTATTCGGCATACGCCGTCTGGAGTTCGGTGAGCAGCGCGGCTTCGTCGTTGCTGAGACCAGCGGTGGTGCGGGTTCGCCAGTCGTCGCCGTATTCGGCTCGAGCAGCTTCGCCGGAAGTACTCACCAGTTCGAAGGCGCTAGGCAGCTCCTCGCTGTGCAACCCGTTCGCCTCATCGAGCGCCGCAAAGGTCAAATGGCCTTCGGCTTCGGTGCCTTCAACGATCTCGATTTCTTCCCACACCGGGCCGTCTCCGGACCAACCGATGCCGTAAATCCACCAGATCGATCCCATGATTGCCATCCAGCCGAAAAAGCCAGCGAGGCTCAACAGGGTTCCCAGACGCGGCCCGCTGTTACTGCTCAAGAGCAGCCAGACAGAGCCCATCAGCACCACGATGCCGGTGAGGACGGCGAGGAACCCTCGAATTTCAGGATCCCAGGCCAAGCCAGCGATGAGTTCGACCATCTCCATTAGAGCGTCCTCTCAAATGCAACGATCGCGTCGATCTGTTCGTCAGTGAGCAAACCCGGGTAGCTAAATTCAATCCCGGAACCGCCACCCATACCGGGCCCAACTGGGCTGGATTCGGTGGTCGGACCGAAGCCCGGCATCTGGCCGTTACCGCCCGAACCGCCCCGGCCGTAGGTCTGGCCGATGCTCTGGCCTCGGGTAATGAAATCAACCTGACTGGCTGCGGTTTCGAACTGAGTGACCGTCGAACCGCCGACCAGACTGCGGCCAAAGAAGCCCGCTCCTTGGACGTACTCGTCGAGTACCGCACCATCGCGACCGTTGGCCTCGACCGTCATCTCCGCGGTGGCGTCGAAGCTCCAACCGTAGGTGTGGCAGCGAGCGCAACTGTAGGTGCCGTTGGCTGCCGTGTTCGTGAACAAGATCTCGCCGTATTGCAGATACGCCGCCTGCCCGCTGAACGCGTTGGGGGTGGAGAGGATCTCTAGCGCCGCGAAGCGCAGGTCCTGCTCGCGCCCTTCCTCGCCCAGCGACGGGTCATCGGCGAGAGCCATATCGGCCGCGGTGGCCTTGGCCGCTTCGACATCCGCCCACCAATCAGCCACGGCAGCATCCAGTGGCCCCTGCGCAGCGGCGGTCAGTTCGGTGACGAGTTGACCAGCTTGCTCATCGGCGACACAGGCGTCGATGTCTGCGCTACAGCTGAAATCAAAATCGGCCCGAGCAAGGAGACGAACGGCTTGCGCGGTCTCGGCTTTGTCCGCTTCGGCATCGCGAAGGTCCGCTGCCCACCCAGCCGTGCTGGTCGCCAAGATCAACTGGCGGGCACCGGCGTCGACGCCACCGGCGACTTCGCTTCGGATCTGTTCTTCGTCGATCTGGACGCGGCGGAGATAGAAGATGATCTCTTCGAGCTGCTGATCGGTCAACGGCCCTCCACCGGCTCGACCCCAGGCCGGCATGACGCCGTTGCGGCCATAGTTCAAGGTGTGAAGCACCTCGTCTTCGGTGTGGCGGGACAACACAGTGTTGAGCGCCGGGGCTTTCCAGTTGACCTGAGCGATGAACTCACCGGTGTCAGAGGTCAAAGCCGTGCTCACAACACCACCCGCGCCATCGGGGCCGTGGCAGTTCACACATTGGGCGCCAGCGACGTAGATCTCTTCACCTCGGTTGCCGAAGATCCGCCAGGTGTCGAGGTCGCGTCCTTCATGACGGCCCGGTTCACCCAGCCAGTACAGCGGCAGGGTGATCGCCACGATGGTCAACAGCAGCAGGCTGCCACCCAACGCCATGTCAAGCTTTTTGCCTTCGAGTTCCTCATCGGAGAGGTACGGCCGACGGTTCGACGCCAGTTCGATCTCCGACCCAACCTCGTCCCGTGCGGAACGAATGTTGGTCAGGATGTACAGAAGACCACCGAGAAAAACGATCGCCAAGATGACGAAGCCGATGGTTCGTTGTGTGGATGCAGCTAGCAACATATGCCTAAGAGAGGTTTCTGTGCGGGGACGTGGGGAGAACTAGTGGGACGATTGGCCGATGCAGTTGGGTCCTTCTGCTTCCTGACCGGTGGTGTTGGTACCGATCGGGGGACCCTGAATGATGGCGCCAGTGTTGACGGTGAGCGTGCCGCCCGCGTCAACGCTGACCGCGAAACGATCCATGCCCCGAGGGGCGGGACCT
>JAFMKU010000063.1:0-3074 GCA_017852795.1 Candidatus Neomicrothrix sp.
TGTTTGCCACGCTCGATGCCACCACCCGTCGCATGCCATTGCCGGGTGGAGAAACCGTGTTCGCCACCGACACCGTCGGGTTCGTGCGCAAACTTCCCCATCAGCTGGTCACCGCGTTCGCGACCACCCTTGACGTGGTTCGTGACGCCGACCTGCTGGTCCATGTTGTTGATGGTTCCGGGCCGGACCCGATCGGTTCGATGGCTGCGGTTCGCAGTGTGCTCGAAGACATCGGGGCCGCTGACGTGCCGGAACTGCTGGTGTTTAACAAAGCCGACCAGAGCGATCAGGCGTTTCGCCTCGCTGACAAGTTTGAGGGTTCGGTGGCCGTATCGGCTCACACCGGCCTAAACCTCGAGCATCTGCTGGGGCTGATCGGGGACCGGTTGCGGTCGCTGACCGAACTGGCTGAAGTGATGATCCCCTGGGATCGGGGTGACGTCATTGCTTCGGTGCATCGCGAAGGCCAAGTGTTGGCGGAGCGATCTGACAGCGACGGGATGTGGATGAAGGTTCGCCTTGAACCGGCATCGCTGGGGGCGTTGCGGCACTATCTGGTGGGGGAGAGTGCCGTTCGGGCAGACTCTCAGCTAACCGAGGAGGACGACTGGTGAACGATTTTTTGCATCCTTACCGTGAGCCGTACCTGCCGCCGCCGTACCCCTATGACCTACTGGATCAGTTGCGCGTCGCCGCAGTGGAGCGGTTCGGGCAGGCCATCGACTGTTCAATCGGTACCCCCATCGATCCTCCACCCGCCGCGGTGGTTGAGGCGCTGGGTTCGTCGAACACCGAACGGGGCTACCCGCCTTCGATCGGCAGCGAGGCGTACCGGAACGCGGCTGCGGATTGGTTGCATCGGATCGCCGGGGTCAACCTCGATCCGGCCACCGAGATAGGCGCGGTGGTCGGCACCAAAGAGTTCGTGGCGGGCACCCCGCATTATCTGCGGATGCGTCAACCCGACCGTGACACGATCCTGTACCCGGCGGTGTCGTATCCAAGCTACGAGCAAGGCGCAGTGTTCTCGGGCTGTCGGGCGGTACCGGTACCACTCGACGACCAGTGGCGCATGAACCTCGATGCCATTGACCCTGCCGATGCGGCCCGGGCGTTGTGTCTTTGGGTAAACACGCCTGGGAACCCCGCCGGTGGCCTTGACGATCTGGCCGCAGCCGCCGAATGGGGTCGGGCCAACGGGGTTCTGGTGCTCTCCGACGAGTGCTACATCGAGTTCACGTGGGACGGTCCACCTCAGTCGATCCTGCAACACGGCCACGACGGGGTGCTTGCCGTCCATTCGTTGTCGAAACGATCCAACTTTGCCGGGGCTCGAGCCGGGTTCTATGCCGGCGACGCCGAACTGGTTCACTACCTGCGCGAAATTCGTAAACACGGAGGGATGCTGATCCCTGGCCCCGTGCAGGCGGCGTCGGTGGTGGCGTTCGGTGATCAAGAACACGTCAAGCATCAGCGGGAGCTCTACTGGGAACGCCTGCAGGTGGGGTGTGCGCTGTTGCGGGCGGCCGGTGCTGAAGTTGACCTTCCCGGTGGCGGGTTCTACCTGTGGGCTGCCGCCCCCAACGGTGACGCCTGGGCGTTGGCCCGACTGCTAGCTGAGCGGGCTGGTGTGATCGTGAGCCCGGGTGAGTTCTACGGTGACGCCGCCTCCTATGTCCGGTTAGCGGTGGTGCAGCCAACCGCCGATCTGCAACTGGCGCTTGACCGCTTCACTGGGGTCCACGGTTCGGAAAGCTAGCCTCTGGGTCATGTCTGACACTGCTGCTTCCCTGACTGGACTCCAAACTCGAATCGAAAGCCTCTGGGAGGGGCGCGAAACGATCAACGTCAACGACACCGAGGTGGTCGCCACCGTTCACGAGGCGATCGATGCGCTCGACACGGGGCTGGCCCGGGTCGCGCAATGGAACGACGATGGCTCGGTCACGGTCAACCAGTGGTGCAAATACGCGGTCCTGTTGCTGTTCAAGGTTTCTCAGATGGAAACCATTGAGCACGGGCCGTTCGAATACGCCGACAAGATCCCGCTCAAAACCGGCTATATGAACCGTGGGGTTCGGGTGGTCCCCGGCGCGCAAGCCCGCTGGGGGAGCTATCAGGCGCCGGGTGTGGTGATGATGCCGAGCTACACCAACATCGGTGCCTACGTCGGCGAAAACACCATGGTCGATACTTGGGCCACTGTCGGTTCGTGCGCCCAGATTGGCAAAAACGTGCATCTCAGCGGTGGTGTCGGGATTGGTGGCGTGCTGGAACCGGCGCAGGCGGCACCGGTCATGATCGGCGATGAATGCATGATCGGAAGCCGCTGCATCGTGGCCGAAGGTGCTCGGGTCGGGGAAGGAACCGTGCTGGGGGCTGGCGCGATCCTGACCGGTTCGATCCCGGTGATTGACGTGGAAACCGGTGAAGAAATCAGTCGTGGCGAGGTGCCGTCGTGGTGTGTGGCGGTGGCTGGCACCCGCCCCAGGACGTTCCCGGGTGGAGAATTCGGATTGCCCTGCATCTTGGTGCTGAAGCGCCTGGCGGCCGGTGAACGCCACGACAAATCGGCGTTGAACGACATTTTGCGCGACCACGGTCAGGCGGTCTAGCCCGATGGCGACTCCACCTCCGTCGGTTGAGTTCCCGACCGGGGACGTTTTCGCGCTCGCCGCGGCTCTGGTCGCGGTCCCTTCCGAAAGTTTTCACGAGCAGGAACTCGTGGCCCGCCTCGAAGCAGAACTGCGCGCCTGCGACCACCTCGAGGTCGAACGGGTGGGCGACAACCTGATCGCCCGAACCGTGCTGGGCCGGTCGCGTCGGCTGATTCTCGGCGGGCACACCGATACGGTTCCCAGCAACGACAACGCGGGAGCCCGAATCGATCAGGACCGCTTGTACGGCGTGGGGTCCAGCGATATGAAAGGCGGGCTGGCGATCATGTTGGAACTGGCCCGGACCGTGACCGAACCGGCCGTTGACGTGACCTATGTGTTTTACGCCCGTGAAGAAGTCCCGATCGTTCACAACGGCCTGCGGGAGATCGAAACGAAACGCCCCGAACTGCTCGA
>JAFMKU010000063.1:3084-10457 GCA_017852795.1 Candidatus Neomicrothrix sp.
CGACGGTGATGTGGCCCTGCTCGGCGAACCAACCGGAGGCGCGCTCGAGGCGGGATGTCAAGGCACATTGCGGGTCGCGGTCACTTTGCGGGGCGAACGGGCCCACACGGCACGACCGTGGATGGGTCGCAACGCAGTGCATCGCCTCGGGGCATTGCTGGCGGTCGTAGACGCCTACGAACCTCGCCGACCCGTGGTGGATGGCTGCGAGTACCGAGAAGCGCTGCAAGCGGTGTCGGTCGAAGGTGGGGTGGCGGGGAACGTGGTTCCCGATTCGGCGACCGTGGTGATCAACCATCGCTTTGCCCCGGACCGTCGTGGTGAGGCCGCGCTGGCTCATGTGCGTGAGGTGTTGAGTCCCGTGTTGGAAGACGGTGACGAGTTTGAGGTCACGGACCTCTCCGAATCGGCTCGGCCCGGGTTATCGGACCCGCTGATCGAGGCCATGGTGGCCCGTAATCAGCTGGAGGTTCGAGCCAAGCTGGGTTGGACCGATGTGGCGTTTTTCGCCGAGCGGGGAGTGCCAGCGTCGAATTTCGGCCCTGGTGAGGCCACCGTGGCCCACACCCAAGGCGAGTTTCTCGAACGCAGCATCCTGCTGTCGACCTATCAGGCCGTGCACGACCTGATCCTCCGCGGCGTCTGAGCGGTTGCTGCTTCGCTGCGTTCGCGAAGCAGGATCAGAGCTTGCGCATCACGGTCACGACCCGACCGAAGATGCTGACGTCTTCTGGGCTGAAGACCATGTCGCTGAGCGCCTTGTTATGGGGCACCAGCACGATGCTGCCGTTGCGCTCGTCGTAGGTCTTGACCGTTGCTTCTCCACCGGGGATGCCAGCAACCACGATGTCACCACGGTTGGCGGTGTTCTGGCTTCGGCACACCACATAGTCGCCGTCGAAGATGCCGACTTCGATCATGGATTCACCCCGTACCCGCAACATGAACAATTCGCCGTCACCGGTGAGGTCGGCGGGCATCGGGACGACTTCCTCAATGTTTTCTGAAGCCAGAACGTCGGTGCCGGCTGCGACGTCTCCGATGAGGGGGATGTGGCGAACGGGGCGACGTTCGACGTTTGCTCCGGAACCGGCCTCGTAACGAACCTGGATGGCTCGGGGCTTGGAGGGGTCACGAACGAGGTACCCGGCGTCTTTGAGGTTGTCGAGGTGTGATTTCACGGTGGCCGGAGATTTCAAGCCGACGGCTTCGCCGATCTCACGAACCGACGGGGGGTAACCACGTGCTGCCTGATGTTCGACGATCACATCGAGGATCTGCCGTTGGCGAGAGGTGAGAGCGTCGGACATGGTGACTCCTGAGGGCCGGGGCCACCGCTTGCCGGTGGCCTGTGGACGGGTTGTGGATAAATCTTGTCGAAGTGTTGCATCGAACAGGTGTTCGTGTTTAAGATAACGAACAATTGTTCGACGCACACATGTTCGTCAAACATTCGTTCGATGTCAAGTACCCACCCAAAGTCCTCGGTTTGAGGGCGAAACAACCGGGCTGTGAAAGCCCAGCACGACTGGCCAGCGGCCAGTGTCACACCCAGAGAGCAGGATGTTCCTCATGACCGCAGCAATCACTCCTCCTACCGGATCCACTCAGCTCACCGCCGCTCGTAACCGTCGGGCGTTGCGCCTGATCGAAGGTGGTAGCGACCCAGTCGCTCACAACTCAGCCATGCTGGCGTCGTTGCGGGCGGTGGCATCGCTTCCGGCTGCGGCGCCGGTGATCAGCGCCGAGCCGCCCACGTTGGCTACCGTGCACCGTCTACCGGTCCGGCCGAACGCCTCGCTGTATCTGCGCCGCCGACTCATGGTGGTAACCGTGATCGCCGCGTTGGTGTTGGGTTTCTGGTCGATGGCATCACAACCGACGAACTCGGCCAGCGCAATCAACGCCCAAGAGTCGATCACCGTCGTTGTCGAACCAGGTGACACGCTTTGGGGGATCGCCACGTCGTTGAACCCCAACGGCAATACCCGGGCGTTGGTGTCTCAACTGACCGACCTTGCCGGTTCGGCATCGCTGCAGCCTGGTCAGATGCTGGAAATCCCGGGTGCGTGGCTGAACTGACGTTCAGTCACGCCGGGAGCGACCACCCTTGCCCCCGAAAACTTGGCGACCCGCCGGTAGGCCGTTATCGCCGGAGATAGCGGGCAAAAAGGCAGTTGTCGTGTTCGAGCAGGCGGTCTAAGCGCAACTCGGTGGGGAACCCGATCGCAGCGTTGTGCACGATCCGGGTCGAGGAGTTCCCGGCCAGATGAGGTGAAATCGAAAGACAGAGTTCGTCGATGCACCCCGCGGCGAGCAGTTCGGCGTTGAACTGCGGTCCGCCCTCGGCCAGTACCACCTTGGCACCGCGTCGGGTCAGCTCAGCGATGATCGCCGTCGGTTCCGGTCGTGCACCGTCAAGGTGGCACCATTCTGCCTGATCGCCAAGCGCCTCGATACGGGCCTGGTCGGGTTGCGCGCCGGTGATGATCAGCGGTTTGGCTTCGTCGGGTGCGCGTTCAGCAAATAACGGCAGTTCAGGTGACAGGTTCAACGATTCGGTCACCACGGCCAACCGGGGAGCAGCGGTTCGGCCCTGCTCCAGCCGCAGCGCGGCCACGTCGGGGGCCGAGCGGGGAACGCCGTAGCGCTCAGCGCGGATCGTTCCCGCAGCGGCAACGATCCAGTCACAACTGGCTCGCACCGCTCGAAACACCATCGAGTCACCCACCCCGCCGAGCCCACCGCTCACCCCGTCAACGCTTGATGCCCCGTCGGCGCTGGTGACCATGTTGACCATCAGCCAAGCAGCACCCGAAGTGGGGGTGCGATCATCAAAGGGGTACACGGCGAGCGGGTCAACGTCGTCGATCGTTTCGGGAAGAAGCTGACGCATCACCACAGACCGTACCGCCAACCATGGATAACGCGCCTGTGGATAACCGGTGACTCGTCCACCTGTCATCCACAACAGCACCCAGGGTTATCCCCATGGTGTGGGGATGACCCGTTGGGTCGCGCCCGTGATGCCACGCAGTTCCTAGCGATCAGTCATACTTGCCTGATGCCCTCTGATTCATCTGATGCCATCAACCCTAAACCTGCGTCGGTTCACACCTCGGCGGTGAACGCTGCGCACGGCGCGATGCTCAACTTCGACGATCCAGGGGATTGGGAACGGGCCACCCGCGGGTTGATCGCCAGCCACCCCACCGGGGTGATCCACCACGGCAACCACGTGGCTTGGGACATCGGGGCTAGAGATTTCCTTCGAGGCCCGGAGGCTGAGACCGCTCCCGACACGGTGCACCCCAGCCTGTGGCGACAGGGCCGACTCAACTCCATCCACGGCCTCTTCGAGGTTGCAGACGGGGTCTGGCAGGCCCGCGGCTATGACATCTCGAACCTGACCTTCATCGCCGGTGATTCGGGATGGGTGCTGGTAGACGTGCTGACCTCCGGGGCAACGGCCGCCGCCTGCCTCGAGCTCGCCAACCGCACCCTTGGTCATCGCCCGGTCACCGCGGTGATCTACACCCACAGCCACGCCGATCATTTCGGCGGAATCCTTGGGGTCACCAGTGAAGAAGCCGTCGCGGCCGGTGACGTTCGGATCATCGCCCCGGAAGGGTTTCTTCGCGAAGCGGTTAGCGAGAACATCATCGCGGGACCGGCAATGGCCCGACGCTCCGGCTACATGTTTGGTTCGTTGCTGCCCGCCAGCATCCACGGTCATGTCGACTCAGGCCTCGGGGTGGTGACCCCGTCGGCCCCTCCTGGCCTGATCGCCCCAACCGAAGAAGTCGCAACGACCGGCACCGAACTCGATGTCGACGGGATCCGAATCGTCTTCCAAAACACTCCCGGTGGGGAAGCCCCAGCCGAGATGAACTTTCTGTTCCCTGATAAACGCCTGCTGTGCATGGCCGAAAACTGCACCCACACGATGCACAACGCCCTCACCCCGCGTGGCGCCCAGGTGCGAGACACGCTTGGTTGGAGCAAATACATCAACGAAGCGCTCGACTTGTTCATCGACCAGACCGAAACGTTGTTTTCAACCCACCACTGGCCCCGGTTTGGTCAAGACGACGCCCGCGAGTTCCTGATCAAACAACGCGACATGTACCGCTGGTTACACGACCAGACGATGCGGCTCGCGAACCACGGTCACACCGCCACCGAAATTGCTGAGCAGCTGAAGCTTCCCGACTGTTTCTCGGCTCAAAGCCACACCCGCGAGTACTACGGCACGGTCAGCCACAACTCCAAAGCCGTGTATCAGCGATACCTCGGCTGGTTTGACGGCAACCCGGCCAACCTCAACCCGCACCCGCCCGAAGCGTCGGGTCGGCGCTACGTCGACGCCATCGGGGGAAGCGCTGAAGTGCTCCGTCAGGCTGAGGCGGCGATGCAGACCGGTGACTACCGGTGGGCCGCGCAACTCCTCAACCATCTGGTGTTCGCCGAACCCGACAATCAGGCCGCCCGGCTGCTGCAAGCCGACACCTTCGAACAACTCGGCTATCAAGCCGAGTCGGGGCCGTGGCGCAACTTCTACCTGACCGGTGCCATGGAACTCCGAGCGGGTGGCCCCCAGTCGGTTGGTCGGGGTGGACGAGCCATGACCAACGCCCTCACCATCGACATGATTTTCGATGCGCTCGGTGTTCGGCTCCAAGCCGAAGCGGTCGAAGGCAAGACGGTGACGCTCAACTGGCAATTCCCTGACATCGACGAACGTCACGTTCTGGGCTTGTCCAACTGTGCGCTACATCACCGTCAAGATTGTGTCGACGAACACGCTGACGCCACGTTGACGCTCGACAAGCGAACGCTGGGGTTGATCCTGACCGGCAGCCTCCCGGCGCTTGAAGCCATCGAGCAAGGGTTGCTGCGTATCGAAGGAGACGGTCAAGCAGTGCTGACCTTGCTTGGTTCGCTCGACCAGTTCGAAGGCAATTTCGCGATTAGCGAACCGTAACCCGACGCTCGAAGCCTCCGTGAAGCGCCCAGTCGATGAGTTGCATCGGGTGATGAGCCTCGATCTGACCGGCCGAAAGATGCATGACGCACCCTGGGTTGGCGCTGGCGACCAGGTCCGGGTTGGCTCGGGCGATGGCGTCGCCTTTTCGTTGGCGCATGGCGGTCGCGAGTTGGGGCTGCAGCAGCGAATAGGCACCTCCCGCCCCGCAGCACAACCCGTCGTCGTCGAGTTCGACGAGTTGATCAACAAACGGGGCTAGCACTTGCCGGGTTGCCGGATGGACCCGCTGCACGTGGCGCAGATGGCAGGGGTCTTGTACGGCAACGCTCACCGGAAGCACCGTCGGGGCGGGCAGCGTTTCCATCCGGTCGGCAAGCCACTCGTGCACGTCACGCACCCGAGACGCGAAAGCGTGAGCCTCAGGGGTGCCGAGCAGACGTCCGTAGTCTTTCAACGCGGCACCGCAGCCAGCCGAATTCACCAAGATCGGTCGGTCATCGACGCTGAGGGCCCGAATGGTGGCTTCGGCCCGTTGGCGGGCCGCGGCCCCCAGCCCGGCGTGGCTGTGCAACGCCCCGCAACACGGCGCGGCGTCGCCGGTCGGTGTCACCCCGGCCCCGGTAGCTGCGATCACCCGCAGCGTTGCCTGATGGACGTCTCGCTGCCAGGCATCCATCACGCAACCGGTAAACAGATACAGGTCATGGCCGGATGTGGGCAACGGTTTGCGGCGAATCGGCAAGTTGCGGGGCAGACCGAATCGGCGAGGCACCACCCCGAGGCGAGCGGCGATCGCTAACGGTCCGCTGAGCGCTCGGAGCAAACGCGGGTAGGCGAGCAAGCTCAACGAACGGGCCAGGATCTTCGACGTCAGCAGGCCGTTGTCGACCAGCGCCTCCCGGGTTTGTTCGATCAGGTTGCCGTACGGCACGCCGCTGGGACACGCCGGTTCACAACCCCGGCATTGCACGCAGGTCGCGAACGCGTCAACGACTTCTGCGGTGACCGGAACGTCGTGGTCGTTGACTTCACGCATCAACCGGATCCGGCCCCGAGGTGACAACAACTCGTCTCCGGACACCCGGTAGGTCGGACAGTGGGGAAGACACAACCCGCATTGGATGCAGGCGTTGAGTTCATCGGCGTCAACGTGCAAATCCATCGCTACACCCCTAACGACCGGCCCGGGTTGAGACGCCCGGTCGGATCAAACAACGATTTGGCCCGCTGCGCTACCTGCGCGGCGACCGGGTCCGCGACCCGTGGTCCGGCGGGAACATCAGCAAATACGGTGCCGACCCCGATCGAAGCGAGAAACTCGCCGGTGAAGCGCTGATCGGCCTGAGCTGCTTCGGCGGGGGTCAAAAAGTGGCGGTGAGGTGGGGTGGGGGGAGGTTCGCTCGGTGCAAACTCGCCGAGGCTGGCCAGCTTGGCGGTCTCGTCGTCGACGTCGCCTTCATGTCCTTCGACCAGCACCCAGACATCGGTTCCGTTCCAGAGCACCGCGCCCGGCCGGTACAGCAACGAACGGACGCGGGTCGGATCGACGTGGCGTCCGACCAGCCAGCGTTGGACCGGTGGTAGCGGATTGGTTCGCAGCACAACCTCAGCGACAATTCCGAGCGTTCCCAACGAACCGACCAACAGTTTCGGAAGGTTGAACCCGCTCACGTTCTTGACTACCGGCCCGCCCCCGGTAACGACCTCGCCTTCGGCGGAGATGTACCGGACTTGCAGCACCGCGTCGCGCACCGAACCTCTCCCAAGCCGGTCAAGGCGGTTCTCACCAACTGCTACCGCTCCACCAACCGTCCCGCGCTGGTCGGGCAGTAGCCCCTGACGTTCAGGCAACGCGGTGATCTGACCGTGGGCCACCAGAGCAGTGTGCAGTTCGTCAACGGTGGTGCCAGCTCGAACCGTCACCACCATCTCGGCGGGTTGATACTCGACGATCCCGGTCGGCGCCGAGACCACCCGGGCCTCGGGATCGACCTCGCCTCCGAGCGTCCAGCGGGTCCGGCCTCCCGCCACCGTGACCGGACCATCGGATCCCACCTGCGACGCGAACTCGACCAGTTCCGGATCGTTGGGGCGACGAATGGTCATCCCCAAACCTCGGACGGTACGGAACGCAGAGCCTGAATGTCGGCGCACGAATGGCCCATCGGCAACACTTTGCCGGGGTTGGCCCGACAATCAGGATCGAAACTCTGGCGCAGACGATTCTGATGGTTGAGGTCGGCGTCGGTGAACAGTTCCGCCATGAACTCCTGCTTTTCTATACCGATGCCGTGCTCACCGGAAAGCACGCCACCGGCAGCGAGTGACGCCCGAACAATTTCGGCTCCCGCCGCGTGTACCCGTTCGAGCGTTCCCGGGATGCGG
Organism: Candidatus Neomicrothrix sp.; assembly: GCA_017852795.1. GTDB lineage: Bacteria > Actinomycetota > Acidimicrobiia > Acidimicrobiales > Aldehydirespiratoraceae > UBA11606. Next base: position 10,457 of record JAFMKU010000063.1, read on the forward strand.
G
>JAFMKU010000064.1 GCA_017852795.1 Candidatus Neomicrothrix sp.
TCGAGGCGCCGAGGTCGCGCAGGAGCTGAACCCGGGCCTTGATGATGTAGGCACCAGCGCCCAAAGCGGGCCAGTAGGCCAGCCCGTTGTAGCTGGCGTCGGGTTCGGTGAAGCCCGGGAACTTGCCGTTTCCGAAATCGAAGCTGCCACCATCAACGATCACCCCGCCGATGGAGGTGCCGTGGCCACCGATGTACTTGGTGGCTGAATGGACCACGATGTCGGCACCATGTTCGAAGGGCCGCACCAGGTAGGGGCTCGTCGCGGTGTTGTCCACGATGAGCGGAACTCCGTTGGCATGAGCTACCTCACTGACTCCAGCGATGTTGAGGAAGTTGTTCTTGGGGTTGGCCAACGTTTCGCCATAGAACGCTTTGGTGTTGGGTTGAACGGCAGCAGCCCACGCGTCAAGGTCGTCGGGATCGTTGACGAAGGTGACCGTGATACCCATCCGCGGCAGCGTGTAATTGAACAGGTTGTATGTCCCGCCGTAGAGCGAGGCCGAGGTGACGATGTGGTCACCGGCGTTAGCCAAGTTGAGGATGGCCAACGTTTCAGCGGCTTGACCGGACGACACCGCGAGTGCTCCAGGAATACCGACCGCGGTGCTCGTTGCACCTTCGAGTTCGGCAATCCGAGCTTCGAACACACCTTGGGTGGGGTTCATGATCCGGGTGTAGATGTTGCCCATCTCTCCGAGGGCGAACAGGTTTGCCGCGTGTTCGGTGCTGTTAAACGTGAACGAGGTGGTTTGGTAGATCGGCACCGCTCGAGCGTTGGTTTCCTTGTCAGGGCTCTGCCCGGCGTGGATCTGGGCGGTTTCAAATTTCCAGTTGTTCGTCATGGGGGGCAGGGTATCGGGATAATCCCGACTTATCTAGTCAAGATTTAGCCGCGAGCAAACTCTGGACCGAAAGCGCCTCACCGCGGGGCCATCTGCGGCAGAGTGGAGCCATGCGTCGCCGTCTTGTGGTTGGACTTCTGGCCGTGCTCGGTGTGGCCGCCGTGACGGGTTCCTGTAGCACCGATAACCCGAACGAAGCGTCGGGCCCCAACGCCGATGTGACGCAGTCAACTGCCAGCGACTGGTCAACCATCTCGCCCGCACCGAACTCCACGACACCGGTCACCAGCCCACCGGCGTCGAGCACCGTGGCGCCGATCGACCCGGTGACCACTGCCATTGACAAGCTGATCGCCACGCTCAACCCCCGACAACGAGTCGCGCAGCTCCTCGTCCTCGGCACCGTCGGCCCCAACCTGGCCGAACCCATCGAAACCGAACTCAACGACCTCTGCATCGGTGGGGTGTTTGTGACCAGCTCCAACGAGAACTGGACGGCGTTGGACACCACCGACACGGTTCGGGACCGTATTGGCGCGCTGCGTGCGTCGGCCAGCAGCTGCCCGGTGGCACCGCTGATCGCCACCGATGCCGAGCCGGGAACGACAGTGCTGCGAGTCCCGATAGAACCGCTGGCCTCGCCGGACGCGTGGGCCGCCGACTATCGCCGCGACCCGGAAGCGAGTCGGTTGGCGCTGGCTGCGGCGACCGCAGGTTTTGCCATCCAACTCGCCGAAGTGGGGATCGACGTGAACTTCGGAGTGGTCGCCGACGTCGACATCTCCGAAGACTCCTACATGCGCCAAACCGGGCGATCTTTTGGCGACGACCCGTCGATGGTCACCGCCCTCACCGAGACGCTGGTCGACGGCCATTGTCAGGTCGGTGTCGCCCCAACCCTCAAACATTTCCCGAACCAAGGAGCTTCATCGAGCGACCCGCACCGGTCGGATGCGCTGGCGGACACGACCCGAGACCGCTGGGCACAAAACGGTGCCGTTCCCTACCAAGCCACACAAGCGCCTCTGGTCATGGTCGGGCACCTGCGGTTTGGGGAAGTCGACGGGCAACTCCCAGCGTCGCTCAGCTCGACCATCATCCAAGGCTGGCTACGCGAGCAACTGGGGTATCAGGGGGTGGTGATCACCGATGACCTGCTGGCGATGGAGGGCCTGCCCGGGGAACTGTCCAACGCGACCCGTGCCGTGGCCGCAGTAACCGCCGGTGCTGACCTGGCGCTGTTCGTCGACGTTGACGGTGCCGCCGACACGATCGAAGCGTTACTTGCTGCTCGGGCCGCCGACGAGACGATGGCGGCAGCCATGGATCGGCACCTCGTTCGGGTCCTTCGCCTCAAAGCCGCGCTGGGGTTGCTCGACGACATCGACCCCGCCGCCGTCAACCTCTGCCGCGCCCGCTAGACGAATTCGCTCAGCGAACCGTCAGGGAACCCTCGGGTAGTCCAAGCCGGCGAGCTGCTGAACGACCCGAACCACCTGATAGCTGTAACCCGCTTCGTTGTCGTACCAGACGTAGAGCACGCAACGGTTGTGGTCGGCAATCGTGGCCTGCGAATCGACGATGCTGGTGCGGGCCGCACCGACGAGATCACTCGACACCAACTCGGTTGAGGAGGTGTAGTCAATCTGTTCTCCAAGATCCACGCTTAGCGAGGCGTCGCGCAGAACCTGATTGATGTCGTCGACCGTGACGTCCCGCTCGAGGGTCAGGTTCAAGATCGCCAGCGACACGTTCGGCACCGGTACTCGGATGGCGTTACCGGTGAGCTTGCCAGCTAATTCCGGCAGGGCCTTGACCACCGCGGTAGCGGCCCCCGTCTCGGTGATGACCATGTTCAGCGGCGCTGAACGACCCCGGCGGGCTTTCTTGTGGAAGTTGTCGGTCAGGTTCTGGTCGTTGGTGTAGGCGTGCACCGTTTCCACGTGACCACCCACGATCCCAAAACAGTCGTTCATGACTTTGAGCGGAGGCACGATGGCGTTGGTGGTGCAGCTAGCGGCCGACAAGACCCGGTCGTCGTCGGTGACCTCGCCATGGTTCACGCCGTAAATGATGTTCTTCACCGTGCCCTTGCCGGGGGCGGTGAGCAGCGCCCGGCTCGCCCCCCGGGCTGCCAGATGCCGGCTGAGCCCATCGTGATCGCGCCAGGCCCCAGTGTTATCAATGATGATGGCGTTCTTGATCCCGTACGCGGTGTAATCGATGTCTTCGGGTTGCTCGGCGTAGATCAACTGAATCGGGTTGCCGTTGGCGATCAGACGGTTGTTCTCCACATCGGCAATCACCGTGCCTTCGAACGGTCCGTGGATCGAGTCGCGGCGCAGCAGGCTGGCCCGTTTCTCCACGTCGTTGTCTTTCTGGGGGCGAAGCACCACGGCACGAAGCCGCAGTTTGGCTCCGCTGCCTGCCCGGTCGATCAAGATCCGGGCCAACAACCGACCGATCCGACCAAACCCGTACAGCACAACATCGGTGGGTTCGGCGAGCAGTCGCCCATGCCCGGTCAAAATCGATGACAACTCGTCGTTGAGGTACTCCGGAAGCGACCGCTGGGTTTCGGCGAGCCAACCGGTGGTCAACTTGCCAAGATCGACCTTTGCCGAGTCGAGGTTCATGTCGGCCAGCGCTTCAAGGATCGGGAGGCTGTCGGCAACGTTGATCTCACGCCCGATGATCTGACGGGCGTACCGGTGACCTTTGAGAATGTCGATGCTGGTGCGAGCCAGTTTGCGACCGTAGATGTACACGATGACGTCTTGTTCTCGATACAGACGTCCCATGAGCGGGATCATGGCTTCGGCGGTTGCCTCGCTTTCGCGCCAACGGTCGAAGTGGTCCATCTCGGATTCGTTCATGATCTGACGATCAGCCTTCCATCAATGCGACCGCTTGGTCGCGAAGTTCGTACTTCAATACTTTGCCACTGGCGTTGAGTGGGAGCGCGTCGGTGATGGTGACAAAACGGGGGGCCTTGTAGTTGGCCATCTCCGACCGGCACCAGGCGATCAACTCGGCGGGCTGCGGGTCGGTGCCAGCGGCCGGAACAACAAAGGCGTAGCCAACTTCACCCAACCGCGGGTCGGGCACTCCGACGACCGCCACCTGAGCGATCGACGGATGGTTCATCATCAGGTTTTCGATCTCGGCCGGGTAGGCGTTGAACCCGCCGTTGATAAACATGTCTTTGACTCGGTCGGTGATGTTGATGTTGCCATCGGGATCCATCACACCGATGTCGCCGGTGTGAAGCCAGCCGTCAGCATCGATGGCTTCCGCGGTTCGCGTCGGGTCATCGAGGTACCCGACCATCACGTTGTACCCGCGAACGACGATCTCACCCGGTTCGCCCCGAGGGACTTCGGTTCCGGTGGGGTCCACAATGCAGACTTCGACCCCGTCAATGGCCCGCCCCGAAGTGGAGGCGATGATCCCCGGGTCGTCGTCGTGGCGGCACATGGTGGCGATCCCAGTCGACTCGGTGAGTCCGTAGCCGGTAACGACCTTTTCAAACCCGAGGCGATCACGCATTTGCAGGATCATCTCCACCGGGATCGCGGCGGCTCCGGTCACTGCGAGACGCAGGGTTGAAAAGTCGAACGTTGCCAGATCCGGATGGTTGAGGATCGTCTGGTAGATCGCCGGTGGTCCCGGCAGCATCGAGATTCGTTCCTCCGGGATCCGTTGCATCACCGACGGCACGTCGAACACCGGATGGGGGATGATCGTCGAACCGGTCATCAGGCAGGCGAGGATGCCGGCGTTGAGTCCAAACGAGTGAAAGAACGGGTTGATGATCAGGTAGCGGTCCCGGTCGAGACCGATGACGTCGCTCCACGCTCGGAACGCCCGACAGGTCGCCCCGTGGGTCAGCATCGCCCCTTTGGGCGAACCGGTCGTGCCCGATGTGAACATGATGTTGCAGAGATCGTCAGCTCCTACCGCGGCGGCACGTTCGTCGACCTGATCGAGGTCAGCGGTGGTAGCGCGGGCCAGCAGATCAGTGAAACTCGAACAGGTCGCGGGGACCGAACCTCGGAGCACCACGATCTCTTCGATCGACGCCGGCAGGTCCGTTTCGGTCAGCAATGCCACATAGTCGGTGTCGAGAAAGTCGGTGACGGTGAACAGCATCCGGGCCCGGGCTGTGTTCAGCACATAAGCCGCTTCACGTCCTTTGAAGCGAGTGTTGATCGGCACCACAATCCCACCGGCGAGGTGGGTGCCGAGCGCAGCAACCGCCCACTCCCAGCAGTTCGGAGCCCAAATGCCGACCCGATCACCGGGGGCGATCCCGGAGGCGATCAGGGCCGCGGACGCCTCACGGATCCGGGTCCGCAATTCGCTGAACGTCCAACGAACCTCCCCATCAACGATCCCTTCGAGATCACCGAACCGGTCGGCTGCGAAGTCGACAAGTTGAGCGATGGTGGTGGGTTCTTGTGAGGTCAACCGTCGGCTCCGGGCATGGTGGTCCAGGCGAAGCTCTCGTGGAGCGATCGGCTCTTCCAACCGTCGCCGTCACGGACCAACTCGTGGTGGTACCAGCCACCGCAATGCCACAGCGGGCCGCCACCAGCAAACCGCATGGGGTTGTAGAACATGGCCTGCACGGTGGCGGTGTCACCATCGAAGCTGATCAGTTCGTTGGAGATCAGATGCTGGGTCATTTCGAACATGGTCATGGACTGTTCGAGCCAGGCGGTGATGGTCTCAACGTCGCCTTTCTCACCGCCCGCCGCGGTGTAGTCGATGACGGCATCGTCGGTAAACACCGTCCGATACAGGTCCCAGTCCTTGCTGTCGACAGCATGGGCGTAACGGGCAAGAAGATCGCTAATGGCGATCCGGTCTGAAAGCTCTTGAATATCCACAGTGAGAGACTTGCACATCGGGCATGGCGAATCGAACCCCAAGTCTGGCGATTCCTTGCTGGGGAGGCCGCAGCATCTGGCAACGGTTCCGCGGCCTAGTCTGAACTGATGCAGTCCGGCACCGAACCAGACCTCCCACAGGCCAACATTGCTCCACAGGCGAACACTGCTTCAGAGGCGAACACTGCTTCAGAGGCGAACACTGCTTCAGAGGCGAACATTGTGCTGACCGGCTTTATGGGGACCGGTAAGTCGACGGTGGGACGACGGTTGGCTGAGGTACTCCGACGCCCGTTCGTTGATACCGACGCGGTGCTGGTTGAGCGGTGGGGGCCGATTTCGGAACTGTTCGTCCATGAAGGCGAGGCGGGTTTCCGTCGGCGAGAAGCCGACATTGTCGCGGAACTGGCCGAACAACACGGACTCGTGATCGCCACGGGTGGTGGGTCGCTGATCGACGAAACGGTGTCTGCCCCGATGGAGGCCACTGGTCGGGTGTTTTGTCTCACCGCCGAGGTGAACACCATCTTCGACCGGGTCCGTTCCGATGGTTTAACAACCCGCCCTTTGCTGGCTGATCCGGATCCGCAGCGCCGGTTAGCGGAACTGCTGGCCGAACGCCACGGCCGCTACGCAGCGTTCGAACAGGTCGCGACCGATGATCGAACGGTGGACGAGATCGTTGGCGAGATCATCGAGCGCCTAGCGATCTCGTAACCGCCAATCGTTTCTGAAACCCGCTCGCCGAAACGCTGGCTAAGGCAGACGGCAGCGGTTTTCGGTCGCGCCGATCCCTTCAATAGAGCAGCGGAGCACCGAACCGTCAGCCAACCATTCCGGTGGGTTCCTTGCCGCCCCGACCCCACTGGGGGTGCCGGTAGCGATCACGTCACCCGGTTCGAGGGTCAAGATCGTTGACAGGTCGGCCACGATGTCGGCGACCGTGAAACACAGTTCAGAGGTAGAACTCAGCTGTTTGGTCACGCCGTTGACTTCGCAGCGGATTTCTAGGCCGCTGCCGTCGCCGAGTTCGTCGGTTCCGACCAGTACCGGACCAAGTGGGCTCAACCCCTCAAAGGTTTTGCCGGCCAGAAACTGGGTGGTTCGCCGCTGCCAGTCGCGCACGGTGCCATCGTTGATCACGGTGTAGCCGGCGACCGCGTCGATCGCAGCTGAAGTGCTGACATTCCGAACGGTTCTTCCAATGACGATCGCCAGTTCGGCTTCCCAGTCGATCTGGGTCGACACTGACGGATCGGGAAGGATCAGGTCGTCTCGGGCTCCCACCAGCGCTTCGCGGTACTTGCCAAAATAGGTAGGGAAATCGGGCCGTTCACGACCCATCTCAGCGATGTGGTCGAGATAGTTGACGCCCACACAGATGATCTTTCCCGGATGGGCGACCAACGGGGCCAGGTCGGCCTCGTCGAAGGCCACTCGTTCGCCGGACTCGGTGGCCTCACCGGTTCGCAAGACCGCACCGACATCGGGAGCATTCAGCAGGACAATCTCGTCGCCGTCAACCCGACCAGCTCGGGTGGCGCCCGCGATACGAACAGTGGTGAGATGGCTCATGGATGCCATTGTGCCAACAGTCGCGGCGAAGCGGTGAACAAGACCCCAGGTGGCAGCACCGACCACGTTGACGCTTACCTCAAGCGGCTAGGGGTCGAGCGGCCTGATGCGACCGATGTCGACAGTTTGGCGAGGCTGACCTTCGCCCATCTGGTTGCGGTGCCGTTCGAAAACCGAGAGATTTTCGACGGCCGTCCACCGGCGGTCAGCATTGGCGACATGCTCGACAAGATCGTCGAAAACGGCCAAGGAGGTTGGTGTTTTGAAACCAACGGGGCCTTCGGTTGGTTGCTTGACCAGTTGGGTTTCACGGTTCGGTACCTCGGAGCTGCGGTGCTGCTCAACGGCCCGGCCACGGTGATCGACCACCTCACGTTGGAAGTGCAACTCGAACGTCCCTACCTCGTTGATGTCGGGTTCGGCGACAGCTTCCACCGTCCCCTTGATCTTTCGCGGGGCCGGGAGCAAGACGGTGGCGCTGGGAGCTTCGTTTTTGTGCCGAGCCCCCAAGGCACCACGCTGGCTCGCCTCGTCGACGGGGTCCCCGAAGCGCAATACCGCTTTCGGCGAGTAACCCACCGGTTGGAAGAGTTCGCACCGATCGCGCATCGGATGGCAGCCGACCGGGAAAGTCGCTGGCGCCAACAACCGTTTGCTACTCGACTCTTAGGAACCGGCGACGACCGGGTCACGCTAACCGCGGACCGGTTGACGATCCGCCGCTGCGGTGAACGGGTCGAGACGCAACTTGGGGATGGTGAATGGTTGGAGCGTTGGTCGGACTGGTTCGGTTCAGGAAACCAGCCGGCGGGTTCGCTCCCGGTCGGGGTCGACGACGGCCAGTGAGCCACCCTGCGCCCAAAGCAGAACGACCAGACCGATCGCGCAATACAGCAGTCCTCCGATGGCCATCGGGGTAATGGTTGAGGTGATCTGGCGGTCGATGATCGACGCAAGCAACGATCCAAACCCCAGCGTCAACATTCCACGCAGAGCCGCGGCGGTACCGGCGATCCGTTCCATTGGTTGCAGGGCCAGCGAGGTCGCGGTGGTGGTGACCACGGTCGACGCGGTGGAGGTGACCGTTACCAGAACCACCCAAACCATGAACGGCGGGACGCCGTCAGCAAGCACCGCCGCCAACGTCATCGTCAGATAGGCCACCACGGTCAACACATACGCCAGTCGGGCGATCCGTTTCGCGCCGTGGCGATGCATCACCCGGCTGGTCAGCCAGACACAGGTCCCGTTGACCGCCGATACGCCAGCGAAGGTGGCCGCAAACAGGTGCCCTCGACCGTAGACCACGTCCACGATGGGTTGTGAGCTGCCAAGAAAGGTGAAAAACGCGCCGTAGCTGAACACCATTGCCACCGTGTAACCGGTTGAAGCCCGATGGGTTAGGGCGGTAGCGAGACCCCGTTGGAGGGCCACACGGTCGATGGGCCGACGGCGATCCACCGGCAGCGTTTCGCGAAACTGAAAGGTCCACAGCAAAGCGACCACCGACAACCCGCCACCGGCGAGAAACACCAACTGCCAGACCCCGGTTGCCACCAGCGCCTGCCCGACCAACGGAGCTACCGTCGGGCCGACCAGAAAGACCGCCATCACCAGGCTGAGCACCCGAGCCAGATGGTCGCCTTCGTAGAGGTCGCGGGCGATGGCATTGGAGACCACCGCTGGCCCCGCGGCTCCGATCCCCCACAGGAAACGGAACGCCAACAGAATCCCAAACGACGGAGCCAGCGCCGATCCGACCGCACCAAACCCGTAGAGCAGGAGCGAACCGATCAAAACCGGGCGGCGACCGTAGCGGTCCGAGATCGGACCGACCGGCAATTGGCCGACGGCCATCCCCAGAAAGTAGGTGGTGACGATCAGCGAAACGTCACCGCTGGCTTCGCTAAGCGAAAAAGCGTGGCGGATTTCATCGAACGCCGGTAGCGCCGTGTCGATCCCGATGGCCAGCAGCGCACCGACGAACGCTAGGTAGGCAACAATCGACGTCTGGTTTCGCGGGTCGGGGTTGGTGCTGGTCACGAGTCGGCGATTCGCATCGAGATTTCGGACACCCGGCGACGCAGCGCATCACGGTCAGCTCCGAACGAGGCGAGCCCGGCGATGATCTCGTCCTCGAACGCTCCCCAGCCGAACTGGAGGGCGATGCAAAGCGCGACTTCGGCGAGTAGTTCAGGATCTTCCGGCGAGCGGTCGGTGGCGGTGGCGTGGCCTCGGGCGATCCGCCGGACCAGCCCGGCGGTCATCCGTTCGGCATCAGCGGCGCTGATCTTGGCCAGGGTCCGGTAGCTACGAGCCTCGTCGGAGGTGTTCACTGGAAGAATTCCGTTGGAGTCCCAACGTGAACCCATGAGTTCCCCGGTTTCGCGAACCGCTTCGGCAAACACCGCTTCTTTGCTCCCGAAGTAATGGTGGATCAGGCCGTAGTTCACGTTGGCGGCCGCCGCGAGTTCCCGTCCGCTGATCTCAGTGGGGGAACGTTCAGCCCCGAGGACCTTGGCAGCCTCAATCAGGCGATCCATGGCCGCCTTGCGGCCTCGGGGGGGCCGAGGATCGTTCTCGGGATCTTGCGACGTCATCGCCGAAGTTGGCTGATGTCGCGAACGGCACCCCGATCGGCGCTGGTGGTCATAGCTGCGTAAGCCTGCAGGGCGGCAGAGACTCGCCGGTTCCGAAGTTCTTGAGGTTGCCAGGCGTCGGCCCCTTTGGCTTCTTCCTCGGCTCGCCGCGACGCCAGTTCCTCGTCGCTGATCCGCAACTGGATGCTCCGGTTCGGGATGTCGATGTCGATGATGTCGCCGTCACGAATCAAACCGATCGCGCCACCTTCGGCTGCCTCGGGCGAGGCATGGCCAATGCTCAGACCAGAGGTTCCGCCGGAGAACCGGCCGTCGGTCAACAAGGCGCATTGCGTGCCCAATCCGCGGCTTTTGATGTAGCTGGTGGGGTACAGCATTTCCTGCATCCCGGGACCGCCTTTGGGTCCTTCGTAGCGCACGATGATCACCGATCCAGGGCCGACCCGGTCCTCGTCGAGGATCCCTTCGCAGGCCGAGTCTTGGCTCTCAAACACGTGGGCCGGACCCGAGAAAGAAAAGATCGACGGATCGACTCCAGCGGTT
>JAFMKU010000011.1:0-25775 GCA_017852795.1 Candidatus Neomicrothrix sp.
AAGGGGAACACCTGATTAGCCCAGGCTGCCTGTTCCCAAGCATCCTGCAGTTCAGCAAGGATCTCCGGGTGCTGATCGGCCAGGTTTGCGGTTTCGGTCGGGTCCTCGGTCAGGTTGTGCAGTTCCCACTGTTCCTCGCTGAACGGAGTGCGGGGTTGCCGGCAGGTCACCGCTGACCAGCCGTTGCGGTAGTAGCCCCGGTGGCCGATTTGCTCGTAGTACTGCTCGGGGTGGGTGGTGTCGGCCTGAGCGTTCTTCAGCGTCGGGACCATGCTGCTGCCCGCCGGCGCCGGAAGCGATCGTCCCGCTTTGGTGGTCGGCACCGTGATCTGGCAGAGCTCGGCCAGGGTCGGCATGAGGTCGGTGATGTGCTGGTACTGGGTACGGATCTCGCCGGCCGCCCCCAAACCGGCAGGCCAATGCACAATAAACGGCACCTGGTGGCCGCCTTGATGGGTGTTGATCTTGTACAGCCGGAACGGGGTGCTGGACACCATTGCCCACCCCATCGGGTAATGCGGCAGCGTCTGCGGCCCACCCATCAGTTCCAGCTTGGGGTAGTCAAGTTCGACCGTGTCGAGTGAGTCGCTGCGAGTCTGGCTGACCAAGGTCCGGAAGTACGCAGAAGTGCCAAGGTCCTGGCCTTCTCGGGAGCCACCGTTATCGGAGGTGAAAATGATGATGGTGTTGTCCCATTCACCGATCGCTTCGAGGTGAGAACGCAGACGGCCGAGGTTCTGGTCGACGTTGTCAACCATCGCCGCGAAAACCTCCATGTACCGGGCGAAGGTTTCCTTTTCGATGTCGCGCAGTTCGTCCCAGGGCCGCACGGCATGGCCTGGTTCGTCGTTGCGGGGAGGCAAAACGGTGTGTTCGGGGATCACGCCGAGGGCGAGCTGGCGTTCGTAGCGTTGCTGGCGGATCACGTCCCATCCCGCCTCGTAGGCGCCACGGTGAGCTTCGATGTCGGTGGCTTTGGCCTGCAGCGGGGCGTGAACCGCGCCGTGGGCGAAATACATAAAGAACGGTTTGGTCGGGTGCGAAGCCCGCAGGTCATCGATCATCGAGATTGCATGGTCGGTCAGATCGTCGGTGAAGTAGTAGTCGTCGGGGTACCGATCGATGGGAACGTGATGGTTGTCTTCGTAGAGACGGTGTGGTTGATGGAAGTTGGTGAAACCGTCGAGGATTCCGTAGAACCGTTCGAACCCTTTCTGCAACGGCCAGCTGTGGCGGGGGCCAGCGTCGGAAAGGTGAGCGTCCTTGCAGAGATGCCATTTTCCGATCATCAGCGACGACCAACCGTTGTCTCGGAACAATTCCGCCATCGTCACTGCGTCGTCACGAATTTCATGGGTGTACCCAGGGAACCCCGGATCAGAATGGGCGACGTGACCCATCCCAGCCATGTGATGGTTGAGCCCGGTCAGCATCGACGCCCGAGTCGGGGAACACATGGGGTTCACATGAAAGTTGGTGTAGCGAACCCCAGCCGCGGCGAGGGCGTCGAGGTTCGGGGTCGAAATCTCGGACCCGTAGCAGCCCAAATCAGAAAACCCGAGGTCGTCGGCCAGCATGACGATCACGTTGGGGGCACCGTCGGGGGCGGTCGGTGGCCGGGACCATGATGGTTCCGACGTCGAAAAGATCCGACCGACGGTCCCCTCGAAGCCGTGGTAGGCGGACGGTGGTTGCTGACGCCGAGAATCGTTCACGTCCGGATTCTGGCCGCGGCTCGCTTCAGACGCCACCTGACCGTCGACAAACTGTCACCGCAAGGACAATCCGGGGCCGGACGCGGCGACGGCGCTGCCCCGTAGGACAACGCCGTCGACGTCCGAATCCCCCAATTCGGAAACCGTTTCCTTCAGATCACGAAGGGAATACTTTGCGAAGGCTATTGGGTTAGATCGCGATCCGACCACTTGGCCTATCGAAAACTGAACGGTGTTTAGCGCTTGAAAAACGCGGGGCTGGTTGCGTCCTTGGGGATCTCGGCCAGCGATTGGGCAACCTCGCCAACGGTCGGACCGTGTTCAGCCGCAAGCGGCGCAAGCACATCCAGATCGAAGCCGTACACGTCAGCTGCGTTTTCGCTCAGCACCTTGCGAAGGTCGTCTTCGCTCCAGTCGTGGAACGCTCGTTGCAGCGATTTGACGCTGTACGGGTAGGTGCCTTCGTGATGGGGATAGTCCGAACCCCACATCACCTTGTGGGTTCCCAGATGACGGATGGCTTCGGCTTCTCCCGGTGACGGGAAGCTGGCGCCGATCCAGACGTTGCGATCGAAGTATTCGCTGGGTTTGAGGTCCAGCACGATGTCAGCGGAGAAGCCGAGTTCGCCAACCCGTCCATGCTTCATCTGGGCGTGGTAGGCGTCCATGCGGCGAAGTTCTTCGATGGCCCACGCCACCCCCTGCTCGGTCATCACGTATTTGAGGTTCGGGAACCGCTGGAACACGCCGCTCATCGTGAGGTGGGCGAGGTTGCGGTGGGCGAAGAACGGGACTTCCATCAAGAAGATCACACCCGAAGCGGGGTCTTTGCCGTAATCCGGGGTGCCGTTTCCACCGTGTTGGGTGACCACCAAGTCAAGGTCTTGAACGGTGGCCCAGAGTCGGTCCCATGCCGGCGACCAGAGACCGGGGAGGTCAACGTCGGGGGCGACGTGGGGAAGCAGGAAGCTCTTGAAGCCTTCCGCCGCGGCCCATTCCAAGGTGCGGACGGCATCGTCGAGGTCATCAAGGAAGATCTGGGGAAGTCCGCAGCGCTGGCCCGGGTACTCATCACACCAGTCTTTGAGCCACCGGTTGTGACAGTCGATGCCTGCTTTGCGGCGCCGGAAGTCTTCGGCGTTTTTGGGGGCCATCGCGATCAGCGAACCGGTCGGGTAGAACGGTGGCACCGTGTTCGGGAAGGTGATCTCGGCGACCACCCCATCGGCGTACTGTTCGCTGACCCGACGTTCGTTGTCCCAGTTGCGGGTTCGGCCGTCGTCTTGAAGGTCCCGGTACGGGTTGCTGTAGGCGCCTCGCCATTCGTCGAAGGCGTCTTTCCACTCCGAAGGCAGGTACTGCTCATACATGGACATGTTGCCGCCGGCGTGAGAGTCAGCGGAGATGATGGTGTAACGATCGCTCATGTCTAACGAGGATAGACGTTGAACTAACCACATTCAACTCCTAGGCTGTCGGCGATGGCCGCGAAACGAGGACTTGACCGCGAGGACGTGCTGGCTGCGGCAATGAACGTGCTGGACCGGGGTGGGGTGAGCGCGGTCAGCCTGCGGGCTGTCGCCGACCTCTGCGACGTGCAGTCCCCCTCGTTGTACAGCCATGTCAACGGTGTGAACGGGCTACTCGATCATCTGGCACTGGCCTGCATCGACGAGTTCGGAGCCACGCTGCGTGACTCCACCGTTGGTGTCGCCGGAGACGACGCCATCCGCTCGTTCGCAACGGCCTACCGACGCTGGGCCAACACCTACCCTGGGCGTTACGAACTCACCCTCCGCAAGGTCGAACGGACCGCTCGCAAAGACGCCGGTCGAGGCGCGATGGACACCATGGGCACCGTCCTTTCTCATTACGGGTTGAGTAACGACGACGCCCGGCGAACCGGACGAGCGCTACGCGCCTCACTCCACGGTTTTGTCACGCTCGAAGCGGCCGACGCGTTGGGTCGCAGCGACCGCAACGCCAGCTTTGAAGCACTCGTCGAGTTATTCCTTGACGCCCTCAACCGTTCGAGTCGGTAACCAACGGTCGATTCGGCGCTTAGGGGGTGAGCCGCTCCCGTTGTTCGCGCAGCGTGGCTCCGGCCGCCCAGTCATGGGATTCCAGCGCTCGCAAAATCGCGGCCAGGTTGCGGTCCCGGACTCGTTCCAGTTCACGAATCGAATGCTGGCCTGACTGGGCGTCGGACTGCTGCTCGAGCCGCTCAACGAGTTCCTCCGTCAGTTCCGGAACGTCCATCAGCTTCGTCCACGGCCAGGAAAGGGTCGGTCCGAATTGGCGAATGAAATGCCCGAAGCCGCCTTCGCCTCCGGCGACCCGATAGGTCTCAAACAGCCCCATTTGGGCCCACCGCAAACCAAACCCGTAGCGGATGGCATCGTCGATCTCTTCGGTGGTAGCCACCCCGTCGTTGACTAACCAGAGCGATTCCCGCCAGACCGCCTCCAGCAAGCGATCAGCGATGAATGCGTCGATTTCGACTCGTACATGCAGCGGCTTCATCGAAATCGAACGGTAGGTGTCCATCACCGTGGCGATCGTCTCCGCCGAAGTCGCAGCCCCACCGCAGACTTCAACCAGCGGAAGCAGATAGACGGGGTTGAACGGATGCCCAACGACCAACCGCTCAGGGTTGGTAATCGAACCTTGAAGGTCCGAAGGTTTGATCCCTGATGTGGAGGAGGCAATCACCGTGTCCGGAGGGCAGAACTGAGCAATCGTTTCAAGGATCGCAATTTTGATCTCAGGATTTTCTGGCGCGCTTTCTTGCACATGGAACGCCCCTTGGACGGCCGACTCGATCGAGTCGACGACGGTCACGCTCCCCTCCGGCACGGGAGGCAGTCCCAACTCTGACCACGCCCAGCGGGCGTTGCCCAGCACATCGGCAAGCACCTTTTCGGTGGACGGTGACGGGTCGCTCACTCGAACGTCCACGCCATGAAGCGCAAAACGCGCGGCCCACGCTGATCCGATGACACCGGCGCCGATGATCGCTACGTGATCGCCCATCAGCCGTGTCGAGTCAGGTTGAGTTGAGCCCGAACCTCGTCGGGTCCCATGATCGAGAAGTTCATGGCTTCAAGCACAGTTACTGCCCGCTCCACGAGCTGGCCGTTGGTGGCCAACTGACCCTTCGCGAGGTAGAGGTTGTCTTCCAACCCGACCCGGATGTTGGCCCCGGTGAGCGCCGCCGCGGCCACGTATTCGAGTTGGCGACGACCAATGGAGAACGCCGAGTAGTGCCAATGGTCCGGGATATTGTTGACCATCGCCATCAGGGTATTCATGTCGTCGGGAGCACCCCACGGCACCCCCATGCACAGCTGGGCCAGCATGGTCTTGCCTTCGTAGAGCCCTCGTCGTTCCTGCTCTTTGGCGTACCAGAGGTGACCCGTGTCGAAGCATTCAAGCTCGGGTTGCACGTCGAGTTGGAGAAACTGACGGGCAATCTCGTCGAGCTGTGACGTGCTGTTGGTCATGATGTAGTCGCCTTCACCAAAGTTCATGGTCCCCATGTCGATGGTGGCGATCTCGGGCTGGCATTCACGAATGTGCGCCATCCGTTCGGTGGCCCCGGCCATGTCGGTTCCGTCTTCGTCAAGCGGCAACGGAGTCTCGACCCCACCGAGGGTCAGGTCTGCTCCGGTGCCGCCGGTGAGGTTCAACACCACGTCGGTGTTGGCCGAACGAACCCGATCGGTGAGTTCTCGGTACAGGTCAAGGTTTCGACTCTGTTCTCCTGTTTCGAGGTCCCGCACATGGCAGTGGACCACTGCGGCCCCGGCCTTGGCTGCTTCGATCGCCGAATCGGCGATCTGTTCCGGTGTGACCGGGACGTGGGGGGATTTGCTGACCGTATCGCCACCTCCGGTGACGGCACAGGTAATGAACACGCTTGGCATGATGGTGCTTTCAGTTAGGCCCGAGGGTTCGGGTCGGTCGGTGACGAGTGAGTACCCGCAGCCGCGAATACACCTCGTCGTGATCGATGTAGGTGCCGTGCAATTCTCGGCGTCCACCGTTGGCGTCAATGGCGGTGCGGCCGTGAAGGATCCGACGATTATCGAACATCACCAGATCTCCGGGCCGGAACGGGTAGCGGATCTGGAACGCATCGGAACCACCGAGTTGGCTAAAGGCCCGCAGCGCCGCGTACGCCCTCGGCTGGTCGGCGATCGGCATGTCCGGAAAGCCTCGCACCGGATGAAAGGCCCGAAGGGTCAGCGGCGCCCCGGGCGTTGTGGCGTCAATGATCGGACCCGACCAGCGATGATCGTGTTGGGGCGACCGGTTGAAAAACACCCAGTTCAGGGTGGTGAGCGCCTCATAGTGTTCCGGTTCGTGGTCCTGCAGGTACTGAACCACCGCATATCCGTCGGCCATCGTCGAAAGCCCACCTCCGCAGGTGTTGACCAGGCAGTGAAGCAGTTGGAAACCCGGTGGGGTTTCTCGGGTTGGCAGATCGCTGTGGGGTGGAAGCGGCAGCGAAGTATTGGCTGTTGAGGTTGGCTTCAGGTCAACGCTGACCGGCCAGGTGACCCCGAAGTTGGTGTCGCGCAGCGCACCGATCCGGCCCCCCAGATCCGCCAGCAGTTCCTTAGTGGTCGCCAACCCCTCCAACCGGGCGAGGCCAAAGCGGGTGACGTCGCTCAGAAAGGCCAGCATTGCGTCATCGTCAGCCAACACTTCGGGGCCGTGATGGGTTTGCGGTTCGCGGAACCGGTCCGCAGTCCAAACCTCCAACTCCGGTAGCAAGGCGGGCGGCCGGTGTTGGCCCTCAGCGACGTGACGCAACCAACCGCTGTGATAGGCCGAGATACGACCATTATCGAAAACCACGACAACGTCACCGTTGGCCGCGAGTGAGACGCTGGCGATCAGTATCGGGTCAGGGAAATCGGCAGGGTCGATCATCGACTCGCGGGTTCGTTCCTCAACGGTGACGTTGCCCATCTGGTTTTCAAACAACCAGAGACCGTAGGCATCGAGCGACACTCCATCCGACCAGCGAACAACGACCCGGTCGCGACTGTCCACCACCTCCGACGGTGGACAGTCCGGATAGCTGTAGAAATCTGGTGTCCTAGCCAGTGGGACGTCCTGCATAGTAGGATCAGCGTATGTCCGATTCCCTGGCAGGGTCAATCACCGAAACCGAAAGCTTGTCCGACCCGACCGACATCACCCAGCCTTTCGGAACCGGGCCAGTGGAACGGGCCTTTCACCTGCTCCGAACCGTGGCCGACGCCCACCAGGCACTCGGTGTACGCGAGCTCGGGCGACGCAGCGGTCTGCCTCGCTCCACCGCTTCTCGTCTCGCCAATCAACTCACTGATCTGGGGATGCTTACCCGCAACACCGACGGTCTGCTTTCCATTGGACCGGCGGTCGCCAGCCTCCTGCCTGACGGCCCCACCCCGCGTCTGGCCATCGAAGATCTCCTGCGTCCGCTGTTGGTCGAACTGGTCGAACGGTTCGGTGAAAGCGCGGCGTTAACCATCGATACCTCGGCCGGTGCGCATTATCTGGCTCAGGTCGCCAGCCCCTCTGCGGTTCAGGTGCCCGACGCCACCGGGTCCAGCATCGACTTTCATCTCGTGGCCCCCGGCCTAGCACTTATGGCCGGCTGGCCCGACGAACGACTCGCCACCTACCTGAGTCAACCACTGACCGTGGCTACCGAATTCACCATCACGCAACCGGCGGCGATACGTCAACGACTCACCGCGGCGCAACACGCCGGGTTTGTCTGGACCAATCAGGAACTCGACCGGGAAGTCAACGGCCTCGCCGTAACCATCCCTGCCGGGGGCGGACGGGTCGCAGCCATCAGCCTCTACGGACCGGCCTATCGTCTCAACCCCGACGAGCAGCCAACGCTCGGATCAACGTTGGTCGAACTGGTCAACCAACGAGCCAGCCGACTCCTGCCCTAACGTCGAAAAGCCCGCAGCGCGGCCCTCGATCAGTGGCTGACAACCGTTCCCGGCATGGACCCGTCTTCGCGCCACCGCTCCAGATACCCGGAGTAGTCGAGCAGGCTTCCGGCGTACACCAAATTGCGTGCCGCCTTGGGGCCTCGGCTGCCTTCACTGTTGTAGTAGCCCGGGGTGCAGGTCAACGAATAGTCGGCAATCCCTCCGGCGACCCCGTAGAGCACCATCAACCAGTCTTCTTCAGCGGGAGGATCGGCTTCGATCGTGGCGATCTCGCGCTGTTCACATTCGTTGATCAACCAACCCACGTGAGCGGCCGACTTCGAGAGGAAATGCACGAAGTTGGTGCCGAAACCGGCCTGCACGATGCCCAGCATCATCATGTTGGGAAACTCCGCTGACAAGATCCCGTGCAACGAGTGGGCCCCGTCGTGCCAACGCTGGCTGAGCCGAACCCCGTCACGGCCAGCGGGGTCGAACCCCAACCGGTGGTCAAGATCGGTTGTCACTTCAAAGCCCGACGCGAACACCAGACAATCAAGTTCATATTCGGTGCCGTCGAACACCGCTCCGTTGGGGGTGATCGCCTCAATGCCTCGACCCTGCGTGTCCACCAGATGAACGTTCGGCCGGTTAAACGCCGGTAGGTAGTCATCGTGGAATGCCACTCGCTTGCAGTGTTTTCCGTACCACGGTTTGAGACTCTCGGCGGTGGCAGGGTCCTCAATGATCTCGTCGACCCGGCGGCGAAGTTTCTCCATCGTCTCGAAATCCGACAACTCCAGCTCTAGGCGTTCCTCATCAGAATCGGTCGGGCGCTGGGTGTTTTCCCACATCACCTCGGTCCATCCATCAGCGACCAGATCCACTTCGGGCTTCACGCCGGTTACTGCCTTGGTGAAGTTAACCAACCGCTCCTCCTGCCAGCCCGGCTTGAGGCTCTTGAACCATTCCTCGTCGGTTGGACCGTTGTTACGAACCCCAACCGCGGAAGGGGTCCGCTGAAAGACGAACAGTTCCTTGGCCGAAGCCGCGAGCTTCGGTACCGCCTGAATGGCCGTGGCCCCGGTGCCAACAATCCCCACCCGCTTATCAGCCAGACCGTCCATCGGTGAGGTCGGAGATCCACCGGTGTACCCGTAGTCCCAACGGCTGGTATGGAACGCTTCACCCGCAAACGTTTCAATACCGGGGATTCCCGGCAGCTTGGCTTTGTGCAGGATCCCGCCGGCGGTGACGAAGAACTTGGCCCGGATCTGATCGTTGCGGGTCGTGGTGATCAACCAACGCCCATCGTCTTGGTCCCACACCGCGTCAGCGATCTCGGTCTGAAACAGCGCATTGGGATAGAGGTCGAAGTGGCGACCCAGCAACTGACAGTAGGAGAAGATCTCCGGGGCGCTGGCGTACTTCTCGGTCGGCATGTACCCGGTCTCTTCGAGCAACGGAAGATAGGTGTAGGACTCCACGTCACACATGCAACCCGGGTAGCGGTTCCAGTACCAGGTGCCTCCGAAGTCCCCGGCTTTCTCCACGATCCGAAAGTCGCGGATCCCGTAGCGGGTCAACTCAATCGCGGTCAGCATCCCGGCGAAACCACCACCGACGATCAACGCCAGCGTCTCTTCCACGACGGGTTCTCGAGTAAAGCCTGGCTCGACGTAAGGGTCGGTATCGAACTCAGCGAAACGGCCCTCAAGCCCCGAATACTGCGCGTTGCCTTCGGGACGAATGCGCTTCGCACGTTCGTCGGCGTAGCGGGCACGAGCAGCAGCAAGCGCGTCGGGAAGTTCGGAAGGATGATCCATGCTCCCAGTTTCGACCAAGACGCCTCTTGGGTCCAACCGAGAGACCTAGTTCCCTGCCCCGTCCCGACGGGCCGGCAACGATCCGGGAAAAGCCGCTACAGCAAGTCAGCCAGGTTGAGCTGATCTACCGCCCGAGCGAACCGAGTGTTCATGTTGTCCACGAGGTCACGTTGTCGCGGGTCTTGAAGGTCCATCCCTCTCGACGCCACCACCGGATAGGCCAGGCAGAACAGTGCAGCTTCCCGGTAGCGATCCCAGAGTCCGACCGTTTCACTTTCTGCGACCCCGGCGGAGATGAGGCCATCTCGCCAGCGATTAAACAACTCGGTTTCGTGGGTCGCTGCCGTTTCCGGGGCCAACGACTGGGTCACAAAGTAGGCAAGGTCGTAGGCCCCTGATCCACGGCCAACCAACTGGAAGTCAAGCAGCACTACCCGACCGTTGTCATCAAAAAGGATGTTGTCGGCACGGTAGTCGCCGTGGCACAAGGTGTTGGGCGTTGCTGACAACGAGGTCAGCAAAGACGGCATACGGTCGCTCCAACCTGGCGCGACCCGACGGATTTCATCAGCGATCGAAATTTCGGCGTTGAGCTTGTCCCAGCCTTCGGCGAACACCATGGGAAGGATGGCCGGATACACCGGATCGCTCAAACAGACCAGATCCCCCCGCTCCACCAACGGATCAGCCTTCCCCCACCAGTGGGCGTGCCAGAGTGCGAGTTCGTCAACGGCTTGACCGGCGTCTTCGATGGGCATACCGGCGTTCTGGTCCACGACCCGCATCGAACCCATGTCTTCCATGACTTGCACGAAGCGGCTGGACTCCTCGTCAACCCGACCGAAGTAACCGGCCGGGACCCGGATCGGGCTCTCGCTGGCGAGGTTGGCAAAGAAACGAACTTCACGGATGTACATCCGCAACACCATCGAAGTGAACACGGCCTCCTCAGCCAGCGCCGGCAGTTTGACGATGACGCTGTCACAGTCGGCTCCGGTCAGCAGCGAGCGGTACACCGCGCTGGAAACCCCGACCCCTACCCCGATCTGTTCGTGGCTGACCGCGGTGACGTTCTGGCCGAGTGCCGCCGCCATCCACTGCGCATCAATCGCCTCGACAGCATCAGGAATTTGCAACTCGCCCACGGTTCACCTCACAGCACGACTCATTCAGGAACCGCAAGTGTGACATATGGCACACCAAGAGGCGAATGCGCCTCGCTTCGCCCGGTTGGTTCGGACTATTTCCGGAGCAGTTCAATCAACGAACTGGTGTCCCAACGTCCGTGACCCTGCTGTTGCAGTTGGGCGTACGCCGCATCAACCATGGTGGCCACCGGGAGCAGCGAGCCGTTGCGTTCGGCCTCTTCAAAACAGATGCGCAGGTCTTTGCGCATCCAATCCAAAGCGAAACCGTAATCAAAGAAGCCGTCGGCCATCGTCTGGGCCCGGTTCTCCATCTGCCAGGAACCAGCCGCACCTTTTGAAATGGTGTCGACCACCGCGGCAACATCCAGTCCGGCCCGCTGAGCGAAGTTGATACCTTCGGACAATCCCTGCACGAGACCGGCAATGCAGATCTGGTTGACCATCTTGGCCAACTGGCCCGACCCGGCGTCACCGAGCAGGTTGCAGGCCCGACTGTAGGCATCGATCAACGGTCGAACCGCGTCAAAATCGTCGGGGTGACCTCCGCACATCACCGTCAACAGCCCGTTTTCTGCCCCGGCCTGACCACCCGAAATGGGAGCGTCAACAAAACCAACTCCTCGACTGCGAGCCTCATCGAAAAGTTCGCGGGCCAGTGCCGCCGATGCGGTGGTGTGATCAACGATCACCTTCGGAAGCGTTTCGGCGCTAAACACCCCATCCGGTCCGGCCACCACCTCGCGAACGTCAGGATCATCACCAACACAAAGAAACACATACTCGGCACCGCTAGCGGCTTCGGCGGGACTCGACGCCGACCGTCCACCGTGCTCGCCAACCCAAGCATCGGCTCGGGCCGACGAACGATTAAACACCGTGACGTCATGACCTGCCGACACCAAATGCCCGGCCATCGGATACCCCATGACCCCCAAACCGATAAATGCGCATCTCGTCATAGCTGAGAGCCTGCCACATCTGACTAATGTCAGCCCATGCCCCAGCCAGAACACCAACGGTTCGACCTGGCCGTCGTTGGACTTGGCGCTTTCGGATCAGCGGTTGCCTACCACGCTTCGGCCCTCGGGTTACGGGTCGTGGGATTTGATCGGCATCAGCCCCCTCATCAGCAAGGTTCGTCCCATACCGAAACCCGGGTTACCCGACTCGCGGTCGGCGAAGGTACCCATCTGGTGCCGTTCGCGAAACGGTCACATGCGATTTGGCGAGCCATCGAAGCCGACCATCACCAGTGTCTGGGAACTGCCCTGTCGCTGTTTCACCTCACTGGAGGGCTGTTCATCGGCCGGCCCGACGACAGCGTCGATGAGCGGTGGGGCAACTTCGTCCATGACGCAGCGGCGGTGGCCGCCGCAACGCAACTTCCGTTTGAACATCTCAGCGCAGCCGAATGCCGCCAACGTTTCCCTCAGTTGCTGGTGAGCGAATCCGAAGCCATCGGGTACGACCCCAACGGAGGGTTGGTCATGATCGAACAGGCCATCGCCGCCCAGCTCGCGTTGGCTCAACACCGAGGCGCCGAATTGCATGTCAACTGTCCGGTTCGTGCCGTTACCCCCGACGGTCATGGAGTTCTGCTCGACACCGAGAACGGGACGTTTAGCGCCGATCAGGTAGTGATCTGTGCCGGGGCCTGGTCACCCGCATTCGCCGATCCTGATCGGCTGCGCATCACCCGGCAGGTCGTGTACTGGTTCGAGGCGCAAGACCTTGAGGAGTGGCGTCCGGACCGTATCGGTTTTGGTATCTGGGCTGGCCGGTCGATTGAGGACTACCTCGGGTTGTTCGCCGCTCCGATCGGGACCACACTTGGAGTGAAGCTGCTCAGCGAACAATTCGTCGACACCACCACCGCGACCACAGTGGATCGCACGGTGAGCGACGAGGAAACCGCTTCGTTTTATGAACGGCTGGTCGCCCCCCGACTCTCCGGGGTGACCAACCACTGCCTTCGAGCGGAGGTCTGCCTCTACACCAACACCGTGGACGACGGGTTCCTGATCGACTCTCACCCAGAAAGCGAAGCGGTCACCGTCGTTTCGGCCTGCAGCGGACACGGGTTTAAGCATTCAACCGCGATCGGTGAGGCGCTGGCCCGACGAGCAGCAGGGCTCGACCATCAGAACCTTGACCCGTTCCGGCGCCAGAACCGGCCACGCTGGATCGACGCCGGCTAACCCAACCGGGACCGGGCCAGCACCATTGCGTGGACTTCGCTCACCCCGGATGCTCGCAGGACTCGGGCTGCTTCGTTGAGGGTGCTTGCGGTAACCACCACGTCGTCAACGAGCACCACCTGACTCGGAATCGCAACGCCAGACACGACATAACCACCCTGGCGAGCCAGCAACGGCCGATCGTCAGGCCGACTGTCACGAAGCCGCGGGGTGGCAACTGAGCGAACCAGACCGGTGAACACGGTGCCGTGGTGGGCTGCAGCAACCGCAGCGGTCAACCGTTCCACCAGTTCGTTGGCCCGACCCGGGCTTGGCGGCACCGCCACCACCACCGGCGCTGGTGGGAGTTCACGGGTCGTTGACCAGTGGGCGAACCGCTCGACCAGCAGTTCAGCCGCGACTCGGTCCTGTCCGTCTTTGGCTGATTCGAGCAACTGTCCGGTTTCGGTGCGGAGCGCACCGGATGGTTCCCAAACGTCGGCCATCACCGCCAGCGAACTGAGCGAACCACCGTCGCATGCGTTCCAAAGGTCAGTCTTCTGGTGGTCGTTCATTTCGGCAATCATCCTCAACCAACGGTGCCCGGGGTGGGACTTGAACCCACACACCCCATGACGGGGCCGGGGGGTTTAAGCCCCCTGCGTCTGCCTATTCCGCCACCCGGGCGCAGCGCAAACACTAGCCGACCACCGGGAACAGTCCGCCCGAACACCCAAACCGGTTGTGATGCTGACACCGATGGTTGGCTCAGGCGCTTCGACGTTCGGACTCCCCCGAATAGCTGACTGGATCTGATCGTTGACCCGAGACCGAGGCGGGAGCGCGAACCGCTCGCTGCTTTCCGCTCGACCGCGGCGTTTCCAGCGGGTCGAGTTCGCCGGAGTCGTCGACCGCTAACCAGAGCGCAGCCCGAGCTCGATCGGCTTTGGCCCCATCGAGGCCATTGGCCACCACAATCCCTTCGATCATGTCGGCAACCACCGCCGACCATGGTCGTTCTTTCAATGCCACCGCAACGCTCGCCACCCCTCCCCGTAACCGGATCGAACGGCAAACCCCGGGAATGCCGGGAGGTGACCGAAAGCCGGGTACGACGAGGGAACGCAACCGAGCCGCTCGCCCGAGAGATCGGACTGCGGCAGCGAACCGTACACTTGTCGCTTCCACATCGTGAACACTGCCAGCCGGGTGTGACACTCCCGCGACCGTCACGGTCACATCACCACCACAACCGATGTGCCAACCTCTGTTCATGGACGGCGCGCCAAACCTCAACCCGGCTCAGCAAGAAATTCTCGAACGGCTCGGTTCGGCTCGCGAAGACCGTCCCCGTTTTGATGCCGCGCTTCGCCACCAACTCCGTCGCCACCTCGAAGACGGGCTCGAACCGCTCCGAGAACTTGTCGACCCTGACGACCCCTGCTTCGTTTCGAAATTTCTTCTCTCCCAAGTCATGGGATGCGAACGCCGCTTTCTTGCTGAAGAACAACAACCGTTCGCCTGGTCGGTTCCGATCGCTCGCGGCACCGTCGCCCACAAAGCGATCGAGTTGTCTATTCACTGGTCGGGCGAACCAGAACCACTCGACCTCGTCGATGAGTCCATCGGTCGCCTCACCGAAGGCAGCGATGGGCTCGCCGACTGGTTGCAGCGCAGCACGGATGTCGAACGCGCCGAACTCCGAGCCGAAGCCAACGATCGCGTCACCAAGTTCCTTGAGTCGTGGCCTCCGCTCAAACCCCGCTGGAAACCGGTCACCGAAAGCAGGCTGCGCCTCGAAATCTTCGACCGGTTCATCTGCAGCGGCAAAGTTGACCTGACCCTCGGTCAGGCCGACGGCGACCGGGCCGGCAAAGTACTCATCGACCTCAAAACTGGCGGCACTTCACCACATCACATGGCCGACCTGCGTTTCTACGCCATGCTCGAAACCATCCGACTCGGGACACCTCCCCGACTGCTCGCCACCTACTACCTCGACCAGGGGCGCTTCCTGCCCGAACCCGTGACCGAAGATTTGCTGTTTGCCGCGGTTGCTCGAACCATCGACGGGATCAACCGGGTGGTGGCCCTACGACGCCAAGACCGCGAGCCCACGACCAGCCCCAGTCGCGGCTGTCGTTGGTGTGTCGCGCTTGACGAATGCAACGACGGACAACGGTTCGTCGAAGCTGACCAAGAGCACGACGGCGACGCCTAGTAAGCAACGCCGGACCGAACTACCGATCCGGTTGCCGGGGCCGCAACGGGGTGCTGGGCTGCACCTCGGCCGCCGAACCCGGCTGGTACGGACTGTCCTGCTCGTCGAGCCCTTCGAGCGCACCGGTCGTTACCAGCACCGTGGCGATCCCCAACAGTGAAAGCCCACAGACAAAGAACGCCAACCGGGGCGCAGTGAGTTCGATCAAACCGCCAATCAACAACTGACCGAGCGGGTTGGCCAACGTCAACATCGACAGGTACAGGCTCAACACTTTGGCCCGGACCGCCTCGTCAACTTGCACCTGGATCGAAGTGTTCAACGTCGACGCCGAAGTCAGATGAGCTGCTCCCATCACAAACATCGCCGGCAACGCCACCCAAAACACTGGAGCCAACGACAACCCGATGATCCCCGTTCCGTACAGCATCAACGCGGCGCCTTGCAGCCGGGACCGCCGCACCCGACCAGCCATCGAAGCCACCACCGGTGACGCACAAACCGCTCCCAACCCGACGCACGACAACAGCAGGCCAAACCCTCGCTCCCCCCGCAGGAACACCTCTTCGGCCATCACCACCGACAACATCTGCAACGAAAGACCAAAGAACCCGATCAGACTGACCGTCGCGATCGCCGTGCGAATACCTGGACGTTGCCTGGCATAATCCGCCGCTGCGACAAACTCACGGATCGGACGCAGACGTTCGGTCGCCGGCACCACCGTGCGCGGCACCTGTATCAGGCTCAAGGCCAGAAGAACCGCCCCGTAGCTCACCAAGTTGACCGTGAAGGCCCAACCGGGACCGAAAGCCGCGATGATCACGCCGGCAAGCGCGGGGCCGAACAACCGGCTGGCGTTGAACTGAGCTGAGTTAAGCGTGATCGCCGAGAACAACAACTCTCGGGGAACTAGCTCACTAACGAACGCCTGCCAGGCTGGAAGGTTCAGACCACCGACCACCCCGACCAGCAGCGACATTGCCAGATAGGCAGCCACCGACCGCACCCCAGAAAACCAAAGCACCATCAGCCCCAACGCGGTGAGCGCCTGCAAACTCTGGGTTACCAGAAGCATCGTTCGGCGGTGATGGCGATCGGCCAACGCTCCCGCCACCGGTCCCATCGCCGCCAACGGCGCGATTTGTGCGAACCCGGCTACCCCCACCCAACCGGCACTTTCGGTCAACTGGTAGATCACGATCGGAAGCGCCACCGTCTGAAACCAGCGTCCGGTGTTGGAGATCACGCCCCCAGCCCAAAACAGCCGGAAGTTGCGGTGTCCAAACGCGGCCCCGGCCGCGGCTAACCCCACCGGCTGCGGGGCGCTCACGCGACGGGTCCGGGTAGATACGGAAACCAGTCGGGCCGTAGCCGGTCACCGGCCACCATGCCGTGGTCAGGAAAAGGTGGCGAGGTCCGACCCGGTCGCTGAACGACCCGCGCATCGTCACCAACTAAACGCAACGAAAACACTCGGCGCCGGGACGCAGTTGGGTTCCCCGCCGCACTGTGCACCACCCCGAAATCAAACGCCACCGCGTCACCAGGTTCGACGTCCCAAGCCAGAATCGTTTCCGCGTCGAGCGTCTCGCCAAGTTCCGAAAGTGACCGGTACGGCCGAGGTTGGCGTGGATCGTGACGATAGAACGCTTCACCGCTCAGCCATCGGGTCGGTTCGAGTGGTTGCTCCCAGTGCTGCGAACCGGCGATCACCCGCAGGCTCGAACCGGCCGCGATCGGATCGAGAGGAACCCAGAAGCTCACCGTTTGACGGCCATCTACCAAGTAATACGGGCGGTCGGAGTGCCAGGGAGTCTCGGTATCGGTGCAGGGTTCTTTGACCAGCACATGATCGTGGAACAGCTGCACGTCGCGAGAACCCATCAGCGCAGCCGCAACCGTGGCGGCATCGGACTCGAAAGCGAACCGGCGAAACTCTGCGATGCGATCCCAGTTGCAGTAGTCATCCCAGAAACGGCCGCCCGCGCCTTCCGGCACGTTGTCGGCCACGTAGGGGCCAGGGTCGGTTTCGTTTCGTTCAACTCCCCGTCGAAGTTCCGCCACCCAGTCGGCGAACACCGCCCGTAAACACACGGCGCCATCGCGTTGGAACGTCTCAATCTCGCCGGGCTGAACCTTGAAGGTCACCCGGCAACGCTAGCCACCCTCGGGCCACTCCCGAAATCGCCGGTGACGGGACCGACTCGCCCCGAACCCGGTCCGGTGCCAGACTTGGCCCATGAGCCTCATCAGCAGCGAAGTCCACGGTCGGGTCGGGGTCATTGCCCTCAACGACCCGGAAAAACGAAACGCCATCACCTTGGCCATGAACGACGAAATCGGGGCCGTTCTCGACCAGTGGGAAGCCGACGAGGCGATCGGAGCTGTGGTCTTGACCGGGTCGGGGAAAGGTTTCTGTGCCGGAGCTGACCTTGATGACCTGCTGGCCGGAAGCAACGCCGAAGAAATGAAGGCGATCTACGACGGGTTTCTGCGCATCGCTCACACTCCGCTGCCTACCGTGGCTGCGGTCAACGGAGCCGCGGTAGGGGCCGGGATGAACATGGTGCTGGCCTGCGATCTGGTGGTAGCGGCTCGACAACGAGCACGGTTC
The DNA here is from genome assembly GCA_017852795.1 of Candidatus Neomicrothrix sp. Taxonomy (GTDB): domain Bacteria; phylum Actinomycetota; class Acidimicrobiia; order Acidimicrobiales; family Aldehydirespiratoraceae; genus UBA11606. The sequence continues at coordinate 17,647 of JAFMKU010000011.1, forward strand.
GACTCTCGGTTTTTGCAGATCGGAATCCACCCCGGTGGCGGGCACACCTGGCGGCTCCGGTCCATCGCCGGTCGCTCGACGACAATGGCGATGGTGTTGTTCAACCAGATCCTCGACGCGCAACGAGCGCAGGAAGTCGGTCTCGTTTGGGAGGTCGTCGATGACGACACGTTGCTTTCCCACGCCATCGACATCGCCGCGGTGGCCGCCGGTCAGGAACGTCAACTCAACGCCAGAACCAAAGCGTCCATTCTGACCCTTGACACCATCACCGAATCGAACCAGGCGGTCGAACACGAAATCCATCCTCAGCTCTGGTCGATGGGTCAGCCCACCTTCCGGCAGTTGGTGGAACGCCTTCAGTCCACCATCTCATCTAAGCCCGACAGCTGAGCATCACGACACCAGCACCGGTCTGGTTCGCTCAGAACCCGATCCATTCGGTGACCAACTCGTCTCGCCGTTGCTCCCAGTCTTCGCTGGTCATCGCGTAGCGAATGTGGTCCTCCCAGACCCCGTTGATCTCCAAATAGCGCAGAGCAGTTCCTTCGTCGCGCAGAGCCAACTTCTCGGCCACCCGCCGGCTCGCCGCGTTGTGGGGCACGATCGCGGCCTGCACCCGATGAAGGTGCAGTTCATCAAACGCGAACCGCAGAAGGGCAACGATCGCCTCCGGCACGTAACCACATCCCGCTCGGGCCTCATCGATCCAGTAACCGAGGTATGCGTTCTGAAACGGTCCGCGTTGGATCGAATTCAGGTTGACCTCACCGGCAAACGCGCCTTCCACGAACAACCCAAATCCATAGGCGGTACCGAGCTGGCGTTCCCGCCGACGAGACGAACAGCGTGAGGTAAACACCCGGACGTCTTCCACCGGGTCGGGCTGACCCGGGAGCCGTTGTGGTTCCCAACGGGTCAACCGCGCCGCGTTGCGACGACGGACCTCCTGCCATTTCGGAAAATCGTTGGCGTCGAGCGGTCGCAGTAAGACACGACGCCCCAACAAGGTGCTCACGGGCGATGACCGTAGCCCAGCTCAGAACTCGAGTTGTGATGACAGCGAAGATGTGGCTTCGATGAACTCGTCAACCATCTCAAGGACCACCCGAGCCGCAGGTTTCGACTCGTTCATGCTGCCGACGATCTGTCCAACGAAATAGTTCGCTAACTGTTCAGCCCCGGAACCTTTCTGATGCGCGGCTCGGTTGATGCGGCTGATGGCTTCATCAACCAGCACCGGTTGTAGCGGCATCCCCAACGGCATCGGTGTCTCCGGGTTCTCCCATTCGTCGGTCCAGGCCGTCTGTAGCTGGCGGGCGTGCTTGCCGGTCCGACTCTGCGACCGGATGGTGTCTGAAGAGGTTGCCGCAAGGAACTTCTGTTTCACGGTCGGGTGCGTTTCAGCTTCTTCGGTGGTCAACCAGACCGAACCGCACCAGACCCCAGCCGCACCGAGCGCCATGGCCGCCGCCATCTGACGGCCTCGTCCGATCCCACCGGCACCCAGCACCGGGGTTGACCCGACCGCATCCACGATTTCCGGAATGAGCACCATCGTCCCGATCTCACCGGTGTGACCGCCCGCTTCAGACCCTTGCGCGATGATGAAATCGACTCCGGCGTTGACGTGACGTTCGGCGTGTTGCGCCTTGCCAGCCAGCGCCCCGACCCGACGGCCTTCTTCTTTGCACCGTTCGATCATGTGCTGCGGGGGTGGACCCAACGCATTGACCACCAGCGCCGTGTCAAAAGCCAGCGCGATCTCAAGGTTTGGCGCCTGCGACTCAGCCGACATCGGGGCCGCTTTGTCATCCGAACCACCACCGAACTGGCCGCCGCTGGTCTCGGCGTCGGGCAACGGTGGGACGTCATATCGAACCATCAGGTCCTCCACGAACGCCCGGTGCGCGTCCGGGATCAAGTCCCGGATCTGGCCGAGGCTCATGCCTCCCGTTTCGCTCCCGGCGTATTTGGCGGGAACGATCAGGTCCACACCGAACGGCAACCCGTCGACCCGGTCTTGGATCCATGCCAGATCGATTTCGAGTGCGCTCGGCGAATGGGCAACCGCGCCGAGCACACCAACCCCTCCGGCTCGAGTCACCGCGGCGACCACGTCGCGACAATGGCTGAAAGCAAAAATCGGGAATTCGTTGTTGAACATGGTGGTCATTGGTGTCTTCATCGGTCATTCCCTTCGAATGCACGGCGTGTGGTCTGCGTTTCAGCCCACGACAAGCCCTTCTGAACGTCTGGTTCTCGAGGCAGGCCCAACACTTGTTCGGCCACAATATTTCGTTGCACCGCCCACGTCCCCCCTCCCAGCGTCAACGCCGGGGCAAACAAAAACCCGTAATGCCAGATCGGGTCCACGTCAGGGAACTGGCTTGCCGTCCCCCGAGGAAAGTTGATTTCGGTCGCTCCGCTGCGCATCTTTGCTGGCACCTCCCCCGCTGGTCCTGAACCTTCAAGCAAACCAGCCGTGCCTTGCAGGTCTTTGGCGAGCTCCATCACTTCCTGGCCGTGTTCATCGGCCATCAGTTTCTGAATCGACGCCTCCGCTCCCGGCGTTCGTCCCTGCAATTTGGCTGAGAGGGTGCGAAGGCGGTTCAACCGGAGCACTTCGGCGTGACAGAACAGACGAGCGAGACGATCACGAACCACCGGCGAGTGCACGGGGCCTTGCTGACGAACGAGGTCCAGCAGGAGTTCCGCCGACGGTCCTTCACCCCAGAGCGAACCAGAAGAAGAAAGCGATACCCGTTCGTTGGCCAAGGTCACCTTGGCCAACCGCCAACCGTCACCTTCTTCACCGATCCGGTTCTCGACCGGGAGTCGAACGTTGTCGAAAAACACCTGATTAAAAGAATGGGCGGTGGTCATGTCCACGATCGGCGACATCGACACACCGGGGGTGCCCATCGGAAGGGCGAAATAGGAGATGCCACGATGTTTGGGGGCTGACGGATCGGTCCGGGCGATCAGGATCCCCATCCCGCAGGCGTGCGCTCCCGACGACCAGATTTTGGAACCATTGATCACGTATTCGTCGCCGTCACGCACTGCTCGGGTCGCCAGATTCGCGAGGTCCGAACCAGCTTCCGGTTCAGAAAACAGCTGACACCAAATGTCTTCGTGGCGAAAGATCCGATCCAGATAGCGGTCCTTTTGGGCCTGCGTGCCGCCGACCAGAATCGTCGGGGCCGCCCAACCAATCCCGATGGCGTTCGATCCTAAAACGTCGCCGGCTCCATCGGCGCGCTTCACCCGCAACCCTGCGAGTTCCTGACTGATGATGATCTGATGGATCGGGTCGGCCCCCAACCCCCACGGTTCAGGCCAGTGAGGCACCACATAGCCCGCCTCGTGAAGCTCGGCCTGGGTTGGCTCAGGATGTTGTTCGCGCCAAGCCCGAACCGTCAACCGTCGAGGGTCGTCATCACCCGGAAAGTCGAAATCCATCAGCGGTCACCACCGTCGGGGATCCACGCTGCGGGTCGCTTCTCAAGAAATGCCGCTATGCCTTCCTGAGCGTCGCGGCCCCGAAACAACGCAGCTGAACGCTCCGAGGTCCACGCGAACGCCGCAGCAGAATCCATCGTTGGCACCTGGTTGAGGAGTTCTTTGGTAGCCGCTAGAGCCGCCGGGCTACCAGCCAGCAGATCCGCAACCACCTCGTCAACCACCGTGTCGATCTTTTCGGCGGGCACCGCCTGGTTAATCAACCCCATCCGTTGCGCTTCTGGGGCGAGGAACTGGTTTCCTCGCAGCATGACGCTGCGGGCATCGCCGAGCCGCATCTTGGGCAGGCAGAGCACCGAGATCATGGCCGGGGCGACACCGATCCGAACTTCGGTGAACCCCATGCGGGCGGTGTCGATCGCTACCGAATAGTCCATCGCCGCCGCGATCCCCATGCCTCCAGCGACGCAGTGACCGTTGATCTTTCCCACGTACGGTTTCTGGGAGCGTTGAAAGCGAGCAAAGAGATCCACCGGATCGACCGCGCGAACTTCTGACTGATCGGATGGTTCGGACCGTTCAGCCAGGTTCGCACCGGCACAAAACACTCGTCCGGTGTTGGTCAAGACAATGACCCGAACCGAGGGGTCAGCTTCGGCAGCGTCGAGCGCCGCCATCAGCTCGCTGACCAGTCGGCCGCTGAGCGCGTTCTTGTTGGCTTCGTCGGCGAGGGTCACGGTGCAGACGCCGGCCACGGTTTCGCTGCGAACAACCGGTTCAGACATGGGATCCTCCCTTGTGGGTCATGGCGACCTCCGAAGCGCGCCAAGCACCAATTCGACCATCTCATCTGCCGCCTGTTTGGGGGTGGAATGCAGTGTCGGCAGTACTTCAGGCCGAGCGAATTCCCGCCCTAACCCGGCGATCATCCGCGCCACCGCCGCAGTGTCCACCGCTTCGATCAGCCCCTCCACCAACGCCAAGTTCAGTAACGCTTCGGTGACGTCGATCAGGTACTGCGAATGCACCGCATTCAGCCGTTGACCGTCAGGCATAGCCGCCATGTCGTCAGCGAATTCGGGGGTGATGTTCTGCACTGCGACCGTGGCCGCGGCGAGATAGGAACGGATGGACTCAAGCGGATCCAACCCGGCATCGACCACGTCAACCGCGGCCCGACCCACCGTTCGCAGGTTTCGATCCACGACCATCAACACCAGCTCGTTGCGGCTCTCGGCCATCGAGTAGAGGGTGCGTAGTGAACAGTTGAGTTGTGCCGCGAGATCAGCCATCGTCACATCCGAGAAGCCTTTCTCGAAGATTCGACCCAGCTCGTCAAGGATTTCGCGTTGCCGAACCGACAACTCCCGTTCACGCTCCCGGCTCAGCACCGGAGGCGGTGCCGGAAGGCTCCGCAAAACGTCGCGCAGAGAACTCACGGCTGGGACCGTTCCAGCAAGGCAACCGGAATGTCAACGTGACGAGCCCGGATCCATTCACCGAGACTTTTCGCCTGCCCGTCCTGACGGGTTGAGGCCGCCACCCCCTCCTGCAACAACCCGTGGATCAGAAAGTTCAGCGACCACAGGTTCGGAAAGGCAAACCGTTCGATTCGTAGACCGTCACTTTCCGGAAGCAACTGGCGGAGACGATCAACGGAGAGCTCCTGATCTAACCAGGCGTAGACATCGGCGGTGCGGGCAAACACACCGAGGTTGGCGGTTCCGCCTTTGTCCCCCGAGCGGGCACCAACCAGGTGACCCAACGGAACTCGTCGGGTCGGCCCCGACCACGAACGCGTCTGCACCACCGGAACGTCCGGTTCGACGACTGCTACCGGATCCGCCGGAGGCGCGACCGATTCGACCACGGTGCGGGCACCACCAAGTACCACCACCTGCTGCGGCACCAGATCGGCCGGGATCAGACCCGCGGTGTGGATGCCGAACGGTTTAGCGATTCCTCCACCAGCCAGCCCGTAGAACCCGGGGATGGTGGCCAGCGCCATCTCGTTGACCGCTACCCCTATGGCTCGGCAGTTGCGTTCGTCGGGGTCCTTGACCGTCAGACGCCAGCTTGCGGTGGCTGCCTCGTTGCTGGCCGGATCGTCATGATCGGTTCGCACCAACGTTTCGGTGACGCTGGCAAAGCTGTCGACGGGAACCGGGGAAGCCGCCCAGAACGCCTCGTGCAGCAGCGCCGCTTTCGCTTCCACATCAAGACCGGTCAGTGCAATGGTCAGGTCGGTACGGAAACCGCCCCATGAGTTCATCGACACTTTGAGCCGGTCGGGTGGGGCTTGTCCGCGGGTCCCGGTGATCTGCACCCGGTCTGGTCCCGCTTGGGTAAGCGCGATCGTGTCGAACCGGCTGGTGACATCCGGCCCGAGGTAGGCCGGTGAGCCGATTTCGTACAGCAGCTGAGAAGTCACCGTGCCGACGGTTACCGCCCCGCCGGTTCCCGGATGCTTGGTAATCACCGACGAACCATCGGCGGCTATCTCAGCGATCGGGAACCCGGCCCGTTCCAAACCTTCGATCTCGGTGAAAAACGAATAGTTGCCTCCGGTGGCCTGCGTTCCACATTCGATGACGTGCCCGGCCACGACTGCACCGGCCAGTGGGTCCCAGGCATCACGCGACCATTGGTGATGCCACGCCGCCGGACCGCAGACAATGGCCGCGTCGGTGGTTCGTCCGGTTACGACAATGTCGGCTCCCGCATTGAGCGCCTCAACAATCCCCCAACATCCGAGGTAGGCGTTGGCCGAGATGTACTCCCGGTCCGGTACCGGACCACCATGATCGAAGTCGGTCAGGTCCCCGGCGCGAAACTCGTCGAGCCGACCCACGAGATCGTCGCCGTTCACATAGGCAATGGTCGGGTTCAGCCCGAGCCGATCCGCGACCTCGGCGACCGCTTCGGCGCAACGTTGCGGGTCGAGCCCACCGGCGTTGGACACCACCTTGATCCCTTTCGCGAGGCAGGAACCCATGACCTGCTCCATCTGAGAAACAAAGGTTCGGGCGTAACCGCTACCCGGCGTTTTGGCCTGCGTTCGGGCCAGAATCAGCATGGTGAGTTCGGCTAGCCAGTCACCGGTCAACACATCGATCGGGCCGCCTTCCACCATTTCGCGAGCAGCCGAGAGACGGTCGCCGTAGAAACCAGAACAGTTCGCGACCCGCAACGGTTCAGCCATCACCGCCTCCCATCGGCGGCGGTTCAATCGTCAACAACAAGGCACCGTTTTCGAGTTGTTGCCCTTCAGCAATCAGCAGCGATGACACCACCCCAGCAATCGGGGCCGCAATGTGGTGCTCCATCTTCATTGCTTCTAGCACTACCAAAACCTGCCCGGCGGCAACCTGATCACCTTCGGCACATCGCAACTCGAGAACGATCCCTGGCATCGGCGCTACCAGCCCACCGGTCGGGGTGTCGCTGCCGGGCGGCGCAAACCGAGGAGTAACAGCCAACGACACCGTGGTCGAGTCCAAGCTGACATGGATGTGGCCACCCGCGGCACTGACCGATGCGACCCGTCTCACCCCGTTGATGTCGAGATCAAGGTCGGTGTCGCTCCAGCGGTGCACGGTCACGACCCGGCCGTTTGCCAACACGAACCCTCCCGAACGCCGGGGTTGGTACTCGATCCGAAGGCCGTTCTCGCCAGCGGCTGGGGTTGCGAATTCGACCCACTGCGGTGGGAACCCACCGACCCGGAAGTTTGAAGGGGCAAAACCCCAGATGCCGTCCTGCTGACGGTTCCGACCCTGAAGCCACATGGCCGCCACCACCGCGGCAGTTTCGACCTGTTCGAACGGCTGGGGGTGAACCACCGGGACTCGTTCGATGAAATCGGTGGTGGTGTCACCGGCCAGAAAAGCTTCGCTTCGCAACGTGGCGACCAGAAAGTCTCGGTTGGTGGTCACCCCGGCCAGATGGAGCCGCTCAAGGGCGAGCGCCAAACGTTGCGCTGCTTCGGTTCGGGTTGGGGCGTGGGCGATGACTTTGGCCAGCATCGGGTCGTATTCGACACCAACCACGCTCCCCTGGCGTACCCCGCTTTCCCACCGCACCACTGGTTCTGTTGATGGGGCAAAAGCAGCCAAGGTGCCCGAAGCCGGGAGGAACCCGTTGGAGGGATCTTCGGCATACAAACGAACTTCGATGGCGTGCCCGTCCCAGGTGACATCGTCGGTACCAAAATCGAGCGGTTCACCCGCGGCAACCCGCAACTGTTCGCGGACAAGGTCACGGCCGGTCACTTCTTCAGTGACCGGGTGCTCGACCTGAAGTCGAGTGTTGACTTCCAAGAAAAAGAATTCGCGGCTGGCATCGTCGACGAGAAACTCGACGGTCCCCAGTGAGCTGTACGCCATCGAAGACGCCAACGCCAGCGCCGCGTCACCCATGGCGCCCCGCAACCCGTGATCCACGATCGGTGACGGCGACTCTTCGATGATTTTCTGATGGCGGCGCTGGATCGAACATTCTCGCTCGCCGAGGTGCACCAGGTTGCCGTGCTGATCGCCAAGAATCTGGATCTCGACGTGACGGCTGGCCGCCACATAGCGTTCGAGAAATACCCGATCGTCACCGAACGCGTTGGCCGCTTCCCGCTGCGCCGACGCCACCGCCTCGGCGAGGTCTTCGGCCCG
>JAFMKU010000011.1:25785-49027 GCA_017852795.1 Candidatus Neomicrothrix sp.
GCCCGGTGCACGACCCGCATGCCTTTCCCGCCCCCTCCGGCCGCGGCTTTGACCAGCAGCGGATAGCCGACAGTTGCCGCGTGGCCAGGATCATCCGACGACGGCAAGGTCGGCACTCCGGCTCGCTCGGCTGCCTGCTTGGCGGCCAGCTTGTCGCCCATCGTTTCGATCACGTCGGGAGCTGGCCCCACCCAGCAGATGCCGGTGTTGATGACCGCCCGGGCGAAACTGGCGTTCTCGGAAAGAAACCCGTACCCGGGATGAATGGCGTTCGCGCCCATGCGTTGCGCCGCGGCCAGGATGGCGTCGCTATCGAGGTAGCCGCCGGGAAGCCGGACGGCGATGTCGGCGTCGGTTACGAACGGGGCGTCACGGTCGGCGTCGGAGTAGACGGCGATACAGCGAAGACCCATCGAACGAGCGGTGCGAAACACTCGTTGGACGATCTCTCCCCGGTTGGCGACCAGGATCGAATGCAGGGTTTCGCTCACAGCCGGAACACCCCGTACCCGTCGGCGCCTTCAATGGTCCGGTTGCGCACGATGCTGAGACAAAGCCCGAGCACATCGCGGGTGTCACGAGGGTCGATGATCCCATCGTCGCTGATCGCTCCGGTGGCTCGCAGCGCCAACGAACCTTTTTCTTGAGCGGCTTCGGCGGCGGCGACCAGCTCGGCCTCTTTCTGCTCGTCGATCTCGACCCCGGCTCGCAGCGCTTGTCCGCGGCGAACTTCGGACATCACCCCAGCGATCTGCTTCGGGCCCATCACCGCGATTTTGGCGGTCGGCCAGAGGAACGTAAAGCGGTTACCGAAGGCCCGTCCTGACATGCCGTAGGTGCCCGCCCCGTAGGAGGCTCCCACGATGACGGTGAGATGAGGGACCGTCGAGTTAGTGACCGCGTTGATCATCTGCGAACCCTTTTTGATGATGCCGTCGGATTCGAAATCTTTGCCCACCATGTAGCCGGTGATGTTTTGGAAAAACACCAGCGGAACGTCGATCTGGTTGCAGAGTTGAATGAAATGGGCGGCTTTTTGCGCCGCGTCCGGATAGATCACTCCGTTGTTGCCAAGGACACCCACCGGATACCCGTGGATCGATGCCCACCCGCAGATCATGGTGGAGCCGTAGCGGGGTTTGAACTCTTCGAACCGGCTGCCGTCGGCCACCCGGCCGATGACTTCACGAATGTCGAGCGGACTGCGGAGGTCGCGGCTGACCAGGCCGAGCAGATCTTCGGGCTTGAGCGAGGGAGGTTCGGCAAGCAGTCGTGGTTCGTGATCTGGTTTTCGCCAGTTGAGATGAGACACCACTTCGCGACAGAGCCGGATGGCGTCCATCTCGTCTTCGGCCAAATACTCGGCAAGTCCCGAAACTTCCGCGTGTTTCTGCGCGCCGCCAATGGTTTCCGAGTCGGCGATTTCTCCGGTCGCCATTTTCACCAGTGGCGGGCCGGCGAGAAACGCGTAGGTCTGCTCCTTGATGAAAATGTTGTAGTCGCTCAGTCCCGGTTGATAGGCGCCCCCCGCGGTTGACGAACCGAAGGTGACACAGACGGTGGGGATACGCATCTTCGACAGTTCGATCATCTCGTAGAAGAACCGTCCGGTTTCGGCGAAGTGCGTCGGGTTGTCGGCGTGACCGCGCGCACCGTGCGGGTTGTCTTCATCGGGGATCGGTTCGTGGTTGCCACCTCCCACTCGAAGGTCGCCACCGGCGGATTCGACGAAGCTCACGTAGGGGATCCGGTTGTCGCGGGCGATTTCCAGCGCCCGCATCCATTTCTTGCTGGCATACGGGGTGAGGGCGCCGGCCATCACGGTCGGGTCGTTGCCCATGATCACGCATTCGGTACCAGCAATGATCCCGATCCCGGCCACCATGCCGCCACCCAATTGGTATTGGCTCGCGTACCCAGCGAGGGGTGAAATTTCCAGAAAGGGTGTGTCAGGGTCGAGCACGGCTGCGATGCGTTCGCGGATCGGGAGTTTGCCGCGGCTGCGGTGACGTTCGGTGGCTGCCTCACCGCCACCCGCGGCGGCCATCTCCAACAGCTTTTCGTGCACGTCGATCAACTCGAGCATGTCCTGACGGTTCTGCTCAAAGCCTTCGGAGGACGTTTCGATGTTCGTAGGCAACGCCGGGGCAAGCAACGGTTGCTTCATCGACTCGACCGTAGTGGGTAATGTACAGGCCTGCGAATTATCCTTCGGGATGGGGCCGAGCGCGCCTAGCCTGTCGCCGTGATCCCTTCTGTTGACCTCCGCGACCCTGATGGCGCAACGCAACTGTTTGCCGCCTTAGAACAGTTCGGTTTCGTTGAGTTGACCTCGCACGGGTTGGACCCCAAAACCATCCACGACCTGCGGACCGCGGCCGACTCGTTCTTTGCCTTGCCCGACGCCACCAAGGCCAGCCATGTCCATCCTGAACCGCTAGCCAACCGCGGTTTTCGTTCCCGAGGAAGCGAAGCGCTGGCCTACAGCCTCGGGAAGGAAACACCGCCCGATTTGTTCGAAAGCTTCAACGCCGGTACCGACTCACCAGAGCAATGGACCGACCTGATCCAGCCCACCCCTTGGCCCGACGGTCCCGTTCCTGCATTCCGACCCGCCGCACTCGCCATGCTGGCTGAATTCGCGCGGGTCGGTCAGCATCTAGATCGTCTGCTCGGCGAGAAACTCGGGATTCCCGATCTGGCCGAACGGTCCCTTCACGGTCCCGACATGCTGGCCAGCATCGACTACCGACCCGACCCTGACGGCCGTGAACAGCTCACCGATGGGCAACTCCGCATGGGGGCGCACAGCGACTACACCAGCTACACCTTGCTGCTGGCTGATCCCGTTCCAGGTTTGCAGATCGTGTCACCCGACGGTGACTGGGTTGATGTCGTTCCGCAGCCCGGATCGTTACTGATGAACGTCGGTGATCTGCTGGCCATCTGGACCAACGACACCTGGCCATCCACCCTGCACCGGGTGGTTCCGATGACGCAGGGCGCGGCGGCTCGACGGCGCTCGTTCGCCTGGTTCCACTACCCCGATCCCGACGTCGTGGTCAGCCCACTCCCTGAGTTCGTAGGCGACCACACTCACTACCAACCGGTCCGGGTCGACGACCACGTTCGCGGCAAATTGGGTGCACCCAAAACCCGAAGCGCCCCGACCAGCGCCTCAACCCGAGCCGGACGCACCAGCTAACCCAGAGCCGCGAACCCTGAGCAGCAAACGGGCTAGGGTCGCAGGCATGAAACTGGGACTGAACACCGGATATTGGTCAGCTGGGCCCCCGAACGGGGTTGAAGAACAGATCGCCACCGCCGACGAACTCGGCTTTGATTCGATTTGGACGGCCGAAGCCTACGGATCCGATTGTTTCACTCCGCTGGCCTGGTGGGGCGCGTCGACGAAACACGTCCGGCTCGGTACCGCCATCACCCAGATGGCAGCCCGAACCCCCGCCGCGACCGCCATGACCGCCATCACCCTCGACCACCTTTCCGGTGGCCGGTTCGTGCTGGGTTTGGGAGCGTCCGGTCCGCAAGTAGTGGAAGGCTGGTACGGCCAGCCTTACCCGAAACCACTCGCCCGCACCCGCGAATACATCGAAGTGGTTCGCCAGATCATCGCCCGTGAAAAACCGGTTGAGTTCCACGGTGACCACTACGACATTCCGCGGCTCGACGGCACCGGACTTGGGAAACCGTTGAAGAGCACCGTCCATCCCTTGCGAGGCGAAATCCCGATCTACCTCGGAGCGGAAGGCCCGAAAAACGTCGCGCTCGCCGCCGAGATCTGCGACGGTTGGTTGCCGTGGTTGTTTTCCCCGAAACACGACGACATGTACCGAAGCTTTCTTCAGGACGGCTTTGATACTCCGGGGGCCCGCCATAGCTGGGACACGTTCGAGATTGTTTGTACAGCGATTGTCGTTCCCGGTGACGACCTCGAAGCCTGCGCCGATTTCGTACGTCCCCTCATCGCGCTCTACGTGGGCGGGATGGGAGCCAAAGGTGCGAACTTTCACCGTTCGGTGTTTGACCGTATGGGCTACGAGCAGCAATGCGACCAGATCCAAGACTTGTACCTCGACGGCAAGAAAGATCAGGCCACTGCGGCGGTTACGACCGAAATGTGTGAAGAGATCGCTTTGATCGGCCCGTGGGGAAAAATCGCCGACGACCTCGAGGGGTGGCACGAAAGTTGCGTGACCACGCTCAACATCGCAGGTGACCCTCAGATGCTGCGAAAGATGGCTGAACTCGTGGCAGGCTGACTTGATGAGCAGTCCCAGCCTTGACACCATCATCAACGACCTTCGACAAGAACAAGCCTCGCTTGACGACGTGATGGTGGTGTTGGCGGCCGAAGCTTGGGAACTCCCCACCCCGTCACCGGGATGGGCGATCCGTGACCAGATCGGCCATCTGGCCTTCTTCGACCGGACGGCAACGTTGGCGTTAGAAGATCCCGAAGCGTTCGTTGCTCACCGTGAAGAGTTCTACACCGCCGCGTCTCGAGACTCCGGTGCCGCCGATGAGATCACGTTGAGCGAACCACGGGCCATGAACCCCAACGAACTGCTGGATTACTGGCGCCACTGGCGGTCGGCTTTGGACCATGCAGCCCGCCAGGCCAACCCCGAAAACCGGATCGAATGGTACGGGCCGTCAATGGGGATCAAATCGTTTCTCACCGCCCGTCTCATGGAGTGCTGGGCTCACGGGCAGGACATCTGCGACACGGTCGGCGCGCATCGGCGGCCAACCGAACGACTCCGGCACATCGCCCAACTCGGCTACATCACCCGGGCCTGGACCTACCTAAACCGGCGTCTTGACGTTCCTGAAGGCGATGTCCGGGTTGAACTGTCGGCTCCCTCGGGCGAGATCTGGGCCTGGGGTCCTGAGCAAGGCGCCGACGGTCTGGTCACCGGCAGTGCGCTCGACTTTTGTCTGGTTACGTCCCAGCGACGAAACGTCGCCGACACCGACATGGTGGTTTCCGGGGAGATCGCCGTCGACTGGTTGAACCGAGCTCAGCTGTTTGCCGGTCCACCGAGCGACCCCCCGAAACCGGCGAGTTAAGCCAACAACGCCCCGATGGAGGTGTCCTCGTGTAACGAGAACACCAAACCGTCCAAGATGTCCGATTCCGAAACAACCAGCTCGTCGATGTCGAAATAGCGCATCACCCGGATCAGTACGCAGATTCCCCCGACGATCACGTCGGCTCGGGCCTCTTCCATACCGGGGTTGTGGATTCGCTGCTGGCGGTTCTCGGTTACCAGCGTGCGATACACGTCTTCGGCTGCGGCCCGGGTCAGTCGAAAATGGTGGATCTGGTCGCGGTCATAGGAGTCCATCCCGATCTCGACCGCAGCCGCAGTCGAGACGGTCCCGGCTAGCCCGACAAAGGTACGCGCGGTCGAGGCTTGAGGAATTTCCCGAGCCACATCATCGAGGTAAGCCTCGGTAACCGAAAGGCAGGCCAGGAGTTCTTCCGGGAGCGGTGGATCGTGCTCCACGTACTTTTCGGTCATTCGAACACAGCCAATATCGAGCGAGATTGTGGACTCGGCCCTTTCGGTTCCGTACACGAACTCGGTTGAACCGCCGCCAATGTCAAACACCAGAAACGGTCCGTCGGTCGGGTCGAGATCAGCAGTCGCCCCCCGGAACGACAGTTGCCCTTCCTGTTGGCCGGACAACAATTCGGGCCGGGCCCCAACCACCGCTTCTACCGCGTCAAAGAACTCGTCACAGTTGGTCGCATCACGAGCCGCTGAAGTCGCCACCACCCGGACCCGACCGACTTGGTGCCGGTCCATCACCGTTCGGTACTCGCGCAGGCAGGTCACGACCCGGTCGATCGCTTCGCTGGCCAGACGCCCGGTCCGGTCCACATCCTGACCAAGCCGAGTGATGGTCATCAGCCGCTCGCAGGTGTTCGTGCCGTCATGCACCAGCAGACGGGTTGAGTTGGTACCTAAATCAATCGCGGCTACCACATCGGACCGATGTTGGGTCTCAGTCATGAAGCTCCTCTTCGGGAAGATCGTTGCGTTTTTCGAACGCCGCGAACCGGTCGGCTACCCATTGACCCACCGGATCATTTCCACCGGCGAGATACCAGGCGTAGTGGGCGTGAAGACATTTCACGCCGCGACGGGTGCCGCCGACCCCGTCGGTCGGGCGAGGCCCTCGGTGGTCAGCCGGGAGGGCGGCATCGCGTTCCTCGGCGTAGCGGCGATGGGCTTGGTCAATCGGACCTAATCCGATTTCGGCTTCGGCTTGCCGTACCCCACCCGCGCTTTCCATGCGGCCCACCACCCGACGTTCTCGATCTCCGACCAGCCAGTACCGGGTCGGCATGGGACGTCCCCCCACCAACAACGGTTCGTTACGGATCACTACCGGATCACCGTCAAGGGTGCGAACGACCACCACGAAACCGCCACCCGGGTTACGCCCAAGCAGCTCCGCGACTCGGGCGCGGTCGCGTTCGTCAGGTTCGGTCGGAGCGACATCCAGCTGGTAATCGTCACCCATCAACGGTCACCTAATCCCCGAACCGCGGGGCGAGCACGCACCCACGACACCGCCAAAACCACGACCAGTACAAGACCGACAGCGGGAACGAGACGTTTCAGGATGGGACGCCGGGCCGCCTCCAACAGGTCAAGCGCTTCGGGTTCTGGCATGGACGCGTCACGGGTCCACGGCACCGTAACCGGGTGACCGTTGGCCAGCAGTCCAGCCAAGTTGTCGGCGAATTGCTCCGTCAGGGTCCCGCTAACCTCGGCAATGATCCCACTACTGAGTTGGGCTAGCCGACCCTGCAACGCCACATCGGCGTCAACGATGACCTCAGTGGCCCGATCTGACACGGGCTCAAGCCGGGCGGTGATGTGCGCATCGGCGATCCCTTGGTTGCCGTTGCCGGACGCCCGAATCGTGATCCGCCGGCGGTCCCAATCCGTGTCGAGTTCGGCACTTCCGGCCAGACGAGCGGTCAGGATCCCCAAGCGGAGATTCACCACCCCCTGAACGCCGGATTCGTCAACGCCGACCAGATGGGCCCCGGGAACACAGTTGGCGTAGCGAACCGGTTCGGACAGCAACGCCCACGCGTCGTCGAACCCGCACGGAACAACGAAGGTTTCGCTCAGCTCCACCGACGCCAATCCTCAAGTGTGTCGATATCGCTGGGGTCGCCTTCGACTGGAACCGGGCGAACCAGATCCGGTCGATGACGCATCAACGCCCGAGCGCCCTCATCGCCACTCACCGGCAGGCTCGCCCACATCGAAGCCGAGAGGCGAACCGGAGGAGCCAGACGCCCCCGGTAACGAGCAGAAACCATTTCGGCATCGATCTCGCCGACAGCTCGCCAGATGGAGGCATCCACCCCGGGGCTGTCACCGAGTCCGACCACCACCGCGGTGTAGCCACGCATGGCGGCGTACGCCACCGCGGCCTGAAGCGACGTCGCCTGCCCCTCCGCCCACTGTTCGTTGTGGATCAAGGTGACGTCATCGGGAACGACCCCGTCGAGGTCCACCGCACCAGCCACCACAATGACCTCTTCAAAACCAACCGCGCGAGCCGCGTCGATCACGTGAGACACCACCGGACGTCCCTTGAGCGGGGTCAGAAGTTTGTGTTCGATCCCCCCGAACCGCGAACCCGCGCCAGCGGCGAGTACCACCGCGGCGATCCCGGCGAGAGGGTTGACCGGTTCGGTCTCGGTCGACACTTCGGTCGACTCCCCCCCTGAGGTTTCAGCGAGTTGCCCCTCCGGCAACGAACCTTCGACGATCCGGGAATCTGGGTGTTCGGTGGCGGGCATCGCTACAGCCTATGGTCCAGCACCCGGACCCAACCGCGCCGGTGGTTACGAATCCTTGCCTGTTGCAGCCGATGATGGGGAACGCCGCGCCAACACTCGCAGCGGTTCGGCTATCGGCTAGCGCCGGATTCGCCGTGGATTGGCCCTTCACGCTCACTGAGCGGAGCGACCGAGCGGCCCGAACGTTCCGCAATGATTTCAGCCACGATCGAAATCGCGGTTTCTTCAGGGGTTCTGGCCCCTAAATCCAATCCGATCGGTGAACGAAGCCGGTCCAAACCGTCCTGATCGACACCCGCTTCCTGCAAGCGGCGGGTGCGGTCCTGATGGGTTCGACGGCTACCCATCACACCGATGTAGCCAACCTTGGTGGCCAGTGCTGAGGTCACCGCCGGAATATCAAATTTGGCGTCGTGGGTCAGCACGCACACGGCGTCGCGTGGGCCGAGGTCGTTGCCCACGGTTTCGAGCAGCCGGTCCGGCCAATCGACCACCAGTTCGTCGGCCATCGGAAACCGCGACGCGGTGGCGAAAACCGATCGGGCGTCACAAACCGTCACCCGAAAGCCCAGCACTTTGGCCACTCGAGCCAGCGCCGCGGTGAAATCGACCGCGCCAAAGATCAGCATTTGCGGGGCGGGGGCGAAAGACTCGACGAAGACCGAAACGGTTGACTCTCGAGCTTCGCCTTCGGGTCCGTAGTGGCGCATCACGCTGCGACCAGCGGCCAGTTCACCGAGAGCGTCTCGGGTTACGACCCGGTCTAGGTTGGCGTTGCCTAGCGAACCCTCAACCGTTCCTTCGGCCCGCACCAGAAGCTTGGCGCCAACCCCCGGACCTTCTACGACCGTTGCTAACGCCACCGCCCGTTCTGCCACGAGTTCTTGTTGGAGCGGCTGATACCAGTCGCCGGGTGCGAACGGTTCAACAAACACGTGAATGGTTCCCCCGCAGGTCAGACCAACTGCGAACGCTTCGTCGTCGCTATAGCCGAAACTGACCAGTCGAGGAGCGCCGGTCTCGATGACTTCGAGAGCCTCGCCGACCACCGCGCCTTCAACACAACCGCCGCTGACCGAACCGCGCACATCCTGATCGACGGTGACCGCCATCGCCGCTCCCGGAAGCCGAGGACCGGACCCGTCCACATCAACGACCCGGGCCAGCGCCGCGCGCTGACCGTCCCGCGACCAGGCGTCTAAGGCGTCGAAGAGTTCCTTCACACCGTCAGGCTACGCGTCCAAACGTCTCAGGGGCCACGCGGTCCATACGACAATGGTCCAGCGTCTGCCGTGAGGCCGCAAGTTCGGCCACCGTCGCACCGGCTCGTCGCAGATCCTGATGATGGTTCCAGGCGGCGAGCAGTTCATCGAGTTGGGGGGTTGACAGGCTCATCGTTGTTTCCATGGCTTCAGTCTAGAAAGGTGAACGCCGTGAAAGTTCTTGTATTTCTGCTGCCATGACGTGTTTAGCCGTTGTTTCGTAGGTCTATTTGGACTTAGGCGACGCTTTCTTCAGCCGACGTTCTGTTATCGTCGACGCATGATTGACGCCATCTCTCAAGCGATCCTCAGCGAACTCCAAACCGACGGCCGGGTGTCGTTTCGTGAACTCGGGGAACGGGTCGGTCTCTCTGCCCCCGCGGTCACCGAACGGGTGCGTCGCCTCGAACGTGACGGGGTGATCACCGGGTACAGCGCCACCGTCAACCCGGCCTCGCTCGGAGCCAGCATCCTGGCCATCGTTCGCATTCATTCGCCGGGAGTCAACGCGGCCGCCATCGACACCCTCGCCGAATCGCTGCCGGAGATCATCGAATGCAACCGGGTCACCGGGTCAGAAAGCCACGTCGCCCGGGCGTGGTGCCGCGACCTCGCCCACCTCGACGAACTCATCGAAGCGTTCCGGGTTTATGGCGAAACCATCACCAACGTGGTCACCGCAACGCCGGTGCAACGACGTTCGCTCCAACCATCCCGGAACTCGCCGGTTGCGCCGTCTAGCGACTGAGGCGCTGGAGTTGTCGAACCGCAAACGCCCCAAACAGCACACTGCTCACGACCAGCACCAGCAACCCTGGCCAAGTCTCTGACCACGTCACTGGCCCAAGAAAACCCTGACGTGTGGTAGCCAGCAGGGCCGTTGCCGGGTTGTACCGGGCGACCGTAGCCAGCCAACCTTCCATGAGCTGCACTGGCACCTGCCCGGTGGATGGGAACAGCACGACGAACCCAAACACCTGCACGATTGCCATCGCTCGGATGTTGCCGATCATCAACACCACACCCACCCCGAGCGCACCCATCACCACTGCCATCCCCATCCCACCGAGGTACACCATGGCCAAACCAGCAACGCCGCCCGGCAGGGTCGCTCCTTTGGCTACGGCCACCAACAACACCACGGAGGTTGGGATCAGCGCCCGCACCGCAGCCTGACCCAACGGCCCCAACACCACGATTGAACGTCGAAGCGGTGACACCATCAGACGATCAATAAACCGGTTCTCGAGGTCGTTGGCCATGATCGCCGCCGCTCCAATCCCGGCAAACGCCGACGACTGCAGGACCGCGAAGGCCGCAACCCAGTTGACGAGACGGTCAGTGGGATACCCGTCGATACGCGACACCCCATCGAAACTGCCGGTGAACGCAGTAATGAAGAACAGCGGCATCACCACCGTGGGAACAACCAGCGAAGGGATACGAACGAACCGACGGAGCGCACGCTGCATCAACGCACCGAACACCGGGAGCGAAGGAACCACGCCAGTCACAACCTCCGGTTGTGAGCGTTGAACGGTTGGTGCGCTCATGACCGCCGCAACCTTGCCCGGTACGCCATCAACGACAGGCCCAGCGAAACGGCAGCCACCAGCAGCGACACGCCAACGGCTTGCCCGAAATCGCTCAGGTCGAAGCCGTCGATGGCGATCCGACGAGTCGGGTTGACGATCAACGTAAACGGGTTGATTTCGGCGGCTTGCTGGTACCAGCCGGTCATCAGTTCGGTGGGGAAAAACGCGGACGACACAAAGATCATCACGAACGTGAGCGGAAACATGGCCTGCGTGGCTTCGGTCGAACCGGTTCGGATCCCCACCGCCAAGCTGAACCCTCCGATCCCCAGCGCCAGCAGCGAGGAGATCACCACCACCGCCAACGCCGCCAGCACCCCACCCTTTACCGGAGCACCTGCCAGCCAGAACACCACCACCAGCGTGGCCGCCAGCAGCGCGGAGAAGGTCGCGGCACCCGCCAACCGTCCAACAAAGATCGACATCCGACCCGAAGGTGACATGGCGAGCCGATCAAAAAAGCCGGTTTGAAGGTCGGTGGCCATCGCCGAACCGGCCTCGCCGGCGTTGAACGAAACCCCTTGCAGGATCGCCGCCGGAAGGATGAACTGCAGAAACGAATCAACTTCCGGAAACCCCGGCAAGGCAGTGGCGCGGGCGAACTGGGCGCTGTAGATCGCAGCCATCAACAGCGGAAAGATGATCGAGGGAACCCACGCTCCGGGTTCACGGGCGGTGTTGCGAACCGAACGAGCCGCTAACGCCAGCGTCTGCTCAACCGCGATCACCCGCGGTGATCGAAGCGTTGCGGTCATTCACCGGCTCCCTCTAGGCGTCGGCCGGTGGCATCGGCAAACACATCGTCAAGGCTCGGCGAGTCGACCTCGACATGGCCGACGGTGATACCAGCGTCGTCGAGAGCCCGAATGACTGTCGCCAGCGCCGCCGTGCCACCACGTAGCCCGATCGCTACCCGACCGACACGGGCCGGGCGGGGCGGCCCAAACGTCTCCAAGATGGCTTTGGCATCGTCAAGGTTGGAGCCATCGGCCACCTCAAGTCGAAGGGTCGGGTCACCAACGGCTTCCTTGAGCGTGGCCGGGTCGCCTTCGCGCACGATCCGTCCACCGTCGATAATGGCGATCCGTCCCGCTAACTGGTCGGCTTCTTCGAGGTACTGGGTGGTGAGGAACACCGTGGTGCCTTCATCGTTGAGCAGTCGAACTTCTTCCCAGACCGCCTGTCGGCTGGTTGGATCCAACCCGGTCGTCGGCTCGTCGAGGAAAAGCACTTCAGGACGGTGGATCAACGCCAGCGCCAAATCCAGACGGCGGCGCATACCTCCCGAGTACTGGCCGACTCGACGATCCCCCGCCGCGGTCAAGCCAACTCGTTCGAGCAGTTCGGCACAACGACGTTGCGCTTCGCGTCCTCCGAGCCCGTGCATGATGGCCTGGAGCCGCAGCAGCTCGTTACCGGTCATCAACGGATCGATAGCGGCGTCCTGCAAGGCGACACCGATTCGGCGCCGAACCTCGTTGGGTTCGCGGGCCACATCGAAACCGGCGACCTCGGCGGTTCCGGCGCTCGGGGAAAGCAACGTGACCAGCATCCGGACGGTGGTGGACTTTCCGGCACCGTTGGGTCCCAGAAAACCAAAAACCTCACCCTCAGCGACTTCAAGGTCGATTCCATCGACTGCGACGAGGTCGCCGAACCGACGAACCAGTCCTCTCGCCACAACAGGGGTTGCTTTGGTAGTCAACGGCGTTCGGTCCATGGCGAGATCATGCCCGAATTAGCGACCTTGAGCACATCCGTTGCCGACCTGCACCAGGTAACTCTCCGTTTCGGGTTCCACCCAGTACCCAAAACAACGAGCTCGTTGTTCGTTTCGACTTTCGGCGATCTGCTGATCGATCTCTGCTTGTTCGAGGGTGGCCCGAAGGACATCGGCTTCGAGTTCGACCTGATCACGTTCCTGGCGGAGCCGAAGGTAATCCGAGGCCGGGACGTAGGCGAGTCCAGCCAGGACAACGAGGGTCAACGTGATCAAACCGAGACGAACCAGGCGATCAAGGCGTACCCCGGGTCGCGTTGTGCGAGCCTGCTTGGCGCCTATCCCCGACGATGCCGCCTGCGGGGTGCGTTTACTCCGCTGACCCTTCCCGGATTTTTTGGTTGGATTTCGCGTTCCTGCCATCGCCGTTCGCTCCGTCTACGCCCCTGAGAGGGCGGCCTTCCCTGGAAACACTGCTGCCTCGCCGAGTTGTTCTTCGATGCGCAACAACTGGTTGTATTTGGCGACCCGATCCGAGCGGGCCGGAGCTCCGGTCTTGATCTGGCCGCATCCACACGCCACCGCGAGATCAGCGATGAACGTGTCCTCAGTCTCACCGGAGCGGTGCGACATGACCGAACTGTAGGAATGGCGGGTGGCTAGATCGACGGCCTCCAAGGTCTCGGTCAGAGAACCGATCTGGTTGACCTTGATCAGAATGGAGTTGGCAGTTCCGACCTCGATGCCACGCGACAACCGTTCGGTGTTGGTCACGAAAAGGTCATCGCCGACCAGTTGCAGGCGGCCGCCGAGCGCGTCGGTGAGTTCGGCCCAACCCGCCCAGTCTTCTTCGGCCATGCCGTCCTCAATGGAAACAATGGGATAGCGATCGGCCAACGCCACCAGGTCGGCGACCATGGCTGACGGCTCCAACACCCGACCCTCAGCCGCCAGCGTGTAGCGGTTGGTCTTGGGATCAAAAAACTCGGTTGAGGCGACGTCCATCGCTAGCGCTACCTCATCACCCGGGACCCGGCCTGCCCGTTCGATGGCATCCATCAGCAACTGCACTGCGGCCTCGTTGCTGGCCAGATCCGGGGCGAAACCGCCTTCGTCACCAATCGCGGTAGACAGCCCTCGTTCCTGCAGCACCTTTTTGAGCGTGTGATAACACTCAACGCCCCAACGCATCGCTTCGCTAAACGAGGCAGCGCCAACCGGCATAAACATGAATTCCTGATAGTCCACGCTGTTATCCGCGTGTTCTCCGCCGTTGATCACGTTCATCATGGGCACCGGAAGCACGTGGGCATTCGCACCACCGACGTGCCGCCACAGCGCAATACCAAGGTCGTTGGCGGCCGCCTGGGCCGTCGCTAGCGAAATCCCGAGGATGGCGTTGGCCCCGACTCGGCTCTTGTTGTCGGTCCCGTCGGCGGCCAACAAGGCGGCGTCAACCTGCCGTTGATCGAGCGCGTCGAGTCCGCGCACAGCGTTCGCCAATTCACCGTTGACGAAACCAACCGCGGTCAACACGCCTTTGCCGGCTAGTCGTTCACCACCATCGCGAAGCTCCACCGCCTCAAACGCACCGGTTGAGGCGCCCGAGGGCACCATGGCCCGGCCGGTAGCGCCGCTATCGAGCACAACGTCAACTTCAACCGTCGGGTTACCGCGGGAGTCAAAGACCTCTCGGCCATGCACTGTGTGAATCGTGCTCACGTTTTCAGACCTCGGGGATCAGGTGGGACAGATTGACGCGAGGATAGTCGCCCTCGCGCGCAGCGTGAGGGAATTCGCGCGAACCGCGCGAAAATGCCTCACCGGGGTTCCGCCCACCGATGGCCCGACGGCCACCTCCCTACTATGCCGGCGGCGGCTGGCGTTTCGCACCCTGCCACCAGTCGGCGATCTGTTCGGCACCGGCGTTGGCCAGCGCTTCAGACGAACCAGCCAGTGCTTCCATGCGACGGAACCGCTGCTCAAAGCGTTGACCAACCACCCGGATCGCGGCTTCCGCGTCAAGGTCGGCTTCGACCGCGGCGCCAACCAGCAAAAACAGCAACTCTCCGAGTGTGTCTTCATCAAGGGTTGACCAATCCACAGCCGCGAAACGGTCGCGGGACCTTCGGTCGCTGGCGGCGAACGCCACCACCCCAGCGGAACCGGCACGCTTACGTAACTTGGCGACCCAGGCCAGACCGGGCAGCCCCGAAGGGATCCCGTCAAGCAACGAGGTTCGCTGCTTCTCCTCAGCTTTGATCGCATCCCAGTTCGCTACCACCGAAGCAACATCGTCGGCGGTGCCATCGGCAAAGACGTGGGGGTGACGGGACACCAGCTTGTCGTGCAACCCTCGGGCCACATCGCTCGCAGTGAACGAACCTCGTTCGGCAGCAATCCGGGCATGGAACAGGATTTGATACAGCAGATCACCCAACTCTTCGGCTAGGTGCTCATCAAGGTCGACGTCACCTTCAAAGTCATCAACTTCGGCGCGGGCATCGAGGGCTTCGAGCACCTCGTGGGTTTCTTCGAGCAAGTGCCGCCGAAGGCTGGCATGGGTCTGTTTGCGATCCCACGGGCACTGGTCACGCAGCGTGCGCACCAACTCATCGAGGCGGCTGAACTCGGCCGCTACCGGTTCGGCCAGTTCGGGAAGAAACACCGAAGTCAGATGATCCGCTTCCACCGTCCGGTCGAGGTCTTCCCAGGCAACCTCAAGGACCACTTCGTCAGGTAACCCGATGCGTTGCATGATGACCGCCGACTCCGGTGGCTCGTCGAACGCGATCTTGATTTCGCTCAACACATGGTTGGCGTGAGTGTGGGCGACCAGAAGCGGCCCAACCTGTCCGGCTGCGGCGGTCGCGAAAACGTGACCGTCGATCAATCGCACCCCAGCCTCCACCGGATCGATGGCTAACCGGGCCCAGACCGCATCAAGAAACGACACCGCCGGGTGCAACACCACTTCCACCCCCCGTTCGGGGGCGTGACGGCGAAGCAACTCCACCGACCGTTCCAGCACTAACGGTGACCCCGGAACGGCGTACACCACCTCACCTCCCGACCCGGCTTCGGTCAGGAGACGGTCGGCAATCTCGGCGTACACCTCGGCGAACGTGTCAGCCCGCTCGTACACCTCGTCGAACGACGGAGCGTCGAGACCGGCCGCAGCCGGGTGGCGAGCGGTACGAAGCCAGATCCTGCTTGCCGAAGCCAGCACCTCACCGGTTGCCGGAGTTATCAGCTCGGGCCCAGCGGGGCCAAGGCCCACAACGACGACCCGAGGCCCCACGGCGCAGACCGACTAGTCGAGACCCGACGGCTCGACGATCACAGCCCGGTCGGCGTCCCAAGTCCCGTAGCGGGCATCAAGGTCAACTCGGTTGGCGGTGCGATCCCAAGCGGCTATCAGGATCTCGTCGAAGTACTGGGAAGCCAGCTGCTCCACGGCTTGCACTTCGAAACTCCCGAGCGCCTGGCGAACCCGGTCCTCGCCCATCTCCGGATGGTTCTCCGGGGTCAGCGGGCCGATCGAACGAACCGCGATCACATGCCAACCAAACTGAGACTCAACCGGAACGCTGATCCCGACACCGGTCGCCCGAGCACCGTCGCTGAATTCGGTGACGTAGTTCATGGTCGGACCACAACCGAGGTCACCGCCCGTGGCCCCGGACCCGTCCAGGCTTCGGGCTTGGGCCAGAGTGGCGAAATCGTCACCGTCGGCGAGCAACGCAACGATCTCGGCTGCTTCCGCTTCGGTCGACACCAAAATGTGGCTCGAACAGAGATATTCGGGGTAGGCCAACGGCACGTCAACCACCATCGCTTCGGCCAACCGCATCCCAGCATTGGATTGTTCCAGCGTGTCCAACGTCAAAACACCGAACGCGGTTTCGACCGGAAAGCCCGGGTCGTTGATGTCGGCGATCGCTCTGGTCCGGTCGTCACCGGTCGATGACCAGTCACGGGCTGCGAGTTCTTCCACGATGGCCTGATTAAAGATCCATTGACGAATCAGCTGTCCGGTGATCGACGCCGACATCGTGCCGTTGACAATCTGGGGAGCCGTCTCCGGCAGCGTTTCGAGGATCGCCGCGAGTTGATCAGCGGTCAGTTCGCTTTCGCCATAGGCAACAACCGCGGCCCGCGCCGAACGATGGTTGGTCCAGGCAACGGTCGTGGTGGCCACGAGAGCGAGCAGCGCGAGGGCGACAAGAACTCGACGGAACGGTGACGGAGAAGAAGGTTCGGTGCTCACGAATTGCCCACACTATCGGCCCGGGTCAAAGCGTCCGGTATCAGGTCAACCATAATGGCGACCAGTTGTTCGGCCAGCGGGCCCGCGGCCCGACGAATCGGCAGCAACAACTCACCGGTTCCCTCTCTGTAAACCGCCGAGTTTCCCGCTCCCCGCCCCGAATACAGCCGGTCGAGTCGCACCTGACGGCTTTCCGGCAACTGTACCGGCGCAACCTTCACCACGAAATCAGGCCCACCAAAGCCGCTGCCTTTGGTGACCGAGATCTCCCGAACACCGGTGCGCACGCACTCGACCCGGATCCGGCCGATTTGCAGCAACGCCTCGGCCGCGGGTGGGATCGGGCCGAAGCGGTCCTGCCATTCAACCCGAATGTCTTCCAGCGCTTCCAGCGTTTCGATGCCTGCCAGCCGTCGGTACGCCTCAAGCCGGTTGGTTTCTTTCATGACGTAATCGTCGGGAAGGTGGGCGTCGCCAGGAATCTCAATAGAGATCGCCACCGTCGGTTCCACGACCTCACCTTTGAGTTCACCCACCGCTTCGGTCACCATCTGGCAGTACAGGTCGTAGCCCACCGCCGCGATGTGCCCACTTTGCCCCGTGCCGAGCAGGTTTCCGGCCCCACGAATCTCGAGGTCGCGCATCGCGATGCGAAAACCTGACCCCAGTTCGGTGGCCTCACCGATGGTCTTGAGCCGTTCAAAGGCCGTTTCGCTCAATGCCAGATCCGGGGGATGAAACAGGTAGGCGTAGGCCCGTTGCCCAGACCGTCCGACCCGGCCCCGAAGCTGATGGAGCTGACCCAACCCCAACAGTTCAGAACGGTCAACCACCAGCGTGTTCACGGTTGGCATGTCAATGCCTGACTCGATGATGGTGGTGCACACCAGAACGTCATAGTTGCCTTCCCAGAAGTCAACGACGACCCGTTCTAGCGAGCCTTCGTCCATCTGGCCGTGAGCAACCGCGATCCGCGCTTCAGGAACGAGCTCTTTGAGATCCGCCGCGACCCGTTCGATGTCACGCACCCGGTTATGCACGAAAAAGGCTTGACCATCTCGAAGCAGCTCCCGACGGATCGCCTCGGCTACCGCCCGATCGTCGTAAGGGCCGACATAGGTCAGGATCGGTTGACGTTCCGCCGGGGGTGTGTTGAGCGTCGAAAGGTCACGAATCCCCGTCAGGCTCATTTCCAACGTACGAGGGATGGGAGTGGCGGTCAGGGTCAAAACGTCGATGTCGGATCGCAGTTCTTTGATCTGTTCCTTGTGCGACACCCCAAACCGCTGTTCTTCGTCGACGATCAGCAGACCGAGCCGTTCGAAACGAACCTCGGAACCGAGCAGTCGATGGGTGCCGATCACCAGATCGATCGAACCGTCGCTCAAACCTTTCAACACATCGCGGGCCTGCGCGTTGGTCAAGAACCGGCTGAGCACCGCTACTCGGATCGGGTACGGGGCCATCCGTTCAGAAAACGTTGTGAAATGTTGCTGCGCCAGCAACGTGGTCGGGACCAAGACCGCCACCTGACGACCGTCCTGCACCGCTTTGAACGCCGCCCGCATGGCAATCTCGGTTTTGCCGAAACCAACATCGCCAACCACCAGTCGGTCCATCGGTGCTTGCGCTTCCATGTCGGCTTTCACATCAACGATGGCCGACAACTGATCAGGGGTTTCCTGAAACGGAAACGACGCCTCAAATTCGCTCTGCCACGGGCTATCGGCTGCGAACGCGTGACCCGGACTGCTGACCCGACGCTGATACAGAACCACGAGTTCCTGGGCAATTTCCTGCACCGCGGCCCGGACCCGGGCTTTGGCCGTGTGCCAATCTGCACCACCCATCTTGGACAGCGTCGGTGTGTCCCCACCGGTGTAATGACGGATCGAATCGATCTGATCCGACGGGATGTACAACTTGTCATCGCCCCGGTATTCGAGCAGCAAGTAATCCCGATCATGCCCACCGATGGCCCGGGTGACCATTCCTGCGAACCGGGCCACACCGTGCTGCTCGTGGACGACGTAGGAGCCGACATGGAGATCTTCGAAGAAGCGTTGAGCATCGGCACCACGCCGCCGCGTCCGCCGGTGGGTTCGGCGCCGACCGGTCAAGTCCGATTCGCTCAGCACCGCCAGTTTCACCCCCGGCAACACCATCCCTCGGGTGAGCGGTGCGACCGACACCCGAGCCTGACCGGGCGAAGCTGGCACCGATCCGTCGGCCCGGACAATGTCGAGACCTTGGCTGGTCAACAACTCGTGGAGACGATCGGCACTGGCCTCGGCATCGGCCGCGACTACCACCAAGTACCCGTCAGAAATGAGCTTGGAAATACTTGCGATGGCAGGGCCCACGTCACCGGCTACCGGCTCCCAACCGTGGGCCTGCACGATCGGAGTTTCCGGACGATCAGCTACGGCAAGAAACGACCAGACTGGGGCTTGGACCTCGGCGAGCAATCGGTCTTGATTCAGGTTGAGACGATGCACCCGGTCGGCGTCAACCTCCCAGGTTTTCGCCAACGTCTCAGCCAGGTCACGTTCCTCGGCCGCGATCTCGTCGGCTCGGGTTCGGATCCGGTACGGTTCCAGCAGCACCACCAGACCATCGGGCCCAACCAGATCGGTGATCAACGTCTCGCCATCGACCAGCCACGGCAACCAAGATTCCATCCCGTCAAAGAGTTGACCGTCAGCTAGCCGATCCCACTGTTCACGACCCCACGGTTCGGTGGCTACCAACGCCGCGGCCCGCTCCCGCGTCGGTTCCGATGGTCTGAATTCGCGGCACGGAAACAGCTCTACCCCGGCGATTGGTTCTGTCGATCGCTGATCGGCAACCGAAAAGTGGGTTAGGCGGTCAACTTCGTCACCCCAGAGATCGATCCGCACCGGAGAGTCCTCGGTGCTGGGAAAGACATCGACGATCGATCCTCGCAGCGCGACTTCTCCCCGGTGTTCAACTTGTCCTTCTCGCCGATAACCAAAACCAATCAGCGCCGCTACCAACGCTTGCGGGTCGAGCTGATCTCCGGGAGCGATCCGAAGCGGGTCACAAACCGCCGCCGGGTCGATTCGTTGCACCAGAGCCCGCACCGGCGCGACGATCAACGACGGTGGATGATCTGACTGCATCCGATGCAGCACCCGCAGTCGCTGACCCATCGTTTCGGTGGCGGGGCTTACCCGTTCATACGGGAGTGTCTCCCAGGCCGGGAACAGCAGCACCCGTTCATCACCGAGGAACTGGGCGGCGTCGGCGGCTAACCGTTCTGCTTCGGCGCGAGTGGCGGTACCGACCAAAACCGGACGACGGTCCGACGCAGTAGAGAGGCTGGCCAACACTGCTGGACGCGCCGCATCGGGAACCACCAGCACCCGTTCTCGTCTTCCCAGCACGGCATCGAATGCTGGTTCTTCGCTGACCAAATCGACGAGGTCAACCAGCGGAGCAGACGGGTTCGGGGGCGTCATGACAAACCGTCAGGGTCGATCATCGCTGGTTGAAACGGTTCATGGCCGTCTCGATGTCGGTCGCCGCCAGGTACTCAACGGCGTCGCAGGCGGTGGCGACCACCTGTTCAAGAATTGGTTGCTCGGCCCGGGCCGGTCGCCGCAGCACATAGTCGGCACCAGATTGCGTACCTTCGGTTGGTTTGTCGACCCCCAACCGGAGCCGACTGAAATCACTGGTTCGCAGGTGGCTGTTGACCGACTTGAGTCCGTTGTTCCCCGCAAAGCCGCCACCAAACTTCAACCGACAAACCCCAACCGGAAGGTCGAGTTCGTCGTGCACGATCAGCAGCCGCGACAGATCGTCGAGACGGTGGACTTTCAGCAGCGCCTGCACCGCCTGCCCGGTCCGGTTGTAGAAGGTGGTCGGTACCGCCACCGCGATCCGCAATCCGTTGACGATGAGAACGTCGCTTTCGGAAAACTCGCGGCGACCTCGCCGTAGCCGACCGTGGTGACGGCGAACGAGTTCGTTCACCACCCAGAAACCGGCGTTGTGCCGGGTCGTCGCGTATTGCTCCCCCGGGTTACCGAGCCCAACCACCAGAAGGTCAGCGGGTGTACCCGAAGACTTTCGCAAGCCTGCGACCATGGCTGGTCAGGCCCGCCGTATCAGCTCTCGTCGTCGTCGCCAGCCGAAGCGTCAGCGTCATCATCGCTAGCGACCGCGGCGTCGGCGCCAGCGTCAGGGCTCTCGCCTGCAGCTTCAGCCTCGGCACGACGAATGGCTTCACGGGTCGAACGGGTGATCAAAGCGATCGCCACCGTTTCCTCCGGGTTCACCGGAGTGGTCGCCCCGGCCGGAAGCGGCACGTCGGCAACCTTGATGGTTTCACCCAGTTCCAAGTTGCTGATGTCAATCTCGATCTGCCGAGGAACCTCAGTGGGCTTCACCGAGATGGTGAGCTCGTACATGTTCTGATCGACCATGCCGTCGTACATGGTGACGTTGCGGGCTTCGCCGATCACAACCAACGGCACGTTGACGTCAATCGGCTGATCCTCGGTTACCCGAAGGAAATCGACATGAAGAACGTCGCGGCGCACCGGGTGACGGTGAATCTGCTTGATAACCGACAGGCACTTTTCGCCGTCAATCTCGAGGGTGATCAGGGCGTTGAGCCCGGCGTCGGTGGTGACCGCCCGGCGAAGTTCCGGCCACTCGACCGAAACGGCTAGCGGTTCGGCATGCAGACCGTAGACAACAGCAGGAATCTTGCCTTCCCGACGAAGCTGACGGGACGGGCGAGTTCCTGCCTTGCGACCGGATTCAGCGCTGAGAAGCAGTTGTGACATGAGAATGGCTCCGTTGCGGCCAGAGAAAACGACAGTTCGACCCGGATTGGGGCGACGGTGCAGGCTAACGCGTCCCCGGCCAATCCACACCGGGCATTTGACCGCTAGTGGCGAGCCCCGCCACCCGTCACTACGCCAGATGGTTACCTTGGAAGATGTCACTCACCGAGGTGTCCTCAAAGACCGCGGCGATTGCTCGGGCGATCAACGGAGCGACCGTCAGCACCTTGATCTTGTCGTCTTGTTTTTCGGGTGGGAACGGGAGCGTGTCGGTCACCAACACCGTCTCAACCGGGGCCTGACGGAGACGTTCGATCGCTGGGCCCGAAAACACCCCGTGGGTGGTGGCGATAATGATCCGTTTCGCCTGATGTTCAGCCAACAGCGACGCCGCCGCGCAGATCGTTCCACCGGTGTCGATCATGTCGTCGATCAGCACGCAGGTCCGGCCGGTTACCTGGCCGATAATCTCGGTTGCTTCGACCACGTTCTTTTGTTCGGCCGATCGACGTTTGTGCACGTAAGCCAGGTCTGCGTCGAGCAGGCTGGTGTAGCGCTCAGCGACTTTCATTCGACCCGCATCGGGCGACACGATGACTAGGTCGTCGTCGCCGAGTCCAGCCAGATACTCGACCAGTACCGGCATGGCCGTGAGGTGATCGACCGGCCCGTCAAAGAACCCTTGAATCTGGCCGCTGTGAAGATCCACCGAAATCAGCCGGTCGGCACCAGCCGCGAGAAACATGTCGGCGAGCAGCCGAGCGGTGATCGGTTCCCGACCCGACGCTTTGCGATCTTGACGGCTGTAACCAAAGAAGGGAGCGACCGCTGTGATGCGTTTGGCCGATGCTCGCTTGGCTGCGTCGACCATGATCAGGTGCTCGATGATGGCGTCGTTGATGGAATGCCCATCCCATTCGGAATGGGTTTGCACGATGAACACGTCCGAACCACGGATCGACTCGCCGTACTTCACATGGATTTCGCCGTTGGCGAACTCGGCAGTGTTCGGGGATCCAAGCGAAACTCCCAGCTCCCGACAGATGTCGGTCGCCAGCGTTTCGGTGGCACGCCCGGCGACGATATGGAGCTTCTTCTGGTTGAGTTGCTGCATGAGTTCCCAGCATCGCGTAGGACGGTCTTTGGAGCAAAGCTCCAAAGCTGGCTGGCCCGGCAGGACTCGAACCTGCAACATCCGGAGTCAAAGTCCGACGTTCTAACCAGTTGAACTACGGGCCATCTGTCGGCTCACCGTATCGCCCTGAACGCACGCTGCGCACCTCCGGGAGAAGTTGCTAAACCCGCCGGATTCGGGTGGCACACCGGCGGTCAGCCGCTAGCGTCGCCTCTCGTGGGTTCACTCATCAAGAAGCGCCGTAAGCGCATGCGCAAGAAGAAGCACAAGAAGATGCTCCGAAGGACACGTCACCAGCGCAAGTAGGCGCGTAGGTGCGAGACGCCGTTGCGGCGCACGATCGCACCTCACGGTGAGACGAATGGTCCTTGCGTCGAGCGTGAACCCGACGCGGGCAACGGTTAGTGGGCAGGAATTGTGGACACGACGCGGCCCGCTTCGGGAAAGTTTCCGGTAACAAACCAGGAACTCCCGCTTCCCGCCAGCCGCGGTCGCTGCCCTGTCCGTTCAGCCAGTTCGTCGCGCCAGCGGGCCAGATCGGGGGTAACCAGCAACGCCGCCGGTTCAAGATCGTTGCCGTTGTCTCCG
>JAFMKU010000012.1:0-8471 GCA_017852795.1 Candidatus Neomicrothrix sp.
ACACCGCAGGCGTCGAGCAAAACAACGGCGGTGTGACCAAGGTGAGCGTCAACGGCTCAAACGGCAACGGTGTTATCACTTCGCCGATTCCTGACACCCGGGCTCGACCCCCCACCAGGCAGAAAGCCACATCGGCCCCTAACGCGGCGGCGGCTTCGAGATCATCGAACCCCGCCCACCGCAGAACCGCGGCAGCATCCGAAGAGCCACCACCCAGTCCCGCCCCGGCCGGGATCTCCTTGTGTAACTCCACCGCCGCCGAACGGTCAACCATCGCCAAGGCACGACGAACCAGATTGTCTTGCGTGTCCCCGGCAAAACCTGCGGCGGGTCCGGTAATCGTCAACGAGTCGCCGACGTTGAGGTGCAAACGATCAGCGAAATCAAGGCTCACCATCTCCGCATCGATCAGATGAAAGCCATCGCCGCGAACCCCGACGATTCGTAACGACAACGTGAGTTTGGCTGGGGCCTGAAGCAGAGCAGGAAGCTGCGGATCCACCGCGTCACCCTAGGCGTTCTCGCCGGCCACCAAGGCCAGCCGATCCCACGTCTCGAGGCTCAACGTCTCGGGTCGAGCGCAGGGGTCAACCCCCGCCGCTTCGATCTGTTCCACCGTCACCAGCCCCGCCAACGACTTCCTGATCATCTTTCGCCGCTGCCCGTATCCGGCTCGCACCAGTGACTCAATGTGCTCCAACGGTGCCTGACACGGTGACGTGGCGTGACGGGTGATCCGAACCAGCGCGCTATCAACCCGGGGGCGCGGGATAAAGACGTTCGGCGAAACCCGGCCCACGATCGCCGCGGTCCCGTGGTAGGCGACCAGCACCGAGGGGATACCGATCGCCGGGTCCGGCGCTACCGCAGCCAGCCGTTGCGCAACTTCCAACTGGACCATCACTAGCATTTCGGAAATCGCCGGCACCTCGCGAAGCAGATCCAGCACCAACGGTGCGGCCACGTTGTAGGGAAGGTTGGCGACCAGCTTCCAGTTGGTTCGGCCGGCCAGCACCGTGTCCCAATCAACCAGGCGAGCGTCACCTTCGACGATGGTCACGTCGCGTCCGGCCACTACTTCGGCCAACACCGGGACCAGTCCTCGGTCCATCTCCACCGCGGTCACCGCCGCTCCCGCATCGAGGAGCGCCAACGTCAACGATCCCAACCCTGGACCGATCTCAACTACCGGATCACCAGGGCCAACACCGCTGAGCTGAGCGATACGACGAACCGTGTTGGGGTCGGCCACGAAGTTTTGGCCAAGCGCCCGTCGCGCCTGCAACCCGTGACGGTCGAGCAAGGCACGGATCTCTGTCGGGGAATGGGTCACCGGGCCGCTTTCGCCGCGTCAACCTCGTCAAGGTCATAGAACCGGTTGGCGTTCTGCCAGGTGACGGCTTCGATCTCTGCCACCGGACGCCCGACCGCGGCGGCGACGGCTTCACCAACCAACCGAACCCACGCCGGTTGGTTCGGTTTTCCTCGATGAGGAACGGGGGCCAGATACGGCGAGTCGGTTTCCACCAAGAGCCGATCCAGTGGGCAGATCGCGACGGCTTGACGCAACGACTCGCCGCTGGGAAACGAAATGATTCCCGAGAACGAAAGCAACGCGCCACGGTTGAGTACCTCGGTTGCTTCATCGGGTCCACCGGTGAAGCAATGAAACACCGTGCGATCCGGCACTCCTTCGCGATCAAGCATGGCGAACGTGTCATCCCAAGCATCACGAGAATGGATCACCAGAGGAAGCGACCGTTGATTGGCGAGGGCGATCTGTGCCGCAAAAACGTCGGCTTGGACATCTCGGGGTGAATGTTCGTAGAAGTAGTCGAGCCCCGCTTCCCCAACCGCCACGACCTGCGGGAGGTCCAGCAGCGCTTCAATTCCGGCGATGCCGTGCTGCGCGTCGTGCGGGTGAACCCCCGCGGTGGCGTACACCCCGTCGTACATGGCGGCCAGTTCAGCCATCTGCTGAGACTGCGCCAGATCACAACCCACCGAAACCATGCGGGTCACCCCGGCGGCTCGGGCTTCGGCGACCTGTGAAGCGCCAGCGTCGCCAACCTCAAGATGGCAGTGTTGGTCGGTCCAAGCCACCGTTCAGCGCTCCGCCAGCAGGGCCTCAAGGTCGACTTTGACAAACAATGGCGACGGTGCGGCAATTGGTGTTCCCGCCGGAACCGCAACCCGCGACCAGGCCGAAACCGGGCCGAGCACGCCGTCGAGCAGTTCCGAGCTGAACGGGAGGAACGGAGCGAACGCCACCCGGACACCGTTAATGGCGTCCAGCGCCGTCCCAAGAATCACCCCGGCCCGGACCGGATCGTCTTTCACGACCTTCCACGGTTCGGTGGCGTTCAGATACGCGTTGACCGCCTGCGCACCATCCATTGCGGTACGCAGTGCCGCTCGAAGCTCGACCGCTTCCAGCTGTCGGTTGGCCACCACCAGAAATTCGTCGACTGCGGCCAGCAACGTCTCGTCTTCGCCGCGACGATCCGTGGTGTCGGGTTGAGCACCAAAGTTTTTGTGAACCATCGAAAGCACCCGGTTGACGAGGTTCCCCCAGGTCGCAACCAGTTCCTCGTTGATACGGCGAGCGATCTCCTCCAACGAAATGTCGGTATCGGCCTGCTCGGGGAAACTAGCGGCCAGGGCGTAACGCAACCCGTCGGGTTGGAAAGCGTCAAGGCCTTCGTCGATCGTGAGTCCCACCCCTCGACTGGCCGACG
The DNA here is from genome assembly GCA_017852795.1 of Candidatus Neomicrothrix sp. Taxonomy (GTDB): domain Bacteria; phylum Actinomycetota; class Acidimicrobiia; order Acidimicrobiales; family Aldehydirespiratoraceae; genus UBA11606. Next base: position 2,739 of record JAFMKU010000012.1, read on the forward strand.
CTTTGCCACCCTTGAAGGTGATGTACTGGTTGGCTGGGACGTCGTCAGGCAGGTGCAATTCGCCGTAACCCATCAACTGGGCGGGCCAGAACAGGCAGTGAAACGGAATGTTGTCTTTGCCAATGAAATAGACGTGACGGCTTTCATCGTTGTGCCACCAGTGTTTCCAGCGTTCAGGGTCTCCGGTTGCGGTCGACCATTCTTTGCTGGCCGAGAGATAGCCGATGACTGCGTCATACCAGACGTAAATCCGCTTGCCTTCTCCGAGGTCATCGACCGGCAATTCGATGCCCCAGTCAAGATCGCGGGTGATGGCCCGGTCCAACAACCCTTCCTCCAGCCACCCTTTGGCGAAATTGAGGACATGAGGCCGCCAGCCCTTTTTGGCGCCAAGGAACTCGGCGAGTTGATCACCGAAATCTGAGTACCGGAAGTAAAAGTGTTCGGTTTCGCGAAGCACCGGTGTCGCCCCGGTGATCTTCGACTTGGGTTCGACCAGTTCAACCGCATCTAGGGTGCGGCCGCAGCTATCGCACTGGTCGCCTCGGGCTTCCCGATACTGGCAATGCGGACAGGTTCCTTCGATGTAGCGGTCAGGAAGGAACCTCTCGGCTTGCGGATCGAAGAATTGTTCGCTGATGCGTTTGTCGATGTGGCCGTTCTCAAGCTGGCGCAGAAACATGTCCTGAGTGACTTCGGCGTGGTTGGCGGTGCCAGTGGTGGTGTACAGGTCCCAGCTGATCCCAACCGTTTCCCATTGCCGAACGAACTCGTTGTGGAAACGGTCAACGATGTCGGTCGGGGTCACGCCCTCAGCGTCGGCACGAACCGTGATCGGTGTGCCGTGCACGTCGGAACCGCTCACCATCAACACCTCGTTGCCCACCAGTCGCTGGTGGCGAGCAAAGACGTCGGCCGGCAAATACGCACCCGCCAGATGGCCAAGGTGGCGCGATCCGGAGGCGTAGGGCCAGGCAACAGCAACAAGAACAGGAACGCTCATCAGTTTGGAGGCTACCGGGGTCTCCCCGGTGCGTCGGCGTTGCTGACTATGTTGCTGACGCGTTGACGGTCAAAGCCAGGTCATAAACCCGGCTACGGCGAGCCCCGGTCGAAGCCGTGACCTCGTCGATGGCATCTCGGCGGGTTCGCCCGGCGGTCAGCAGATCACCGAGCGCGGCAACGATCATTGCGTCGTCGGCTTCGGCTGGGGGCGCGGCACCGCTGACCACCACCACGACCTCACCGCGCACTCCCTGATCCGCCCAGTCGGCTAACTCGTTGAGGGTTCCTCGTTTGAGTTCCTCATGCAGTTTGGTCAACTCCCGCGCCACCACCGCCTGCCGATCAGCGCCCCCGAGCGCCGCCAACTCCCGGAGCGTGGCGGCGAGTCGGTTCGGGGATTCGTAAAACACGGTGGTGCGGCGCTGGGCGGCGATCGCTTCGAGTTGCTCATCACGAACGGATCCTTTGCGGTTCAGGAACCCTTCGAAAACAAACCGGTCGGTGTCTAGCCCGCTGAGTACCAGCGCCTGTACCGCGGCGACTGGCCCCGGAACACCGGTGACGGTCAACCCTGCGGCGATCACCGCCGCCACCAGCCGTTGACCGGGGTCGCTGATCGCAGGGGTGCCGGCATCGGATACCAGCACCACCCGGGCCCCCGCCGCGACCCGTTCAACAATGGCCGGTATCGAATCAAACTCGGTGTGTTCGTCAAGGCGACGCAGCTCAGCCACCCGAACCCCGGCGTGGCGAAGCAGCGTTCCGGTTCGGCGGGTGTCCTCGCAGCAGACCAGATCAGCCCCTTCCAGTTCGGCAACTGCCCGCGGGGCTAAGTCACCTAGGTTGCCGATCGGTGTTGCCACCAGCACCAGTGCACCACTCACGTCCGAACCTCCAGGCAGACCCCGGGGGCAATCCCCCAGCGTCGAAACGAACCGGCCTCTGCTTCGAGCACACACTGGGCCCGAGGCACCCACCGACCAACCCGACCTGGGGCCATGGTTCGAACCGAAAGCACCTTCATGTCGGTGTCGAGGTGTGCCACGTCGAGCGCGAACCGCATCCCGACCGTGTGCACCGCACGGGTCTGCGCTAGCAGCAACGCTCCTTCAAATCCGTCCCGGCCGAGTAACCCGCGGCGTCGCTCGCTTCGCGTCGAGGCCACCGTCAACGACGCAATCACGGTTTGGTTGTGGACGAGCCACGGCATGTCCGCAATGTAGACGCGACGGTCAAGTTCAGGCGAGCGTCTCAGTTGCTGCGGTCCGAGCCTCGCGGCGTTCACTGAGTCGCTGACCGATCCGGCCGATCCGTTCGATCTGAGCCAGCAACGACTCTCGTGCCTGTTCGGCTTCGCCCGACAACCCTTCAAGGCTTTCTACCGCCCAGTCCCGGAGGATCACGGGTTTGAGGATGCGGTCGTGATGGATCGCGAAATCGTAGATCCCGGCCTCGGCGATGGCTTTGGCGTGGCTGGCGAAACCCGGAATACCGGTTCCTGGCATTTGGAACCCACTCACCTGCTTTTCGATGGCGATCACCGCAACCGACGGGTTGATGTCGATCACTGCTTGCATGGCGTCCCGATAGAACAGGTAGTGAAGGTTTTCATCGGCGGCGACTCGACGCATAACTGCTTTGCCAGCCGGATCATCAAGCAAGTTGCCCGTGTTGAAATGAGAAATGCGGGTCGCCAACTCCTGGAGCGAAACGTAGGCCAACCCCTCAGCCGCGGTCGGTGGTTGAGGAACTTCACCGGTCTGCACCTGAATCATGCGGGCCCGTTCAAGCTCAACCGGATCGATCGAACGGGTCGCCATCAAGTACCCGTTCAGGACGATTCCGTGCCGGCCTTCCTCGGCGGTCCAACGACGCACCCACTCACCCCAGGCGCCTTCGGTGCCAAACATGCGCTCGATGTCGCGGAAGTAATACGGCAAGTTGTCTTCGGTGAGCACGTTGACGAATAGTGCGCTGCGTACCGCCTCGGGCACTTTCGCTTCTTCCGGTGACCATTCGTAGTCTTCGGGGAAGTCTTCGGCCGCACTCCACGGAATGTAGGCGTGAGGAAACCACTCGTTGGCGGTCTCATGATGCCGGTTCAGTAACCGCTCCGCAGTTTCTTCAAGCGCAGCAAGAATTTCGAGATCGTTCACATCCACCATCTGGGTAGCCTACCTGCTGGTCGGTAGGCAGCCAAGGCGGGCTGAAACGGGCCGTCGACAACGCTGTTCGGGCAACCCGAAACCGGTCACACGTTGAACCGGAACTCGATCACGTCACCGTCTTGGACGATGTAGTCCTTGCCTTCCGAACGGACCTTTCCAACCTCGCGAGCCGCCGCCCACGACCCGGCCGCCACCAGTTCGTCCCATTGGATCGTCTCGGCCCGGATAAACCCGCGCTGAAAGTCGGTGTGGATCACACCGGCGCATTCGGGTGCGCTGGACCCGGCCCGAAACGTCCAGGCCCGGCTCTCTTTTTCACCGGTGGTTAGGTACGTCCGCAACCCGAGCATGTGGTACGCCGAGGTCAAAAACCGAGGAACCGCGCCATCACCCAAGCCGAGCGCTTCGAGCATTTCCTGACGATCTTCGGCATCCATCACGGCCGCTTCGGCTTCGAGCTGCACCGACAACGGAACGACTTCAGCTCCGCTCAACTCTTCGCGAACCGGCGCCGCGAGTTCGTCTTCTTGCCCGATCTGGTCCTCGCCGATGTTGAGCACCGCCATGACCGGTTTGTTGGTCAAGAAGAAGTATTCGCGCAGCGTCTGCCGGTCTTCGGCGTTGAATCCCGCCCGATACAACGGTGTCCCATCGGAAAGAAACTGCACCACCTGTTCGAGCAGCGTCACCGACCGGGCCAACGAAGCGTCACCTTTTCGTTGCCGTGACGTCCGATCGAGCGCTTTCTCGGCGCTGGCCAGGTCGGCGAGCGCCAATTCGATCTCCACCACCCGAAGGTGTTCGAGCGGGTCCTGCGGCCCCGGAACGTCATCGTCGCTAAACGCTCGAAGCACAAAAACGATGGCGTCAACCTCGCGGATGTGCGACAGGAACGCGTTTCCCAACCCTTCGCCCTGGCTCGCCCCTTCCACCAGCCCACCAATGTCGGTGAACTGCACCGCCGCGTGGACCACGCTGCGACTTGCCGACAGTTTCGCCAACGCATCGAGCCGAGCGTCGGGCACTTTCGCAACCCCAATATTGGGGTCAGTGGTGGCAAACGCATACGGCGCAGCATGAGCCCCACCACCAGCCAGCGCGTTGTAGAGCGAACTCTTTCCTGCGTTCGGTAGGCCAACAAATCCGAAGCGTTCCATGCGACGACGAGGCTACCGAAGGCGGCGAGCACTCCGGTGGCGTCGCACACATTCCACACCGCTAGGGTTGCGCCAATGACCGACATCCAGACCGGCTCGAACTCTGTTGCGGCTACCGCCAGGCGAAGTGCCGAACGTGCCTTCTCTAAGTCGATCATCGTTTCGGCGGTGCGCTGCACGCTCGCCTACGTGTTGATCCCGTTCGCGTTTCCCTTGATCGGTCTCGGAGCCGGCGTTGGGCCGTGGATCGGAATCCCGGTCGGGGTCGCAGCGCTGATCGCCAACGTCGTCAGTATCCGACGGTTCCAACGTTCGCAGCATCAGTGGCGATGGCCGATGACGGTTATCAACGTTGCCATCATCGGGCTCGTGACGGTGCTGCTGATCGCCGACCTCGTCGAACTCTTCGACTAGCCGGGCGGAAGTTCCGGATCAAGCGGTGCGATCCCCGGGACCCGAGACGGACGGGAGAACACCTCGTCAAGAAGCGGACGGAACTCCTCGATCGCCATCACCGGGTAGTCCGGATCGAAACAGTTCTGGTCGTAGTTAGCGCAGAAGTCCGCGCAACGATCGAAAGACGGATGGTCGCGATACCGGTCCCGAGCGTTGCGGTCCCCGCCGAGATGATGGAAGTAGTAGTACCCCTGAAAGATCCCGTGATGTTTGACGACCCAGTGCACTTCCTCATCCACGTACGGCTGCAACAACACGGCCGCGGCCTCCGAATGGTTCTCCGGGGCGAAACCGTCACCCACATCGTGAAGCAGCGCGCCGACCACCATGTCGACCGATTCGCGGTTGCGCAGGGCCCGGGTCGCTGACTGCAACGAATGGGTGTACCGGTCCACTTGGTAACCAAGATTTGGTCCTTTGAGCAATCCGAGCAGACCAATCAGGTTGTCCACCAACGCCCCGCGCGCGTGTTGTTCAAAAGCCGGAGTGAGGTACTCGTAATCCTCACGGGTCCCTCGGCACATCTCGGTCCACGAAACCTCAAACACTCCGGCAGCCTAGAGCGATACCGTCAACGTTTATGGTCGACCCGATCTCACCGATCCTGATTGCCGGTGCCGGCGACGTCGGGCTAGCTGTGGCCACCCGACTGCTGAGCTCTGGCACCCCGGTGGCTACCCTCAACCGCTCCGGGCGCAGCGTTGCCGGAGCGACCGCCTTGACCGCCGACCTGGGTGACCCCACCACGTTGACCAACGTGGCAGGGGCGACCACGGTGATCTTCACCACCGCACCCCCCACCCCCGACGAGGCCGGGTACCGGCTGGCCTACCTCGACGGTCCCCAGAATCTGCTTCGGGCGCTTGGTGACACGGTGAACCGGGTGGTCGTGATCTCCACCACCGGGGTGTACGGGGTGAACAACGGCAGCTGGGTTTCGGCGGCCA
>JAFMKU010000012.1:8481-35802 GCA_017852795.1 Candidatus Neomicrothrix sp.
CACCGCACCTTCACCGGATCGCGCGACCACTGCGCTGGTCGCTGAAGGCGAAGCGGCGCTCTGCGCCCGGTACCCCACCACCATCGTGCGAGCGGCCGGAATCTACGGTCCGGGCCGCACCCGGCTCATCGACCAGGTCCGTTCCGGTACCGCCACCATCGCCAGAGATGGTGCCCCCCATTGGACCAACCGGATCCATCGCGACGACCTTGCCGATGCGGTGGCGTTGCTCGCCGAACACCAGAGGCCTCCCGAGGTGGTGATCGCCGTCGACAACGAACCCGCACCCCGCGACGACGTCCTTCGGTTCATCGCTGAGCGAACCGGCAGCCAACTCGGAACCGACCCCGAAACCCGACCCCACCCCACCGGCAAACGTTGCCAGAACGACGCGCTGGTCGCCGTCGGCTGGCAGCCGAGGTATCCAACGTTCCGGGAGGGTTACGAACGCATTCTCGCTAGCCTCCATAGCCATGTCGAAGCGCACCAACAAGAAGAAGGCGAAGATCCGCCGCAGTAAAGCCAACCACGGCCGTAAGCCCAACATGGGGCGCAACAGCTAACTTCGAGTCCGTATGGAACTTGACCCAACACCGCCCGTTCGTGGCGGTGTTGTCGCGTCCGGGACCCGGTTGCTCATCTTCGACGCCGACTGCGGGTTCTGCACCGCTTCGGCCGGATGGATTGCCGACCGCCTCCCGGAGACGGTGGTTGTGGCGGGTTGGCAAACCCTTGACCTTGAGCAACTGAACCTGACGGTGACCGAAGTGAGCCAGGCAGTCCACTGGATTGACCGGTCGGGTCGAAGCCACCGGGGGCATCTGGCGATCGGCCGGGCTTTGATGGCCAGCCGGGGTTTCTGGTCAGCGGTCGGCTTGCTGCTTCTGATCCCACCGATCCGTTGGGCTGCCTCGGTCGGCTACCGGCTGGTGGCTCGATTTCGGCACCGGCTTCCGGGAGCCACCGCGTCGTGCGGGGTTTCTGGGGCTGAGACGTCGAGCGGTGCGGCGTCGTACCCACCCGGCGAGCGTGATACAAACATCTCGTGACCCTCACCCTGTCCGAAGCAGAATCACGGCAGATCATGGCCGAGTACGACATCTTCGTGTCACCGTTCGTAACCGGCAGCACCACGAACGAGGTGGTTGCGGCGGCTCAGGCCCACCCGGCAGTGACCTTTCCGCTGGTAGCCAAACTCTGCGGTCGGGCAATCGCCCACAAAACCGAACGAGGTTTGGTTCGGCTCAACGTGAACGACGAAACCGCGCTGCGTCAGGCCTGTGACGAACTCCTCGCTAAGTCTCGACCCGAAGACGGCGACGTGGAACTGCTGGTTTCCACCATGGTCGCCGGGAGCCGGGAGCTGATCGCCGGGCTGGTTGACGACCCGCAGTTCGGGATGACGGTCATGGTCGGGATCGGCGGGGTGCTTGCCGAAGCCATCGCCGATGTGAGTTTCCGTCTGGCGCCCATCACCGAAGTCGACGCCGCCGAAATGATCGACGATTTGGCGACGCAACGGCTCCTCGGTCCGTTCCGGGGAGAACCGCAAGCCGATCGCACGGCGCTGATCCAGATGCTGGTTGCGCTGTCCCGGCTCCCGATCAACGAACCTTCGGTTCGCTCAGCCGATCTCAACCCGCTGATCCTCGTTGACGGCAAACCGGTGGCGGTCGACGCGCTTGTCGAAGTTGCCGACGATACGGACCTGATCGATGCCTGATCTCCGCAGCCTGTTCAACCCCCGCGGAATCATCGTCAGCGGCGTTTCTAACCATCCGGGCAAATTTGGTTTCGTCACCCTCCACAACATTTTGTCGTGCGGGTTTCAAGGACCGGTGTTTGCTCTAGGTCGAGAAGCCGGTGAGGTTTTGAACGTGCCGGTGCTGGCATCAATCGACGACGTTCCCGATGGGGCAGCCGACTTTCTGTTCATCTGCACACCACCGGCGCTCAACGAGGACCTGCTGCGTCGCGCCGCAGCCAAAGGGGTTACCGCCGCGTTCTGCGCGGCTGGTGGCTATCGAGAAGCGGGACCCGACGGGGCTGAGGCTGAAGCTCGACTGGTTGCCCTTTGTGCCGATTTGGGGATCGCCCTCGCCGGGCCAAACGGCCAGGGAGTGGTGTCCACCCCGGCCAACATGTGTGCTCAGATCGTCGCTCCATACGCACCCCCGGGGCGCATCGCGATAGCCAGCCAATCCGGCAATTTCGTTTCGTCGTTTCTCAACATGGCGAACCACACCGGGGTTGGTGTTTCTCGGGCGGTAGCCGCCGGCAACGCATCGGTGCTTGGCATCGCCGACTACCTGGAGTACTTCAGCGACGACGACGAAACCGCGGTGTCGCTGGTCTACCTCGAATCGGTCGATGATGGTCGTGAACTGTTCGAGCGGATCCGACCGTTGAGCGAACGCAAACCAATCGTGGTGGTCAAAGGCGGGGCGTCCGCGGCCGGCGCCCGAGCCGCGGCCTCCCATACCGGTGCGCTCGCCACCGACGACGCGGTCTTTGACGGCATGTGCCGCCAAGCCGGTTTAATTCGCGCTCGTGACGTCGAAGAAGCGTTCGAAGCTGCTGCGACGTTCGCCACCCAGCCGTTGCCGAAAGGCGACCGGGTGGTGGTCGTCACCACCGTCGGTGGTTGGGGGGTCGCGGCGGTGGATGCCATCGCCGATACCCGACTCACCACCGCCGCGCTGCCCGATGACTTGTTCGCCGCTATAAACGACAAGCTCCCGCCTCGATGGTCGAAAAACAATCCGATCGACATGGCGGGTGGCGAAACCCGCGACACGGTCCCCGAGATCCTTGAGCTGGTGGCTGGGCACGATGAGGTGGATGCCGTGGTGCTGCTCGGCCTCGGGATCCAGTCAAGAACCGCTGCGATGCTTCGCAGTGGCGGCTTCTTCCCAGACCACGGGTTGGAACGAATCGTGGCCTTTCACGAACGCCAAGACACCCGCTACGCCGAAGCAGCAGCCGAGATCAGCGCCTCGACCGGAACCCCCGTGGTGGCCGCCACCGAACTGGCCAACACCGATCCGAACAACCCGGCCCCGGCCACGCTGCGCGCCATGGGTCGGCTCTGTCACGCCAGCGCGGGTCGGGCAGTTCGGTCGCTTCACCACCTCGCTAGCTACGCGGCCTGGCGCCGCCACCGCGGCTTGTGATCGACCCCACCCAAACCCTGTTCGATCAGGTTCGCTCGAGCTGCGCTGACGTCGCGCAGCACAGCAGCCACGTTTGGATCGACCGTGAACGTCTCGCTGCGTACGCCGAAAAGATCGACATGGACCGGCCCAGTAACGATCCTGGTCAACAACCGATGAACGACGAGGAAAGCACCGCGGCGTTTGTCCTCACCCTCGACGCGATCAATTTCGGTTCCGGCTACTTTCCTTCGCTCCGGAAACGACCAGGCCACAGCGGCTACCACACGGTTGCGGCCAGCCTGCGAGACTGGGTGAGCACCAACGGTCCGATCACCACCGAAAGCCTGCGGCAACAGACCATCGCTGATTGGGCGGTGGTGTTTGGTCAGCAACTCGACGGGTCACCGGCTCAGGAACTCATGGAGTTGTTTGCAGTCGCACTCACCGACCTCGCCGATTTTGTCGATCAGCGCGGTGAAGGCCGGTTCTCGGCGGTGGTCGAGGCCGCCAACCATTGCGCCGACGAACTCGCTCAATCCCTCACCGCGATGCCGTTCTATCGCGATGTGCATGAGCATCCTGAGGTGGGAACCGTGGCGTTGTACAAACGGGCACAGATCACGGTGCAGGACCTCGCAGTGGCGTTCAACCATCAAGGCCTCGGGCAGTTCGGTGATCTTGATCAACTCACCATGTTCGCTGACAACCTTGTGCCCCACGTGCTTCGGGTTGAGCAAGTGCTGGTTTTTGATCCTGAACTGCTGGCCGCGATCGAACGAGGCGACAACATAGCGGTCGGCACCCAGCCCGAACTCGAAATCCGGGCCTGCGGTGTTCACGCGGTGGAACTGCTAACCGAAGCGATCCGGGTTCGGGCCACCGACCCGCGACCGGACCTGCTCACCGGCCATCTCGACAACTTGCTTTGGAACACCGGAGCGGACCCGACCTACAAAGCGATCCCCCGGCATCGAAGCCGTTGCGTCTTCTACTGAACGTCGCGACGGTTGCTACCGACGCAGGAAAGAAAATGCATCGCTTTGACGTGCGCGCGTTGAGTCGAACGCGACTACGGTTCTGCCGACACCGGAGACGACCCTCGTCCCGGGTTTCAATGCACACCGCCGACCGGCGGTCCTGGAGGAAACAAACAAATGCGCAAACGACTCATGCTTTTGCTCTCGGTACTCCTTGCTTTCAGCGTTGTCTCCGCTTCGTGCGGTGGTGACGACGAAGGTGGAGAATCGGGCGGCAGCCTCGGCATCGCCTTCGACACGGGTGGCCGTGGCGACGGAACGTTCAACGACATGGCCGGTGTTGGTGCCGACCGTGTCGTGTCCGAACTCGGCTTTTCGCTCGACGAACTCGAAGCAACCGCCGACAGCGACCGTGGCCCGAACCTTGAGGCTCTGACCACCAACGGGAACAACCCCGTTATCGCAGTGGGCTTCGCCTTCGGCGACGCGCTTGGCCCGCTCGCCACCGCCAACCCGGACACCATGTACGGATGGATCGACGGCTACTTCGAAGCCCCGAACGTCATGACCACCGGCTTCGCCGAGCATGAAGGTTCGTTCCTGGTCGGCGCCGCTGCTGCGCTGTCGAGCACCACCGGCCACATCGGCTTCATCGGTGGTCAGGAAATCGACCTCATCAAGAAGTTCGAAGCTGGCTTCGCAGCCGGTGCTCGTCAGGTCAACCCCGACATCGTCGTCGAGTCGCAGTACCTCGGTGCTGCCGGCGACAACGCCGCTTGGGGCTCGCCCGACAAGGCCAAGGAAATCGCTCTGGCTTGGTTCGCTGACGGCGCCGACGTGGTCTACACCGCAGCCGGTGGTTCCGGTCGCGGCACCATCGAAGCCGCGGTTGAAGCCGGTCCCGGCAAGTGGGCGATCGGTGTGGACAGCGATGAATGTGCCTTCGACTCCGAAGAGCAGAAGGCGCACCGCCTGACCTCAATGCTCAAGCGGGTAGACGTCGCCGTGTACGAGATTGCCAAGGCCGTTCAGGAAGGCACCGCCGTAGGCGGGTTCGTTCCGTTCAACCTGGCCAACGACGGTGTGGGCTACGCCACCACCTGTGGCAACTTGAGCGATGATGTCATTGCCGAACTCGAGAGCCTCAAGGCCCAGGTTGTTGCTGGCGACATCGTCGTCCCGACGGCACCCTGAGCCACCGTTTTCTTAGGTGAGTGACGGCGTAAACGCCGACACCACCTGACAGAACAATCGTAAAGAACCCGGGTCTGTAGGCCCGGGTTCTTTCGCGTTTTGACCGCGGGGATCAGCCACCCGATACCGCCGCTACTCCCCAATCGGCCCCGCTCATCGACACTCGTTGGCTCTCCGCTGGCTCTTGACCTCCCGATCGGCTACACACAGGGGATGTCAACCGCCAATGACGCAGCCAACGGGGCTGAAAACCTCGCCGTTCAACTCGACAACATCGAAAAACGGTTCCCGGGAGTGATCGCGAACCACGACGTGAACCTTCGGGTTCATCCCGGGACGATCCATGCCATCGTCGGTGAGAACGGTGCCGGGAAATCAACCTTGATGAAAGTGCTTTACGGGATGCACGAACCCGAAGCGGGCACGATCACCATCAACGGCGAACGACAGGTCCTGCGTTCACCGGGTGACGCCATCGCGGCCGGGATCGGCATGGTCCACCAGCACTTCATGCTGGCCGACAACTTCACCGTGCTCGAAAACATCATTCTTGGAAGCGAACCCGGTCACCGCGGCGTGATCGATTTCGCCGCTGCTCGGGTTCGGCTCCAAACGATCATGGCTTCGCTCAACACTGACCTCGACCTTGATGCTCCGGTCAGCGACCTCGGGGTCGGTGAACGGCAGCGGGTAGAGATCATGAAGGTGCTGTTCCGGGGGGCCCGCATCCTTATTCTTGACGAGCCGACCGCGGTGCTTGTCCCCGAAGAAGTCGACGAACTGTTCGCGACGTTGCGTCATCTCGTCAACGACGGCGCCACCGTCATCTTCATCTCACACAAACTCGATGAGGTGCTTCAGGTATCCGACGAGATCACGGTGATGCGTCAGGGAACGACCGTTGCCCAAACCCTGCCGGGCGAAATCGACCGGTCCGGACTCGCTGAGCTCATGGTTGGTTCGGAACTGCCATCCCCGGAGGGTCGCACGACCACCGTTGGTGACACCGTTCGGCTTCGCGTTCGTGAACTCAGCGTGCACAACCAGGAAGGCCGCGAAGTGGTTTCAGGGGCCAACCTAGAGGTGCGTTCCCGAGAAATCGTCGGCATCGCAGGTGTCGAAGGCAACGGCCAATACGAGTTGTGCACCGCCCTGATGGGGTTGCAGACCGCCCGGGGTGTTGTCGAAGTCGATGGTGTGGACCTCAGCGACGCCCCAACTCGTCGACGCCACCAGGCCGGAATGGCCTACATCCCGTTTGACCGGCAACGCGAAGGTCTTATGTTGAACTCGTCGCTCTGGGAGAACACGCTCCTCGGCCGCGACGACGAACCCCGTTTCCGTCAAGGTCCGCTCATCAACCAGGCCGAAGCTAAAGCGTCATCACGGGAAATCATCGAACGGTTCCGGGTAAAGACCCCGGACGAAACAACTCCTGCGTTCGCGCTTTCCGGAGGTAACCAGCAGAAGCTGGTGGTCGGGCGGGCATTGGTTTCCGACCCGGCGGTGCTTATCGCAGCGCATCCCACGCGAGGGATCGACGTGGGTGCTCAAGCCGCGGTGTGGGATGAGATTCGCGGCGCACGCGACTCGGGTCTTGCCGTTCTGCTGATCTCCGCCGATCTTGAAGAACTCATCGGCCTCTCGGACACCATCGCGGTCATGTTCGACGGCAAGATCACGGCTCGACTCGACCCTGACCGGATCAGCCCCGCCGAACTCGGAAGCTATATGACCGGCGCCTACCAGGGGGTGAACTCATGAGCCAGACCCGTACCCGAATAACCCTGCTGGACCGGGTTCTGACCCCCAGCCAGTCTCCCCGTACCCAAACCATGATCGCCACCGTTGGCGGTTCGTTGTTCGCGGTGGTTCTGGCGTTAGCGATCTGCGCAGTGATGCTGGCCATCACCGGAAAGAACGCCCTCGACGCCTACTCGACCATCATCGAAACCGGTACCGACACCAACAAGCTGCTGGAGACGCTGCGACGAGCCACCCCGTTGATTTTCTCGGCGACCGCGGTAGCGGTCGGGTTCAAGATGAACCTGTTCAACATCGGGGTTGAGGGTCAGTACCTGTTTGCTGCGCTGATCGCGGCCGAAGCCGGCAGCTGGGTCGGTCTTCCCGCCCCGCTGCATGTCAGCTACATCCTGATCGTGGCCATGATCGCCGGGGCGGCATGGGCATCCATCGCTGCGCTGCTCAAGGCCTACAAAGGCATCCATGAGGTGATCTCAACGATCATGTTGAACTACATCGCGTTGGCGGTCATCCAATGGCTCTTTGAGAGCTTCTTCCGCGAAGAAATCGAAGGCAACCTAAACGTCAAAACGTCAATCCTTCCCGACAGCGCCCGGATCCCCGACATCGTCGACGGGCGTCTCAACGGGATGTTCCTGGTGGCACTGCTGGTCGTCGCCGTGTTCTGGGTGCTGGTGTACCGCAGCCGATTTGGGTTCCGGCTACGAGCGTCGGGGCACAACGCCGCCGCCGCCTCCACCGCCGGGATCAGCGCCCGTCACATGATCATCATCTCCATGTTGATTTCCGGTGCCATCGCCGGGTTGGTGGCCATGCAGAGCGTGCTGGGCGAAGCGTTCGCTTACGGGCCGAGCGCCACCCCGATCCAGTACGGCTTCGCCGGGATCACTGTCGCATTGCTGGGGCGCAACCACCCGATCGGAATCGTGATCGCGGCGATCTTGTTCGGCTTTCTTGACTCAACGTCGGCCGCACTTCAGTTGGCCGATGTTCCCAACTCGATCGTGAAAGTCATGCAGGCCATCATCGTGCTCACTGTGGTCATCGTCAACGAAGCCACCATCCGGCGTCTCAACGTTCGCACCGCCGAGCAGGCCCGAGCCAAGCTCGAGACAGGAGGTGCCTCGTGAGCACCGAACCCACCACGAAAACCACCACCACCGCCCGCCAAGTTCCTGCCATCGGGCGCAGCGGCCGGTTCCTGCTCACCGCGGTCACGCTCGTCGCGTTGATGTCAGCAACCCGCATCTGGACCGGGTTCGACAATCTGACGTCGTCGGGGACCACCGGCGCTGCGCTGCGACTCACGGTCCCGATCCTTTTGGCTGGTCTCGCCGGTCTTTGGGCCGAACGGGTCGGTGTGCTCAACATCGGTATCGAAGGCATGATGATTTTCGGTACCTGGTTCGGTGCCTACGGGGCCTGGCAGTGGGGACCGTGGGCTGGCCTCGTACTGGCCATCGTCGGCGGCATGCTGGGCGGCGGAATCCATGCGATCGCCACCATCCGCTACAACATCGATCAGGTCATCTCCGGGGTGGTCATCAACCTGCTGGCCTTGTTCGGGGCTCGCTATCTCAGCGAATTGTTTTTCGTTGGCCAACGGCAAGGCGGCATCAGCCAGTCCCCTCCGCAGTCCAGCGGCATCCCCACCATTGACTTCCCGTTTCTGGCTGGCGGAAACATCGGGGGATGGAAATCACCCGACGTGCTGCTCTGGTTTGAAGAACGCGGCTGGTTCGTCATCGCCGACATTGCGGGACTGCTGCGAGGGATCACCGCCGGGGTTTCGCTGGCTTCCCTGTTCGCGCTCAGCCTGGTTCCGATCTCGGCGTGGATCTTGTGGCGTACCAGCTTCGGGCTGCGTCTCCGTTCATCCGGGGAATCTCCGCAGTCGGCGGAAAGCCTCGGGGTCAACGTGATCCGGCTTCGCTACTACGGATTGCTCATCAGCGGTGGTTTGGCTGGGCTCGGTGGCGGTTTCCTGTCCATCGTTTCCTCGTCGTACTACCGCCAGGGGCAAACCGCCGGGCGCGGCTTTATTGGTCTCGCCACCATGATCTTCGGAAACTGGCGGCCCAGCGGCGTGCTGGGCGGAGCGGCGTTGTTCGGCTACTCCGAAGGGATCAAGCTGGTTGCTGGACGATCGATCACCGGGTTGTTCTTGTTTATTGCCCTGATCAGCGCGCTCACCTTGCTGATCTCGGCCGGGCAACGGAAACAACGGCGGAGTATCGCCGCTGCGGTGGCGCTGATCCTCGCCATGGTGGCCTACCTGACCATCAACGAAGTCCCCGATTCGCTCACTCAGGGACTGCCGTACCTGATCACCTTGATCGTGTTGGCCACCGCGAGTCAACGGCTGCGGCCTCCCGCTCAGGCCGGGGCCCCGTACCGGCCCGGCGAAGATCACTAAGGCCTTCCGGTGCTGAGCTCCGAGCAACACCAACGTTGGGAACGGGACGGTTTTCTGGTCCTCGAGGACTTCGTCCCAACCAGTCGTTGCCGTGAACTCTCCGAGCACGTCAACGAGCTGCTGGCCACGATCGACCCCACCACCGAAGGGGCCTTGAGCATCTTTTCAACCACCGAACAGTCCCATGCCCGCGACGACTGGTTTTTGGAATCGGGCGACAAAATCCGGTGGTTTTTTGAACAAGGGGCGTTCGAGCAAGGCCAGCTCGTTCGTGAACTACCGGCCGCGGTCAACAAACTCGGGCACGCCATGCATGACCTCGACCCGGTCTTTAGCGCGTTCAGCCGAACCCCAGAGTTAGCCGAGCTGGCCACCGACCTCGGCTTCGTGGATCCCAAGCTGCTCCAGTCGATGTACATCTTCAAGCAACCCACGATCGGTGGCGAAGTGATCTGCCACACCGACCACACCTTCCTGTGGACCGAACCACAGTCGGTGGTCGGGTTCTGGTTTGCTTTGGAGGACGCCACCGTCGACAACGGCTGTCTGTGGGCCATCCCCGGAGGTCACCGAACCCCAGTCAAACGGCGTTTCCGCCTCGACGGTCAAGGTGGAACCACCGACGATTTCTTTGATGAAACCCCGTATCCGGAAGCCGACGGTGTTCCCCTAGAAGTCCCGGCCGGCACCCTGATCGCCTTACACGGCACGCTGCCTCACTGGAGCGCCCCCAACACCTCGACCCAGAGCCGCCACGCCTACACGCTCCACGTCATCGACGGCCGCGCTCAGTATCTCGACGACAACTGGCTCCAACGCGGTGACGACCATCCGCTGCGAGGGTTCGTCGGGTGAGCATTACCCGCCACGCACTACCCCAAGACCGCGACGCGGCCATCGCGACCCTGGCCGAAGCCTTCTCAACCGACCCGTTCTGGGTGTATCTGCTTGCCGGTGACGACCTGACCGTGCCGGATGAACGCATGACACCGGTGATGGAACTCGAACATGACCTTCATGTCCTTGCCGGGCATACCTACGTCATCGGTGACGACGCCACCGCCCTCTGGGACCCACCTGGGGTGCACACTGATCTGACCGAAGTCGGGGGTTTTCTTGCTAGGTATGCGCCACCGGAACGCATGGCCCGGGCCATGGAAGCGTTCGCGGAAATCGCCGATTGGCGACCCACCGAACCCCACTTCTATCTGCATTTGATCGGTGCCCGAAGTCAGGCCCGGGGTCAAGGACTCGGATCGGCACTGTTGGGCCGGGTCCTGTCAATCTGCGACGACGAAGGGCTCCCAGCCTTTCTTGAAGCCAGCAGTGCCCGCAATGCCGAGCTGTACACCCGCCACGGTTTTACGAACCTAGCGACTGTCACCATCGACACCGACGTCGCCTTGCGGGCCATGGTCCGACCGCCGAAGCAGTAGCACCAGCGCGGCGGTAGCGGCGAGCGCCGCAGACAACCACCAGGCCATCACGTAGTCGTCGCGGGCATCAACGATGGCGCCGGTGACCGGCCCAGCCAGCGTCAACCCCATCAGGAACCCCATCATGACGATCCCCGACGCCTGACCGGCATCGCGTGAAGGCACGTTCATGATCACCGCCAGATTGGCAACCGCGTTCCAGGCGGTGTGCCCCAAGGCGTAGGCCACTACCGCTGGCCAGAGCAGCCAACGCCCGGCCGTGGGCGAGATGGCCAGCAGTGTTGACGCCACCAAAGCGACCGTCGACAGTTGGATGAGAATGGCTCGCGGTGCACCGGTGGTTTCGGTCAAGCGACCAGCACCGATACGAAACCCCATCCCCAACAAGCCGGAAAGCGCGGCAGCGAACCCCGCCACCGAAAGGTTGTAACCCAGTTCTTCTTCGGCGAACAACGGAAGAAACCGACCGATCGAGCCACTGGCCAAACCCATCAGCAAGGCGTACACACCAAGCTGGCTGATCAACGGTGGAAGCGCGGCCCGTTGACGGTCGGCGGGGTCACCGACGGGCGTTGGTTGCGGCATGTGGGCGGGTAGCAGCACCCACGAGAGGACCGCCAACCCCACGAAAAACACTCCGAAGGTTAAACACGCGGCCTGCCACGACCAGAACCGGGCAATCCCCGGCAGCGAAAGCCCAGCCACGAAAATCGCCAGCGTCACCCCACTCTGTTTGATTCCTGTGATCACCCCGCGGCGACCCGGAGGCAACGACTCCGAAATCAACGCGTTGGTCGCCGGATTTCCCCACCCCTGCGGCAGACCCGCAACGAGCGCCGCGAACACCAGCCACCACGGACTCTGGGCTATCCCCATGAGCAACATGCACACCGCGGACAGGACCAACACGGCCAGCACGGCTCGCCTCGCACCGATACGGTCGGTGATCCGGCCCGAATACGGTGCGGTCAACGCCCCCACCCCGGTGTTGACCGAGCCGATAACCCCGACCGTTGTGCGACTGATCCCGAAATCATCGATGATCGGCGACGCCAACACCGAAATCGCGAAGATCGAAAAGGTTGACGCCACCATGGTCGAAACCAGGATCACCACCAACGAACCGCGACGCTCAGACACCGCCAAAGACTAACGATCGCTGCCGCAAACCCCGCGCCCGCGACGCGGGCGCAGCAGATCACGGCGCTTCGTGGCATGCTCACTGCGTGCAGGTCGAGGTTCTGGATCATCCCATCGTTGCCAGCCAACTCAGCGAGTTGCGGGCCCTAGACACACCGAACCCCCGGTTTCGGACGTTGGTCAGTGACATCACCCGGGCGCTGGTCTTTCACGCAGCACGACCGCTACCTACCCGAGAGATCCCGGTCACGACCCCGATGGGAACCACCGTCGGCGTTTCGTTGGCCAGCCAACCGTTGCTGGTGCCGATTCTTCGAGCTGGACTCGGCATGTTGCCGTCCGCCCTCGATGTCTTGCCTGAAAGCCCAACCGGGTTCGTGGGGTTGCGCCGCAACGAGGAAACACTGACCCCGGTGGTCTACATGAACACGATTCCTCAGCTCAACGGCGAACCGGTGTTCCTGCTGGACCCGATGCTGGCCACCGGAGGTTCCGCGCAAGTAGCTGCGGACATCATCCAAACCGCGGGGGCGGGTCCGATCACCCTCGTTTCGCTCCTCGCCGCGCCGGAAGGGATCGCTGCACTTGCCCAATCCGGTACCGTCACGCGCTTGGTCACCGCCGCGATCGACGACCACCTCAACGACGTCGGCTACATCGTCCCCGGCCTTGGCGATGCCGGTGACCGGCAATTCGGCGATCAGTAACCTTCGGAGAACCACCATGAACGCCCGCCACCTCATCGCTGTCGAACCCGCAACCCGGCCAGCTATGCACGCCGCGCTCTGTGAAGCGGTGGTCGCTTCCGGCGGCACGGTCGTTGCTCCCGCCGAAGCCAGCGGGCTGGTGTTTGCCGACCCGGCCGCCGCCGACGCCTTCCCCGCGATCTTGGCCGCCGGACCGGCAATCGAATGGGTACAACTTCCCTACGCCGGGATCGATGGGTTTGGGGAGCATCTCGACACCACCCACCAGTGGACGTGCGGCAAAGGCGTCTACGCCGAACCCGTTGCCGAATGGATCCTTACTGCGCTGCTCAGCGCCTTTCGTGACATCCCCCGCTACGCCCAAGCAACATCGTGGCCCCGTCAAGCCGGCCGTAACCTGCTTGGCGCCCGGCTTACCGTGCTCGGAGCCGGCGGCATAACCGAATCGTTTCTGCGCCTCATTGCCCCGTGGGGTTGTGACGTCACCGTTGTCCGTCGCCAAAGCGAACCGATGCCGGGCGCGAACCGGGTCGTCACCACCGACCAACTCCTCGACGCAGTTCGTGACGCCGACGCGGTGATCGTGGCGTTGTCGCTTACCGACCAGACCCGAGGGATCATCAACCGCACCACGCTGGCGGCCATGCCCGCCCACGCGTGGCTCTGCAACGTCGGTCGCGGTGGGCATGTCGTCACCGACGATCTCGTCGATGCTCTCACGAAGAACACCATCGCCGGTGCGGTTCTTGACGTCACCGACCCGGAACCACTCCCCGACGGCCACCCGCTCTGGCACCTCGACAATTGCCTGATCACACCGCACGTCGGGAACACGCCCGAGATGGGTTTGCCGCTGATCGCTCGGCGAGTTGCCGACAACACCCGGCGTTGGATCGCCGGTGAGGAACTGATCGGAACCATCAACATCGAGGCCGGGTACTAGACCAACTACGCTCTGCACCATGCTTGACCACGTGTTCACCGACGCTATCGGTGCGCTGCGCGACGCTTTCGAACACGCCCGACTCGAACGCCAAGCATTCGAGGAACGTTTC
This sequence comes from Candidatus Neomicrothrix sp., assembly GCA_017852795.1. Taxonomy (GTDB): domain Bacteria; phylum Actinomycetota; class Acidimicrobiia; order Acidimicrobiales; family Aldehydirespiratoraceae; genus UBA11606. Next base: position 22,326 of record JAFMKU010000012.1, read on the forward strand.
CAGTCCGACATCCTGCTGGGCGACAGCATGTGGCAAACCTCGTACAGCCTTCCTGGGGAAGGGCTCCCGCCTCGCGTGCAGGCCGATATTTCCTGCACCTGGTCGACGTGGAGTCAGGCTGCGTACCGCAGTTGGTACGTCGATGATGAATTCACCGAACCACCCCGGATCGAAATTGAGATCGTGCTTCGCCGCCAGCAACTCCCCAACTTTCCCGAACCCGGGCGCCTGCTTGAGGTACTACCCGCCGAATCGCCGGCGATCGGAGGCGAGAAACTTCTTCGTACCGGTCCGACCGTCGAATCGTTCTACGGCAACGACCTCAACGCTCCCGAATACGCCATCGAAGTGGGGTTTTCCGGGGCCTACGAACTGACCGAAGCCGGCCTCGCCGACGGTTCAACACTCGACACGGACTTCTCGGCCTTAGGTGGCTGGATTGCCGGGACGCTGGTGCGGGTTGGCGACGTCGAACTCAACGGTTCCTAGACCCCTCGCCAGCCGCGTTTTAGAGCCCTCGCTGCAGCGGCCCAAGGTCATCGAAGCGTTCGGGTCGTTGTTCGGTTTGGGCCGAGAAGGCCTCCATCATGTCGCCCGGTTGGAACATCCCGGTCTGCCAGAGCGCGATCTGACGCAACGACTCCTCTACCGAATGATCGCGGGCGTACAGCACCGCCTGTTTGGTGCCATGCACCGCCAGCGGAGATTTGCTGGCAATCTCCGCCGCGACTTCATGAACCCCCGAAAGCAACGCGTCGTGGTCGTCAAACACCTGATTGACCAGCCCGACCTCAGCCGCCCGCTGCGCCGACATCCGCCGTCCGGTGTAGGCCAGTTCGCGCACGATGCCATCCGGGATCAGTTTCGGGAGGCGCTGCAACGTGCCCACATCGGCGGTCATTGCGATGTTGATTTCCTGGATACAGAACCAGGCGTCGGCGGTGGCGTACCGGCAATCGGCGGCCGTTACGAGGTCGACTGCGCCGCCAACCACCCCGCCTTGCACCGCAGCCAATACCGGCATTCGGGCCTGCTCCAAGCTGGAAAACGCTCGTTGTAAATGCAGCACGTTGTAGCGCAGGCTGGCTCGCTGTCGACCTACCTCGGACGGTTGCGGGTCACTACCGACTGGTCCAGAGGTGAACACGGAAAGGTCCATGCCGGCCGAGAAGTGACGGCCCGTGGATGACAGCACGATGACCCGGGCCCGTCCCTGATCGGAGATTTCGTCCACGATCTGGGGAAGTTCCGACCAGAACTCGGGAACCATCGTGTTGAGCTCATCTGGTCGAGACAAGATGATGTGCGCCACACCTTCGGACTCGTCCACGTCGAAACAGCGGTAACCCACGAGCGCCTCCCGGCTCAGCTGTCGCCCAACGCCACGGTGGCCGCGGCTTGGTGCTTCTGAATCGACTTGCCTTCGAAGTCTTGTTCCGTCAGGTCGTAGTCGATGAACTCGGCACCCGTGTCCGGCATGTGTTCGAACTCGATTACCCCGATTTCGGTGAACTTTTCTCGGAGCCAGCCTTCGCCCGCGTCGAGCAGGCCCAGCTTGCGACAGTTGGGAACAATCTTGGAAAACAACATTCGCTGGAACACTTTGGATTCCTCAGGGGCGTTGAGCATCCGTTCAGTCATCACCCGGGTGTCAACTCCCATGTACTCCCAGACTTCCTGCTGCAAGAACCGGTCTCGCATTCGCAATGCCGCTTCAAACGCGAACTCCTGCCGGTGCTGAATCTCGGCCAAGGTCATGTCTTGATAGACCTCCTGCAAGCTGAGAACCCCGAAGGCAACATGGCGAGCTTCGTCGCTCATGACGTAGCGAAGCAGCTTCTTGAGTAGCGGTTCTTCGGTGAGGTCATGCATGAACCCGAAGGCGGCCAACGCCAAACCTTCCACCATGATCTGCATTCCGAGATAGGTCATGTCCCATTCGGAATCGTTGATGATGTCGTCGAGCAACAGCCGCAGATGAGGGTTGATCGGATAACCACCGTTGAGCTTCTCATCGAGGTACCGGGCGAACACCTCTACGTGGCGAGCCTCGTCGATGGTCTGGGTCGCGGCGTAGTACTTGGCGTCGATCCAGGGAACCGTTTCCACGATCTTGGCGGTGCACAACAAGGCGCCCTGCTCGCCATGCATGAACTGGCTCAGCCGCCATTTCACCGACTGGTGCCCGAACTCGCGCCATTCTTTGTCTCCCCACTTGTACAGCGGAGAGGTCGGGTCGTCGGTCAACGTGGTGTCCATCTGCAACTCGGCTTGCAGGTTGAGCGCCTCGTAGGGGTCAACTTCAATCGACCAGTCCAAGTCGGTAGTGGCGTTCCACTGAGACGTCTTGGCCTTCTCATAAAGCTTGTCGAGTTTGGCCCGTTCGCCTTTGTCGTAGTTCCAGGTGAAGATCGCGTCGGCGTTGTCCTGAACGATGTGGATGATCTCGTCCGGGTTGGTGTTCGCGGTGGCGATATCCATGATCCGGTCGACGTCGTTGGCGTCGTCGTACCCCGACCGGTTGGATGGCTTGTCAACAATGCTCATGTTTGTGTCTTTCCGTTGATTGTCGCCGGTTCGTCGGCGGGAAGAGTTGGGGTCGCAGCGGTCAAAAGTCGGTTCACCACCGGGTTCCATTCCTCGGCAGCAACCAAGGACTGACCCAGCGCGCTCATCACCACAAACCCCAGTGAAATGGAGCGGCAGAGCGCGACGATCGCCGGAGTTGAAAGAGCCGAATCGATCGCACCGGCCGCTTTCCCTTGGTCGATCAAATCGGTCAGACGCTGCCGTCCGTCGTCGAGGCGGGCCGCGAACACTTCGCCAAAATCGGGATCCCGGCGAGCCATCACTACCGCTTCGAGCACGATGGCGTCCGAGGCGGGATCGCGTCGCAACAGTTCATCACCCATCGTTTCCAGCACGTCGGTGGTTTGCGAGTCCGGGCCGATACTTAACAATTCGGCCACCTGCTTGACCAGCACCACGTCCAACGCGTCGAGGAGCAGATCGTGTTTGCCAGACCAACGGTTGTAGATGGCGCCGGTGGTGAGTCCGGCCCGTTCGGCGATCAACGCAACCCCGGCCTTTTCGATACCTCGCTCGGCGAACACCTCAATTGCCGCGTCAATCAGTCGATCCGAAACCTCATCGGAGATCATTGTCGGAGCGGAACTCAAGACCATGACGACACAATAATCTTGATTATTGCGATGTCAAGCAGAACGTGACCGCGGCCTGATCCGCAGAAGTGATCAGATCAAACCGTGCAGCGGCACCAACGGGCGAGCCCCCAGATGGGTGATCACCTCAGCGGCCGCAATCGACCCAAGTTCCGCGCAACGAGCCAACGACGCCCCGGTTGAGAGCCCGTACAGAAAACCCGACGCGTAGAGATCGCCGGCACCGGTGGCATCCACCACTCGGGCTACTGGGGTGGCGGGGACATCGAACCGGTCTCCTCTAGACAACACCACCGAGCCTGCTTCCGAACGGGTTACGGCCGCCACATCCACCATTTCGGCCAGCAGGGAACACGCCCGATCTACATCATCGACCTCGAACAGTGAGCAAACTTCGGCTTCGTTGGCAAACACCAGACCGACGTGGGAACCGATCAGTTCGAGCCATTCGTCCCGATGCCGGTCCACGCAAAAAGAATCACTCAACGTCAACGAAACCACCCGGCCCGCTGACTCTGCGACTTCCATCGCGAAACGGATCGCGTCTTTGGCAACCTCGCGATCCCAGAGGTACCCCTCGCAGTAGGTGATCGCCGCCGAAGCGACCAGATCCGCGTCGACATCATCTGGGCTCAGAAAAGCCGAGATCCCCAAACAGGTATTCATTGTGCGTTCACCGTCGGGAGTGACGTGGACCAAGGAGCGGGCGGTCGGCTCACCGGAACCGGCGGGTTCGGTGGCGAACTCCACCCCACCGGCCCGCATGTCGTGACGGAACACCTCACCAAGTTGATCGTTGCGGACCTTGCCGATGTAGGCCGAACGGGCCCCTAGGCTGGCAATTCCCGCCGCCGTGTTCGCCGCTGAACCTCCCGAGATTTCCACACCGGGAGGCATCCGGTCATACATCAGCAACGCGTCGTCGGCTTCCACCAGCGTCATCGACCCTTTGACCATGTCGTAGTCGACCAGGTACTGCTCGGCGACGTTGGCGATCACGTCAACGATGGCGTTTCCAACACCAACCACATCAAAGGCACACTCAGCCACGAAAACACGTCCTCATTTGGGCGGTAGGGAACCCCAGAACCCTAGCGGCCGAGTCACTTCTCTGACCGGGAGAGGGCCAATTCGCCAGCCACTAGTCTGACGGGATGCACACCGCCGCCGATCCTCGCCTGCCGCTCACCGCCACCCCGGTGGCCTACCGCCTTGAACTGGCTCCGGATCTGGAACGATTCACCTTCGACGGGACCGTCGAGATTGACCTTGACATCCCCACTGCCACCCGCACGTTGGTGTGCAACGCCACCGAACTCGCCATCAGCGACGCGCACCTTAGGCACGGTGACGTGACCCTGCCCGCCCGCGTCGAGCTCGACGAAGCCTCCGAGCGTCTGACCCTGCACACCGAAACTGAACTCCCGGCCGGGTCCGCCACGCTGCACATCCGGTTCACCGGAACCCTCAACGATCAACTCCACGGGTTTTACCGTTCGACGTACACCGCGACCGACGGCAGCCAGCAAACCATCGCAACCACGCAGTTCCAGAGCACCGATGCCCGACGCTGTTTCCCCTGCTGGGACGAACCGGCCTACAAAGCCGTGTTCACCACCACGCTGATTGTTGCGGCGGAACATCTTGCCATTACCAACACCAACCCGGTGAGCGAAGAGACCCTCAGCGACGGACGGCGCCGCATCGCCTTCGCCCCTACGATGCCTATGTCCACGTATCTGGTGGCATTCGTGGTCGGCCCACTCGAAGCGACCGAACCGGTCGATGCCCTCGGGGTGCCGGTGCGGGTCGTTCACCGGCCCGGACAAGGGCACCTGACCGGATTCGCTGTCGACGTGGCAGTGCACGCGCTGCGCTGGTTCGCCGACTACTACGGGATCCCCTACCCGTCCGACAAGGTCGATCTGGTTGCCATCCCCGACTTCGCGTTCGGTGCGATGGAAAACCTTGGATGTGTCACGTTCCGGGAAGTGCTGCTGCTCATCGACCCCAACGAGGCCAGCCAGCCCGAACTGCAACGGGCTGCTGATGTCATCAACCACGAGCTGGCGCACATGTGGTTCGGTGATCTGGTCACCATGCGCTGGTGGGAAGGGATCTGGCTCAACGAGGCGTTCGCCACGTTCATGGAGGTCAGTTGCAGCCACGCCTACCGTCCCGACTGGAACGTTTGGGACAGCTTCGCCCGGGCCCGCTCCGCGGCCTTCGACGTTGACGCGCTGCACCACACCCGCCCCATTGAGTTTCCGGTGGTCACCCCCCAAGACGCCGAAGGAATGTTTGACCTCCTGACCTACGAAAAAGGCGCCGCGGTGGTGCGCATGCTGGAGCAGTACCTCGGCGCCACCGTGTTTCGCGACGGTGTACGCGAGTACCTGAGACGACATTCCTACGGAAATACCGAAACTCGTGACCTCTGGGATGCGTTGGAGCACGTCAGCGGTGAGCCGGTGCGGGCCCTGATGGACCCCTGGATTTACCAAGGTGGGCATCCGCTGGTTGACGCGCAACTCAGCACCCACGGGCTGCGGATCAGCCAACGCCATTTCACTCTCAACCCCGACGCGGCCGACGACCGGCGCTGGGTCATCCCGCTGCGGGTCAACGTCGACGGAATCGAACAGACCTATCTGCTCAGCGACGAGTCAATGACCCTGACCGGCGTCCACCAGCTACCCGACACGCTCAACGCGGGCGGCACCGGGTTCTTTCGATCGGCGATCAACGCCAGCGACGTTGTCCGCGCTGGCGACGCGATCCGCACCCGTGCTTCGGCAACCGAACGTCACTCCATCGTTGACGACGTCTGGGCGCTCACGGTCGCCGGAGATCTCAGCGCCGTGGACTGTTTGACGATTCTCGAAACGTTCTCAGGAGAAACCGACCTGAACGTCTGGCAGGCGCTCGCCACGGCGCTGCACGGACTTGACCGTCTCACCACCCGCGAAGCCCGGGTGCCGTTTGCGGCCCGAGTTCGACAACTCGCCCAACCGGTACTTGACCAGCTTGGTGTTGACCCGTCGGCAACCGACGATGACCGGACCCGCGAGCTGCGAGCAACCCTTGTGCGACTGCTTGGCACCACCGGCGAATCCGAACCAGTCCGGGCGCTGTGCCGCGACCGTCTTGACCATCACGACCCGTCGCTGGCCGCGGCGGCGCTGGTCGTGACCGCCCATCACGGTGACCGCAACGATTTTGAGGCGATCGAGCAACGTTGGCGGCACGCCAGCGACCCCCAAACCGAACAACGAAACCTTCGGGCGCTCGCCGACTTCCCCGATCAGGCCTGCATCGAACGGCTCCTCGCGGCAGTGCTCGACGGGAGCATCCGCTCACAAGACGGGCCCTACGTGCTGGCCCGCGCGCTTCAGAACCGCCACCACGGGGAACGAGTTTGGGAGTTCGTCAGCGAGCATTGGGACGAACTCAACGAACGTTTCCCCAGCAACTCGATCGCTCGGATGCTGACCGGTATCACCGCGCTCGACACCACCGAGATGGTCCAGCAGGTCGCGGCGTTTCTCGACGCTCATCCGGTTCCACAAGCCGGCAAACAGGTCGATCAGCATCGTGAACGCCAGGCGATCAACGCCGCCCTGCGAGATCGTGCTCGCCACGAACTCAGCGAACACCTGCTCAGCGCCGAACGCTAAAACAACTGCCACCAGCCGGGACCGTTTCGGTCAACGCTTTCGGTCAACGCTTTCGGTCAACGCTTCGACCCGTGGCCGGGTCCGTTCAGCTGGCGTCCTCGTTCGGTGCCGATGACAGCTCGTGGCCCATCCGGGTCCGTTTCGTTTCGAGGTACCGGAGGTTTTCGGGGTTCGAAGGGATCTCGATCGGCACACGGTCCACGATCTCCAACCCGAAACCACTCAACCCGGTCAGCTTGGCCGGGTTGTTGGTCATGATGCGCATCTGAGTCACGCCAAGATCAGCCAACATGTTGGCACCGACCCCGTACTCTCGCGAATCAACCGGGAGGCCCTGCGCAGCGTTGGCGTCAACCGTGTCCAACCCTTCATCCTGCAAGGCATAGGCCCGCATCTTGTGGCCAATACCAATCCCCCGCCCCTCATGGCCTCGCAAGTAGACCAGAACGCCGCGTCCTTCATCGGCAATCATCTGCAACGCCAACCGCAGCTGAGGTCCGCAGTCGCAGCGGTTGCTCGCCAGAATGTCACCGGTCAGGCATTCGCTATGGACCCGCACCAGCGGCGGTTCGCCACCGTCGACATCGCCCATGACGTAGGCCACATGCTCGACCCCGTCAACCAGCGACCGGTAGGCGTGGGCAGTGAACTCTCCGAAATCGGTAGGCAGGCGAGCCGCGGCGAAATGTTCAACCAACTGCTCGCTCTGGCGTCGATGACGGATCAGATCGGCGATAGACACCATCACCAGGTGGTGTTCAGCGGCCAACACCGCCGCTTCAGCCGCCACCATCATCTCACCCAGATCCGAAACCAGATCGGCGACCACCGCGACCGACGCCAATCCGGCGAGCGCACAAAGATCGACCGCGGCCTCGGCATGGCCAGCCCGCTTCAGCACCCCACCGTCACGCACCCGCACCGGGAACACATGACCGGGGCGAACGAAATCGTCAGCCCGGGAATCCGTGTCGGCCAACGCCATAACCGTTCGAGCCTGATCGGCGGGGGAACTACCCGACGAGTTACCGGAGATGACATCAACCGAAACCGTGACCCCTGAACGTCCTTCACCGGCGACTTCGTTGACCATCGGGGTGAGCGCCAACTTGCCGGCCCACTGGTCGGTCATCGCCACCGACACCGGGCCAGCCGAACGTCGACCCATCCAAACCAACTGCTCCGCGGTGACCGAACCGGCGGCTGCCACCAACGCAGCGTGCGCCCCCGGGGTGTCATCATCGACCACGACCACGACATCGCCTCGACGCAGAGCCTCAAAGGCAGTGGAGATCTCAACAAGCGGTTGTGCGTCGGTCACAGGATCACTCACAGGGTCGGTCGGATGAGCCGCTCAACATACTTAGCCAGCACATCGGCTTCCAGATTGACGGTATCGCCCACCATCCGATGACCCATCGTGGTCACCGAAAATGTGTGCGGAATGATGGCGATCGAAAACGTCTGATCGGTGACCGCGGCGACGGTCAAGCTGATCCCATCCACCGCAATCGAGCCTTTCTCCACCACAAACGGTGCCAACGAATCCGAAAGGGAGAAGGTGAAGAACCAGGACGAATCTTCGAGCTGTTCGACGTTGAGCACCGTGCCGGTCCCGTCAACGTGGCCCTGCACGACATGACCGCCGTAACGCCCATTGGCTGCCAGCGGACGCTCGAGGTTGACCGGATCGCCAGTGGTCAACATCCCCAGATTGGTTCGCTCAAGTGTTTCAGGAACCGCGTCGGCCGCCCACCAGTCATCGCCCCAAGCGACCACCGTCAGGCAGCATCCGTTGACCGCGATCGACGCGCCCATCTCCACATCGTCGAGCACCAGCGACGCCGCAATCTCTACTCGCGCTCCACCCCCGGCCGGTACAACCGAACGTATCGTCCCGACTTCTTCAACCAATCCGGTAAACATCAAGCATCCCCTGTGGTTTCGGTGCCGCTCGCCACCAGCAGCTGGCGGGCATCGTCAATATCGTCGGCAAGCTGGGCTGCGAGCTGATCGATCCCGTTGAACTTTCGTTCGCTCCGCAGAAAGTGCGAGAACGACACCGACACCTCTTCACCGTACAAGTCACCGTCGAAATCGATCAGGTGGGCTTCGAGCAGCGACTGTTCGGCGTGTTCATAGAACGTGGGGCGCCGGCCGACGTTGATCGCGCAGGGATGCAGCGAACCGTCTGCCCGGCGACACCACCCGGCGTAGACCGCGTCAGCGGGCCACGCCATGTATTTCGGCACCGGAATGTTTGCGGTGGGAAAGCCAATCGACCGCCCCCGTTGGTCGCCAGCCTGCACCACACCGCGAACCTCAAAGGGTCGTCCCAGCATCGCCGCAGCACGCTCAACTTCGCCGCCGGCCAACGCCCGCCGGATTTTGGTACTCGAAACCGGTTCTCGGGCATCTTGGCGATGACGGATCAGCGCCAACGGATGGACCTCGAAGTCCCACCGTTGACCCATTTCCACCAACGCGTCGACACTGCCGGACCGACCAGCACCGAAATGAAAATCTTCACCGACCACGATGGCCTGAGCGTGAAGAGCATCGACAAACACCTGCTCCACGAACGTTTCCGGCGGGGTGTCGGCCCGTTCCCGGTCGAAGGCGATCAGGTAGACGTAGTCGATCCCCTGAGCCTCGATCAGCTCGAGTTTTTGATCCAAAGTCGTCAGCAACAACGGGGCGTTCTCGGGGCGAACCACGTGGGCGGGGTGATCGCTGAAGGTCACCACCGCCGAGGCAACTTTCAGTCGTTCGGCGGCGGCACGTACCTGAGCAAGCACCTGCTGATGCCCCACATGAACGCCGTCGAACACCCCGATGGTCGCAGCCACCGCGACGCCGTCGGGGAGTTGATCGATTCGGTCGTGAAGGAGTTTCATCGGCATCAGGTCAGCTCTCTCGCCAAAGAATCTACCGGGCAACCACGACAGACGGCTTGCTGCCCTTGGGGTGCGTTTCGTACACCGCCAGCAGGTTCCCGTCCTGATCGTGCACGGCGTAGGGTCCGGGGCCGCTGACCCCTAACAGCTCAAGGGGAAGAACTCGGCCGTGGCCAACCGCCAACGCGGTCGCTTCGTCCACCACGCAGCGTTCAAGGTGGGCCACCGCGGCGGATACGTCAAGCAGCGTCGGATTCTCGATCGAACCGGCTTGGGACTCATCGAAACCCCCGACCGAGGTTCGACGCAGGGAGCGAAGATGGGCTCCACCCCCGAGCGCAGCACCGAGATCGGCAGCTAACGACCGAATGTAGGTACCTGAGGAACAATCCACCCAGCACCGCCACAATCCGGGCTCGATCGGTTCAACATCGAACCGATCAACCCGCACCGGCCGAGGTTTCCGTTCGATTTCGATGCCTTCCCGGGCCAGTTCATGGAGGCGCCGCCCGTCGACTTTGAGCGCCGACACCATCGGTGGGACCTGCATCAGGTCTCCGGTCAACTCTGCGGCGGCGGAGACAACCTGCGCATCGGTTACCTGGCTCATGTCGTGGCGGGCGGTGATTTCACCGGCCGCATCAAGGGTGGAGGTTTCGACCCCCAGCACGATCTCGCCTTCGTAACTTTTTGGGAGTTCGGTCAAATACCGCAGCAGTCGGGTGGCGCTGCCCACCCCGAGCACCAGCACTCCGGTGGCATCCGGATCAAGGGTCCCTGAATGACCGACTTTGCGGGTCCCCAGCACCCCCCGGCTCTTGGCGACAACGTCGTGACTCGTCCAGCCGGCAGGTTTGTCGATCACGACCACCCCGTTCGGCCCGGCGGCCTCAGCCGTCCGCTTCCCCATCATCTTCCTCCGCTACCGGCCGAGGTGCACGCAGCAGCTCCTCGATCCGTTCCGCCGCTCGCAGCGTGGTGTCGGCGCGAAACTCCAGCTCCGGTGCTCGTCGCAGCCGAGTTTGGATGCTGACCTCGTGACGAAGCCGACCCTTGAGTTCGTCGAACGCCTCCGCAATTTCTGGGTCGTCATCGCGGTCAAAGGTCGTGAACCAGACCACTGCCCGGTGCAGGTCACGGTCGACGTCAACTCCCGTGAGCGAAACGAGTTCGAGACGCTCATCGTCAACCTGTTCGAGTTCGCTAGCCACCACCCGGCGGATCAGTTCACCGACCCGGGCGGTGCGGGTCCCTTCAGGGCCACGCCGGTTGTGACGACTCCGTCCACGCTTCACGACAAACCTCCCGTCATCAGCCGATGACGGCTATCAAGAGTCGAGCGTCCGCTCGATCTCGCGTTCCTCGTAGGTTTCGATGATGTCGCCTTCCTTGAGATCCTGGAAGTCGGACAGGCCGATACCACATTCGTAACCGGCGGCCACTTCGCGGGCGTCGTCCTTGAAACGCTTGAGGGACTGCACCGTGCCCTTCCAGATGATCGTCCCCTCGCGCAGGAACCGCACCTTGGAGTTGCGGGTGATGACCCCGTTGAGCACGTAACAACCAGCGATTTTGCCGATGCGGGGAACGCTGAAGATCTCGCGCACTTCGGCGTCGCCAGTAACCACCTCTTCGTACTCGGGAGCGAGCATGCCGACCATGGCCGACTCGACGTCCTCGAGCAGTTTGTAGATGATCTCGTAAGTACGAATCTCGACCTTTTCGTTGCTGGCCAACTCGCGGGCTTTGCGATCGGGTCGCACGTTGAAGCCGATGATGGTGGCGTTCGCGGTCGCAGCCAGCTGAATATCGTTCTCGGTCATCCCGCCCACCCCGCGATGCACAAACCCGATCTTGACTTCGTCGCGTTCGAGCTTGCGAAGGCTTTCGGTAACCGCTTCCAGCGAACCGTTCACGTCGGCTTTGACAATCAGGTTCAACGTTGCTGCCTCGCCACGCTGGATCTGTTCGAAAATATCTTCGAGCTTGGCGCCACCAGCCAACGCATGTGCTTCCCGGCCCAGACTTGACTGCCGCTGCCAGTGTTCACGGGTAGAAGCGACCCGACCTGCGAGCTTGTCGCTCGGAGCAACCACGAAGTCATGACCGGCACCGGCGACTTCAGACAGGCCAAGAACCTGCACCGGGGTTGAGGGTCCGGCTTCGGTCACGTTCTCGCCCTGATCGTTGATCAGGGCCCGTACCCGGCCCCAGGCTGCGCCAGCCACCATCGGGTCGCCGACCCGTAGCGTGCCTCGCTGGACCAACACGGTGGCAACCGGACCCCGGCCAATGTCCAGGTTCGATTCGAGCACCACACCCTGAGCTCGACCCTCGGGGCTCGCCCGCAAGTCTTCCATTTCGGCAAGGACCAGCAACTGGTCGAGCAACTCGTCGATGCCGGTGCCCTGCAACGCCGAGATGCGTTGGAAAATCGTGTCGCCACCCCACTCTTCGGGCACTAATCCGTGCTCGGCAACCCCAGCAATGGCCTTGTCAGGATCGGCGTTGTCACGGTCAATTTTGTTGACCGCCACCAGAATCGGGACTTCGGCCGCTTTGGCGTGGTTGATGGCCTCGATGGTCTGCGGCATCACACCGTCATCGGCGGCAACCATAAGGATCACGATGTCGGTCGACTCGGCGCCGCGGGCTCGCATCGCCGTGAACGCCTCGTGGCCCGGAGTGTCGATGAAGGTGATGGCCTGACCATCTCGTTCAATCTGGTAGGCCCCGATGTGTTGGGTAATCCCACCGGCTTCGCCTTCGATCACCGTTGAGTTACGGATGCGGTCCAGAAGCAAGGTCTTGCCGTGGTCCACGTGGCCCATGATCGTCACTACCGGCGGGCGGACCGGGGCGCTTTGATCGTCGTCGTCGAGTTGCAGAAGTTTCTGAAGCTCAACTTCTTGTTCTTCGCCGGGATCAACGAGACGGATTTCGGCACCGACTTCGGCCGCGAACAGTTCGATCATGTCATCGGACAACGACTGGGTTGCCGTCACCATCTCGCCGGCTTGCATCAGGAAACGAATGACGTCGGCGGCCGTACGGTTGACTTTCGGGCCGAGATCCAACGCGGTAGATGCCCGCTCCACAACAATGACACCCTGAGGTACCGGGGCGTCGACCGGCGTAAACGACGGTGCGTCCATCGGTTGCAGTTCTTCACGGGTCCGACGGCGACGACCTTTACGCCGGGCCGGGCGCGGGCCACCAGGACCACCGCGGCCACCAGGACCACCAGGGCCACCACGGCCACCAGGACCACCAGGGCCGCCAGGGCCACCACGGCCACCAGGGGGAGCGCCGGCACCCGGAACCGAATCACGGGGTCCGCTTGACCGACGACCAGGCATCGGGCCACCCGGACTACCGGGGCCACCCGGCCGGGGGCGTCCACCCGGAGGAGGCGGAATCGCTTTGCCCGACTTCGACATGGGAGGAGGCGGGATCGGTTTACCCGAACCGGACATCGGGGCACTTTCGCCCGGAGCAACCGCCTTCTTCACAACCTTTTTGACAACCTTCTTGACGACCTTTTTGACCACGGGGGCCGCAGCAGGTGCCTCCGCAGACGCGGGTTCGCTAGGACGCTTAGCCGGAGCGGCACGTCCACTTGAAGAGATCACCCGGCGGGTGGTCGACGCCGGTTTGGCAGCCGGGGCCGGATCTTCGACGGTCGGAGCAGAGATGCCAGCGATCACATCGTCCAGAGGCA
>JAFMKU010000012.1:35812-49026 GCA_017852795.1 Candidatus Neomicrothrix sp.
ACGGTCGGAGACTCGGCCGGAACGACCTCGACCGGTTCCGCTACCGGTTCAGGCGCGTCTACCGGTTCGCTTTCGGCGGCCTTCGCCGGTGCCTTCTTGGCCGCCTTCTTCGCGACCTTCTTCGCTACCTTTTTGGCGGCTTTCTTAGCCGGTTTCTTTTCTGGTTCAGGTTCGGGGGGCTGCTCATCTCGAACCATGCCTTCGCGCTCAGCCTTACGGCGGACACGGTCGGCTTGCGCCTCAACAATGCTGGACGAGTGGCTACGTGCGCCGATCCCCAGAGACTCGGCGAGATCAAGGGTCTCTTTGTTGGTGAGGCCCAACTCTCGTGCGAGTTCATAGACGCGGATATTGGATGGCACGTGTGACGATTGCCCTTCTGGGTCCTTGCACCATCCGGTGCCCGGAACCGTTTAGGTGAACTGCGACACAAGATGCGTCACAGGTGGCCTCATACTCCCCCGTGCGGACACGCGGGCAACTCATGAGGCCACGAAACCACAAGCCTAGCGATTACCGAAGCATCTGCACCGGTTCTCAGCGCCCGTACCAGCGACCCGGTCTCCACTGCACGGTTGAGACAGCCCACCGCGGGGCCAACCCAGGCCCCACGGCCCGGGCCAGGACCAGTCTGGAACTCTCCATCAGCGACGCGAACCCGCACCAAATCGGCCGCATCGCGGCGCTGACGACACCCAACGCAGGTTCGGACCGGCACGCCCCGACAACTACTCCTCTTCGGAAGCGTCGTCCGACGATTCGCTGACCGGTTCGGCCTCATCGGCGGCGGCCTCATCGTTGACCACCTCAGCCGTGGGCTCTGAGGCAACCTCAGCCGCGTCGTCGCTGGCCGAACTGTCATTTTGCGAAGCCAGATAGTCAGCTTCGGAAATCGGGTCGCTGCCATCGGCGGGATGCCACATGTTCTGGCCGGTTTCGGTATCGACAACCCATTCACCGGCTGCCCATTCAATGTCGCCGTAAGCCTGCTCTTCGGCAAACTGCGTTTCCGACTTGATGTTGATGCCCCAACCGGTCAGACGGGAGGCAAGACGAGCGTTCTGGCCTTCCTTGCCGATCGCCAGCGACAACTGGAAATCGGGGACGATCACGTCACAATCACCGGTTTCGTGGTTGGGACGAACCTCGGTCACCTTGGCCGGGCTCAACGCCCGGGTGACGAATTCCTGAAGGTCCTCATCGAACGGGACGATGTCGATCTTTTCGCCCCGCAACTCGTTCACGACCTGACGGACTCGAGCCCCTCGAGCACCGACGCAGGCGCCAACCGGATCGACGTTCACATCGTTCGACCAGACAGCGATCTTGGTGCGGTGACCCGGTTCGCGGGCACAACCCTTGATTTCCACGATCCCATCCGCAATTTCAGGGACTTCCAGCTCGAACAGTCGTTTCACCAGACCCGGGTGGGTACGGCTAACCACGATCTGCGGCCCCTTGGCGGTTTTGCGAACCTCGACGATGTACGCCTTGATTCTGGCGTTGGAATCGGGACGTTCGAAGGGAACCTGCTCCGCCTGCGGCAGCAACGCCTCAACCCGCCCCAAATCAAGGAGGGTGTAGCGGGAATCGGTCTGCTGGATCATGCCGGTGACAATGTCACCTTCACGACCGGCGTATTCCTCGTATTTGAGTTCACGTTCCGCTTCACGAATGCGCTGCGTCATAACCTGACGAGCCGTTTGCGCGGCGATGCGGCCGAAGTTGTCGGGAGTTACCTCGTACTCTTCGCCAACCGGTTCACCATCTTCATAGTCCTGGGTGAAGACCCGGAACTCCATGGTGTCGGGATCAATCGTCACCCAAGCTTCTTCATGAGCGTCGGGCATCCGCTTGTAGGCATGCTCCAAGGCATCGGCCAACGCCGCGAACAGGGCGTCTACCGAAATGCCTCGATCCGCAGCCAATGCTTGCAGAGCTTCCATAATTTCCGGGTTCATCAGTGAGCCTCCTTCTTGGGGCGATTTGCACCCGACTTCGGTTTGGGATTGGGACCCCATTCGAAGACGGTGCGGGCCTTTGACACGTCGTCGTAGGCAAAGGATCTGGTTGCGCCATCGATTCCGAGGACGAATCCTCCCTCGTCGGCACCCACCAAGGTGCCGCTGAACCGGCGCTCACCGTCGACATCTACGACGGTTTTGACCGACACGAGCTTGCCGATGGCTTGCTCGAAATGGGCGGGGGTACGCAACGGGCGTTCCAGCCCCGGACTCGAAACCTCGAGGGTGTAGCGGCTCGAGATCGGGTCGGCCTCGTCGAGCACCCGACCGGTTGCTTTAGCGATCGTCCGGATCACTTCGATCGGGATCCCACCGGGCTGGTCGACCAGCAAGCGAAGCACTCCCCCGGTGAACTCAATGTCGTACAGTTCGGCGCCGGCGTCAGCCACGATCGGAGCAACCAGGTCACGAACTCGGTCAACAACGGCCATGGAAACTCCTTTCAAACGATCGAGAGCAGGAAAAACCTGCTCGTGGTCAAGCTCTCACCGGCAACAACCGGCCCAAAGAACTAAGAAAGGCGTGGCCAACGGCCACGCCTCATCCGAAACCGGCTGAAGAACGATACCCGAAGGCTAGCAGCGGGAACCCAGAAAGTGCGTTCGCTCAGCCGCCGGACCGACGAATCTCGCTGATGATCGCCTCGGATTCGTTCGCGTCATCGCCGCGTTCGTGAAGGTTGCGGTCACGATCCTCTTCGGCGGCTCGACGAGCAGCGTCCTTCGTTGACTTGGCCCGCTCAAGTGCGGCGTCGGCTCCGTGCTCATGAATGAACTCGGCCCATTCGACCAGCGTGTCCACCATCTCGTCTTCGGCCACCACCATGACGTTCTCACCTTTGACAAACAAATGCCCCCGGCGGTTCCCCGCGGCAATCCCCAGGTCCGCATCGCGGGCCTCACCTGGTCCGTTGACAACGCAGCCCATGACCGCCACCTGCAACGGAATCTCCCGCTCACCGAACGCCTCCATGGCCTGCTGAGCGACCGTGAAAACGTCAACTTCGGCCCGACCACAACTCGGGCAGGCGATCAAATCAACGTTTTTGCGTTCACGCAGGCCAAGGATCTCCAACAGTTGCCGCCCGGCCCGAGCTTCCTCAACCGGGTCCGCGGTCAACGAATAACGGATCGTGTCGCCAATGCCTTCGGCCAGCAACGTGGCGATCCCCGCGGTGGCTTTCAACGTCCCCACCGGAGGAGGTCCCGCCTCGGTCACACCAAGGTGCAACGGGTGATCGGTGACTTCGGCTAGTTGACGGTACGCCTCGATCATCAACGGCACGCTGGAGGCTTTCACGGAGATTTTGATGAGGTCGAAATCGACTTCCTCAAAGTAGGCAATCTCCTGAAGGGCCGATTCGACGAGCGCTTCCGGGGTGACCCGCCCACCGTGACGCTTGTACAGGTCGGGATGCAGCGACCCGCCGTTGACCCCGATGCGGATCGGCACCTGCCGGTCTTTGGCTTCGCGGGCCACCAGCTTGATGTGTTCCGGGTTGCGAATATTGCCCGGGTTTAGACGCAGACAATGCACACCGGCTTCCAAAGCTTCCAACGCCCGGCGGTATTGGTGGTGAATGTCGGCAACGATCGGAACCGGAGACCGCGGAACGATCCGGGCCAGCCCCTCGGCCGCTTCGGGTTCGTTGCAGGTGCAGCGGACGATGTCGCACCCGGCCGCAGCTAACGCGTAGATCTGTTGCAGCGTCGCTTCATGGTCAGCGGTTTTGGTGATGGTCATGGACTGCACCGAAATCGGTGCTCCACCACCCACCGGAACGTTGCCCACCATGATCTGACGGGTCGGTCGGCGGGGAAAGCTATGCGAGAACTCCACGGTGACAACCTACCGCTGGTTGGTCTCGGTCGGATTAGCCGAGCGTGATCGGATCAAGAACATCGCGGACCAAAGCCAAGACACCGAGCATCATCAAGAACACGAACACTGCGTAGGTCAACGGAAGGATCCGGTTGTAGTCCACTTCGTAGCGGACACCACGACGCGACCGCAGACGTTCGTACGTACCAATCGCCACATGACCACCGTCAAGGGGTGGCAACGGCAACAGATTGAACACCCCGATAAAGACGTTCAACGCCGCCAGCAGCAGAATCTGCCCGTCGAACGAGGCGTTGGCCCCCAGCCGTGCCGCCCCATAGATCGACATGATCCGTCCCTCGTCGAGGTTGTCCGATCCCTGGTCGAGGCTGGCCGCTTGACGCTGTTGGGCATCTGAAGAAGCGGTCGTATTCTCCCCGCCTCGTAGCGAGTCCGACACGAAACTCCCCAGCGACGAGGGGCTGAAGAACCGCACCAGACCCTCACCGGACAACCGCAGGACATCAACGAACTGTTCACCACCCCAGCGAAGCGAAGCCAACGGGCCGAGGCGGGTCAACTGTGCTTGCCGTCCGATACCGAAAAAGCCGTCGAAAGAATCCGAACCTGGGAGCCTGGTGGCGGTCACGTCAGCGATGTCGCGAGTTGGTCCACCACCGACCGGGTCGATGGTCACCGTAAACGGTTGCTGGCCTTGGCCACTGACGAACGTTTCCACATCGGAGAAGGTGTCCATGCGGAGACCGTCGATCGCCAGGATCCGGTCACCGGGCAGCAAACCATCGAAACCTGCGGCCCCGAGTTCGTTGAGCCGCATCCCGATCGTTACGACATCGGAATACGTTTCGCCGTCGCGCTCCCAGGTAACGGCCACTGCCTCACCGGCGAGTTCTTTCACCGTTTCTCCGAACCGAGGGAACGCACGGGTTGACACCCCGGCCACGCTCACGATCTGGTCACCGGGTTCGATCCCGAGTTCCTCAGCAGCACTCATCGAGGAAACGGCCCGCACCGACCAGGCGTCAGGGTCGTCAACGACTCCGTAGACCAACCCGGACAAAGCAAACAGGCCGATCGCCATCAGAAAATGCATTAGTGAACCTGCCGAAACCACCAACATGCGACGCGGGTAGGACTTGGATCGGTAGGTAACACCTTCATCGCCGGGTGTGATCTCGTCGAGATTGTTCATACCGACGATACGGACATAGGCCCCGGCAGGAACCGCTTTCAGACCGTATTCGGTGTCACCTCGACGAATCGACCAGAGGCGGGGGCCAAACCCTAAGAAGAACTCGGTGACTTTCATTCCGGTGAGCCGAGCCGTGAGGTAATGGCCAAGTTCGTGCATGAAGATCATCACCAGCAACGCCAGAACAAAAACGGCCCAACCCCACCCGGCAAAGAGACCCAGAATGAGGATCAGCAACCCGAGTAGCAGCGGCCCGCCAACATCGGATGATCCGGACGCCTCCTCGGCGTCCGAAGCCAACTTGCCGCTTCGCTCTGACTCGGAGGTCATGTCCCCATTCTGGTCGAAACAATCGACGACGCGACCAGACGGGCTTCACGGTCGGCGTCAAGGACCGCCTCCACGCTGTCAGCAACCAGACCCGGCCACTGTTGGAGCGCCTCATCAACAACCGCAGCGATCTCCACCCAGCGAAGCGAACCGGCCAAAAAGGCTTCTACCGCGACCTCGTTGGCGGCACTCAACCAGGCCGGTGCCGTTTCACCGCTGCGGCCAGCGGCGTAGGCCAGTTCCAAACAAGGGAACGCTTCCCGGTCGGGAGGGTGGAAATCCAGCCGCGAAAGTGACGCCCAGTCGATGGCACCAAACGGCTCGTCAAGTCGGTTCGGGTAAGCCAAGGCGTAGCCGATACACAACCGCATGTCCGGCTGAGACAGTTGAGCGATGGTGGCGCCGTCGTCGAACGTGACCATCGAATGGATGATCGACTGTGGGTGCACCACGACCTCGATGTCGTCAAAGTCGACCCCGAACAACTCGTGAGCTTCGATGACTTCAAGCCCTTTGTTCATCAGCGTGCTGGAATCGACAGTGATTTTGGGACCCATCGCCCAGGTTGGGTGGGATAGTGCGTCCTCGACGGTCACGGCATGGAGTTCGTCGGTAGAACGGCCACGAAACGGACCTCCGCTCGCGGTCAACACCAGCGACGAAACCTGATCCTTGGACGTGACCCGACCGCGGATCTCGTTGGAACGCAGGCATTGGTGGATGGCGCAGTGTTCGCTATCGACCGGGATCAACTCAGCCCCGGACGCCTCCCATACTCGCCGAACCACCGGCCCCGCGGCGATCAACGATTCTTTGTTGGCTAACCCCAACCGGCGCCCTCCGCTGAGCGCGGCCAAGGTGACGGGCAGGCCCGCGAAACCAACCACCCCGTTGATGACAACATCACCGGACTCGGCCGCGGTAGCCATCGAATCGTCGCCGACCAGAAGCTCGACGCCGGAAGGCAGGTCGCTTCTGATTGCTTCAGCCGCGACCGGATCAGCAACTGCGACCACGTCCGGTCGGAACTCGATTGCCTGAGCTATGACCTCGCGGGAACTGCCGACCCCCAACGCCGAAATGCGGTAGCGGTCCGGGAAGCGGCGCACAATGTCAAGCGTCTGCGTCCCGATCGAGCCAGTCGACCCCAGAACCGCGACCGGAATGGTCATGGCGACGTTCAGTTCAACACAAGCGCGTTGGCGGCGTACCAGACCGTAGGCAACACAAACAGCATGCTGTCGAACCGATCAAGTAGGCCACCGTGGCCGGGGAGGATGGTTCCCATGTCTTTGATCTTGAGATCGCGTTTGAGCTGCGACTCGGCCAGATCACCGATCGGGGCGATGAGCGCCACCACCAGCCCGATCACAAACATGCTGCTGAACCCGCTTCCGGCGAAAACGTTACCGGCGATCGGGGCTGGTTGACCCATAATTCCAAGCAGGAGTGCCACACCAATGGTGCAGCCCATACCGCCCATCAGCCCTTCAATGGTTTTGTTGGGGCTGGCCGGGGACAGTGGGGTTCGACCGATCAATTTGCCAAACACCAGACCACCGGTGTCGTAGGCGACGGTCAAAATGATGGCGGTGGTCAGCAGACCCGTTCCGTAGGTATCGACCGAAAGCATCAGTGCGGCAAAGCTGCCCAAAACCCCGATGTAGACAACACCGAGGATGGTGGTCGCCAACCCTCGAAGCATTCCTTCCGCACCAACGCCGGTTACGTACCACAGCGAGCCAAAAACGATGGCCAGGATCGTCACCAATACCAATGCGGCCTCGCCACGCCAGTACACCGCCAACGGCATCATCAGCACCGTGGTCAAACCCAGCAGCACCGCCGGGTGGTTGCCGGCAACCCGAACCGCGGTGAAGAACTCCACCGCGGCCAACGTCAACGCCACCACAACCACGGCCAGCGCCAACGCCGGGCCGACCGCCATCGCCAGCAGGAACACCACGGCGAGGCCAACCCCGACCGCCACCGCGCTGGTCATGTCCCGGTCACTTCCGGCACCAACCAGCGGAGCAAGTTGACTCAAATCGGTTTCTCCTGACAGATCAGGTACCGCTTCTACCCGTCCAACCCGAAGCGGTTGCGACGGGGTCGAGGTTTCATCGAACTCAAAGAACCCGGCCGCGGCGTCCGATTCAGCATCGAACGAGGAGTCGGCTGGTGAGTCTTCGATGACGTGGTCCACCGGATCGTTGGCCCATCGCGGCGAGCCAGGATCGGCAGCCCAAGTGTCACCACCGGCTGGCGGTGCCGACACTTCAGGACCCGAGCTGGGTTCGAAGGCGATCCCCGCACCGGCCCCTACCTGAGGCACTGCCCCCGTTGCCGGTTCGCTCCAATGCGGGATGGCGTCGTCGTCATCATCGAACGACACATCATCACCGAACACCGAACGGCCAGGAGCAGAGAAATCTTCCGCGGGAGGACCGTCGAACCGTGGTGCACCGATCCCCTCGTTTTCGTTTGACTGATCACTCATTGATTTCGTCCTTCCACATCAGCAGGGGAACAGCAGCCAGAGATGGCTTTCCCCAACTCACACCTCGAGGAGTTCTTCTTCCTTCTCGGCCTGAACAACATCAATCATGCCAATGAACCGGTCCTTGAGCGCGTCAAGGCCACTTTCAGCCCTCGCCACGTCGTCTTTCGAGACGCCCCCGTCGTTAGCGAGATCATCGAGTTCTTTGCGCGATTGGCGGCGAACACCGTTCACCCGCTGCTTGCCATCTTCGGCCATCGAACCGACCACCCGAACCAAATCGCGGCGACGTTCTTCGGTCAGCGGAGGAAAATTGAGCCGGATGATCCGACCATCATTGCTGGGGCTCAGCCCCAAGTTGGAGTTGACAATCGCCTTCTCGATGACGTCCAGGTTGCCAGCGTCGTGCGGGGTGACGATCAACTGCCGGGCTTCAGGAACCGAAAAACTGGCCAGCTCCTGCATGCGCATCTCAACCCCATAGGCGGTAACCGACAGTCGCTCAACCAGCGCCGACGAGGCACGACCAGTCCGGACACTGGAGAACTCGCGGCGCGTGTGGGCAATCGCCGCTTCCATCTTCTCTTCCGCTTCGAGAAGTACCAGTTCGATGTCTTCGCTGCTCACGACCTAATCCTCGCCGTTAACTAGCGTGCCAACCGAGTCACCCCGGAGCAACGCCGCGAAACTACCTTCGCCCATCAGGTCAAAGACGACGATCGGCAGGTCGTTTTCCATGCAGAGGGTGATGGCGGTTGAGTCCATCACCCGTAGACCCTCGTTGAGTACCCGCATGTACGAGGTGTGCTCGAGCTTGGTGGCGTCAGGGTTCGTGCGCGGATCAGCGGTGTAGATCCCGTCCACACCACCATGGGTGCCTTTGAGAACGACACCCGCCTCAATTTCAACCGCCCGCAGCGCCGCGGTGGTGTCGGTCGTGAAAAACGGATTGCCGGTGCCCGCACCGAAGATCACCACTCGACCCTTTTCGAGGTGCCGGGTGGCCCGGCGACGAATGTAGGGCTCGGCGATCTGGTGCATTTGGATCGCCGACTGCACCCGGGTTGGTTGACCGAGTTGCTCGAGCGTGTCCTGCAAGGCCAGCGCGTTCATGACCGTGGCCAGCATCCCCATGTAGTCAGCCTGCGCCCGGTCCATGCCTTCACCCGCGCCGTGGATCCCACGCCAGATATTTCCGGCACCGACCACGACCGCAATGTCCACATCAAACTGGCGGGCGGCGGACACAATGTCTTCGGCGATCCGGCGGACCGTCGGACCATGGATTCCGTGCTCCAAGGGGCCAGCAAAGGCCTCACCGGACAACTTGAGGAGAACGCGGTCCCAGCGGGCCTTCTCACTCCCCCGGGTCGCTTGGCCGTTCTCCACCGGGTCAGCCGCCAATCACGACCTGGACGAAGCGGGCAATAGAACCACCGCTAAGACTGTCCTTGACCGCGGTCTTCTCACCGTTGAGTCCTTGTTCCAGAAGCACCCGCTCACTGAACCACCCACGGAGCCTGCCGTCAACGATCTTGTCCCAAGAAGCTTCCGGCTTGCCTTCGGCTTTGGTGATCTCCAGCAGCGCAACCCGTTCACGTTCAACTTCTTCAGCGGGAACCTGATCGGCGCTCAAGTACTCCGGTCGAGCAAAGGCAATGTGCAACGCCACTGCGTGAAGGTCTTCTTGGCTCACGCCTGCGGCCTCAACCACCACTGCGTTCACACCGCGACCGTCCTGGCGATGCAGGTAGGTGTCGAGAATGTTGCCGGGAGCGGCCTCGATGCGTTCGACCGTGCCGAGCGCAATGTTTTCTTTGATGGTGACCTGCAAGTCCTCTAGCGCGCTCTGGTGAGCGTCCACCGCCGACGGGCCGTCGGCGAGAACCGCCTGAGCCAGTGACTCCGCCAGCGACGTCACCGCCTCGTTTTTGGCCGAGAAGTCGGTTTCGGTCTTGATCTGGACAATCGCTGCGACACCGTCGCCTTCGACAACCGCGATCGTTCCTTCAGCGTTTTCACGATCAGAGCGCGCCGCAGCCTTGGCAAGACCCTTCTCGCGAAGCAGCTGGGTCGCCGCTTCCATGTCGCCGTCGCAATCGGTCAGGGCTTTCTTGGCGTCCATCATTCCGGCGCCGGTGGCGTCGCGCAGCGCCTTTACGTCTTTGGCAGTAATCGTCATCGGTTCTCTCCTTAGCGATCAGAGGTAGTTCAGGACTCGTCAGCTTCGTCGGTCGACGCGTCGCTGGCGACTTCTTCGCTCACCGCGGCTGGCTCGGTCTCGGCCGGAGCTTCGGTCATGCGAGCTTCGCGTGCAGCGGCTTCAACCGCAGCGGCAGCGCGGGCCTGGGCCTGCT
Organism: Candidatus Neomicrothrix sp.; assembly: GCA_017852795.1. Taxonomy (GTDB): domain Bacteria; phylum Actinomycetota; class Acidimicrobiia; order Acidimicrobiales; family Aldehydirespiratoraceae; genus UBA11606. The sequence continues at coordinate 46,058 of JAFMKU010000012.1, forward strand.
GCTCGGCGACTTCGGCTTCTTCAAGCACGTTGCGTTGGGTCGGGGATTCGCCCGCGACCTCTGCCTTCTTGGAGCGGATAAAGCGCCCTTCAAGCACTGCGTCGGAGATGACACGGCTCATGAGTTCACCGGCGCGAATCGCGTCGTCGTTGCCGGGAATGGCGAAATCAACGAGGTCAGGGTCGCAGTTGGTGTCGACCACGGCCACGATCGGGATGCCGCACTTGCGTGCTTCGGTCACCGCGATGTGTTCCTTTTTGGTGTCCAAGATGAACACTGCGGAAGGAAGTTTGGTCATGTCGCGGATACCACCGAGGTTGCGCTCAAGCTTTTCGAGCTCCCGGCTGATCATCAACGCTTCTTTCTTCGGCATGGCTTCGAACTCACCGCTGTCACGCATCCGGCGATAGTCCTGCATCTTGCTGACACGCTTCGAGATGGTCTGGTGGTTGGTCAGCATGCCGCCGAGCCAGCGCTCGTTGATGTAGGGCATGTTGCAGCGTTCGGCGTACGACTGGATGGACTCCTGGGCCTGTTTCTTGGTGCCGATGAACAGCACCGTTCCACCGTCGGCGACCAGATCCCGCACAAACACATACGAGGCTTCAAGATGGGCCAACGTCTGGTGCAGGTCAACAATGTGGATGCCGCTGCGCTCACCATGGATGAAACGCTTCATCTTGGGGTTCCAGCGGCGGGTCTGGTGGCCGAAATGGACCCCAGCTTCCAACAGTTGCTTCATCGAAATGACAGCCATGAGTGTGTTCTCCCGGTTAGTGCGGTTCAGGCCGGACGCCGAAGCGACCGGGTAAGGCCGAACCCAACAACTTTCCACCGTGTCCGGTTTGGGCACGAGAGGGACCGCGAACGGCCATCGCAAAGCCTATCGGGGGCAGAGGATTGTTGTCGCGCCGACCCGTACCGAGAATTATCCCTACCCGACGACGACCATTCCCACCGTGGCGGCCCGCTCCAAGCCGACGATCAGTTCGGGAACGATCCGGTCAAGAACCCGGTCGCTCAGCGAACGACAGACCGGTGGTAAGCCAGCCAACGCCAACCGGATTGCCGTGTGGGTCTCAGACATTCTCGGAAGGTTTTGATGGCTGGCGGCATCAAACGTGTCGCCCACCATCACATGCTGGGCTCCCGGGGCATCGGCCAGGGTGCCCGGAACCACCAGATCGGATCGTCCACCGATCGTCAGCGCGTTGACCGTGTCGGGAAACGCAAGGTTTCGGGTCAAACCGGCGAAACCCACCTCGGAGAGATCGGCGACTACCGACGATGTCAGGAGTTTCCATCCGTCGGAGCTGATCAGTCCATCGACCAGCGAAACCTCGGAGGACGACAGCATCGCCTTCGCGAACGACGCGGCTGGCACACCAGAATGCGGGGAACCAATCGTGACCACTGCACCAAGATCCACCTCCGCTTCAACCTCGGCCACCGCGTGGCGAACCACAACGCCACCCAGGCTGTATCCATAAACGTCGATTACCACATCTGGGTGGGCAGCACGCAGCGCCCGCAGCAGGCGGCTGAGCTTCTCGCTGCTTTGGCCGATCGTTTGGAAGGTATCGAAGGAGCCGTAGTCGCGTTGCGGGACTGACTCGATGCCCGACGGTCCGGTTCGGTGATCGGTGGTTGCGCGCCTCGGTACAACCCCGCCGGCGTAGCTAAACCGAAAGACGTCGAACGGTTCGTAACCGAGCCGATCCAAACCGAGTTCCTGGTCGATACCCACACTGATCGAGTTCGAACCAAGCCCGTCAACCATCACCGCCAACCGGCGTTCGGCGGGTTCACCAACCACCGACGCCTCAGCCGGGCTGGTACACGTTTGCGTGAACACCAGCTGTTCGGCCGTAGCAACCACCCGGTCCAGCATCTCCGCAGCAGGAAGTTCACCTCCGAGAGCCACCGCGACCTGAGCGACCCGGTCGAGATCCTCGAAGGTGTTTCGCGGGTCAAGCGGGCCGGCGATTGCCCGCATCACGGTCGCCGCCAACGGCCAAGCCTGCCCCGAGTTGGGCTTTCGTCCGAACTCGATGTCGAACAGGGCCAGGCGCTCCCCTAGCGCCACCGCCGCCAGATGATGACGGTCGGTATCGAGGTCGTGCGGAGCAAGCCGCACGTCCACCCGGGGCGACCCAAACAGCGATGCCGGGTCAACGTAGACCCCGTCGATCCGTGTCGAGAAGTGCAACGCCGATGCCGCGGAGGCGATCTGCTGTCCGGCAACCACATGATCACCAACCGAGACCCGCACCCCAGCTACCGGCCCGTAGGCGCTACGCAACCCTCCGGCATGATCGACCGAGACGTAGACCGTTCCGGCCACCGCTCCGACAAACACCACCTGGCCAGCCCCTGCGGCGCGAACAGGATCACCGGTTTGTGTTGCGTATTCGATCCCCCGATTGCCGGGACCATAATCACCGTGGTCCATTCGAAACGGGTCAACCACCTCGGCATCAACCGGGGGCTGCAACCTAGATAAGTCCTCTGTCGTCCCGGCGCTTGCGGGTACCGCCAACAAACCAACCGTCAGCGACGCGACGCCTAATGGCAACACCGCGACAAGGACGGTTCGGATGTTGACCATCGTTGTCCGACCGACAACAGACACTGGCTTGATAACGAAACGCCGCACGTTTCACTCCGAAGATCGCATGGATGTCCGGGGAAGTTGCGGGTTGTCGTTGACCCTTTCGACGGTAGCGAACCCCACCCGGTTCGCAACCTCGCCAGAGGGTCAGGCTCGGGGGTGCGTTGACCGATGCACTTCGCGAAGGCGCTCGCGGCTGACCTGTGTGTAGATCTGGGTGGTCGCCAGGTCGGAGTGACCGAGAAGTTCCTGAACGGCTCGCAGGTCCGCTCCACCGTCGAGCAGGTGCGTTGCGAAGGTGTGGCGAAGCGCATGCGGATGGGTGGGAGCCGTCGCCCGCCGGTCGAGCAGTCGCCGC